>NZ_CP097462.1:0-328750 GCF_023559245.1 Sphingomonas sp. KRR8
CCATGGTCGTCAGCAGCCCGATCTGCAGGTAGACGTCGTTTCCAGCCCGCGCAGGGTTACTGCGATGATCCCCCGCCTCGCGCCGACCAGCCCCAGCGGAATGACCAGCAGCACCGCGACCGGTATCGACCAGCTCTCGTACAGCGCCGCCAGGCACAGAAAGACGACCAGCAGCGACAGTCCGTACAGCAGCGGCGCCTGTCCCGACGACAGCCGCTCCTGATAGGAAGCGCCGGCCCAGGCCACGCTGGTGCCCGGTATCTGAGCCGCCAGCTGCGCCATCCGGTCCATCGCCTCGCCCGAGCTGACGCCGGGCGCGGCCTGGCCCTGGAACTCGGCGGCGGGCACTCCCTGGAAGCGCGACAGGCTCGAAGGGCCGGTGTCCCACGAGGTTGCAGCGAAAGCGGAGAAGGGCGACATCTGCCCGCCTGACCCTCGGACATACCATTGGCTGAGGTCCGACGGGTCCTTGCGATAGGGTGCGTCGCCCTGGACGTAGACCCGCTTGACCCGGCCCTTGTCGATGAAGTCATTAACGTACCGCCCGCCCCAGGCCGTCGCCAGCGTGCTGTTGACGTCCCCCTGGTTGAGCCCGAGTGCGGTCAGCTTCTGCTGGTCGACGTTGATGTCCAGCTGGGCAACTTCGGGCAGGTCGGACAGGCGCACGCCCGTCAGTTTCGGGTCGGCGTTGGCGGCGGCGAGGAGCTGGTCGCGCGCGTCCGCAAAGGCGTCGCGGCTCATCCCGCTCGAATTCTGCAGCTCCATGGTGAAGCCGCTCGACTGGCCAAGTCCGCGGATGGCGCCGGGCACCAGCGCGAACACCTGGGCATCGCGAAATCCGCGGAAAGCGCCCGACGCGCGCGCGACGATCGCGTCCGCGCCATTCTCCTTGCCCTTGCGCTCATCCCAGGGCGCCAGGTTGATATAGCCCTGGCCGGTATTCTGGCCGGTCGCGCCACCGCCGCCACCGCCGCCCGCGACCGTAAAGACGGTCGCGAGGTTCTTGCCCTCATATTTGTTGAGATAATCCTCAATGCCCTTCTGCACTTCCAGCGTCCGCTGCTGGGTCGCGCCGGCGGGCAGGCGGAACTGGATGCTCGCCGCACCCTGGTCCTCGGTCGGGAGGAAGCTCGACGGAAGCCGAAGAACAGCACCACCAGCACCACGCAAACGATCCCATAGACTCCCAACGCGAGCCACCGCCGCGCGCGATCACCGCCTTCACCGCCCCTTCGTAGCGGTCGACCCCCCGGCTGAAGGTGCGGTTGAACCAGTCCTGGAAGCGGTGGGTCAGCGCCATGAACCGGTTGGCGTCGTGCCGCTCGGCGGCTTCCTCTTCCGGCTTCTTGCGTGCCTTGAGAAGGGTGGAGGTGATGGCCGGCGACAGGATCAGCGCCACCAGCACCGACAGCACCATGCAGCTGATGATGGTCAGGGAGAATTGCTTGTAGATGACCCCCGTAGAACCGCCGAAGAAAGCCATCGGCAGGAACACCGCCGACAGCACCACCGCGATCGCTACCAGCGCTACCTGGATCTCCTTCATCGATTCGATGGTCGCATCCTTGGGGCTCATCCCCGGATTCTCTTCCATCAGGCGTTCGACATTCTCGACCACCACGATGGCGTCATCGACCAGCAGTCCGATCGCCAGCACCAGTCCGAACAGGGTCAGCGTGTTGATGCTGAAACCAGCCAGGTAGAAAATCGCAAAGGTGCCCAGCAGCACCACCGGCACCGCGATCGCGGGAACCAGCGTCGCCCGCCAGCTCTGCAGGAACACGAACATGACGATCACGACCAGCACGACCGCCTCGAGCAGCGTCTTCACCACCTCGTCGACCGACAGCTTGATGAAGGCCGTCGTGTCGTTGGCGTAGGTATGCTTCAGATTGCTGGGGAAACCGGTCGCCAGCTGGGTCATCCGCGCCTTTACCAGGTCGGCGGTCTTGAGCGCGTCGGCGCCCGGCGCCAGGCTCACCGCCATGCCCGCGCCGGGATGGCCGTTGACGTGGATCACCGCATTGTAGTTCTCGGCACCAAGCTCCACCCGCGCGACATCGGCGATCCGCACGGTCGCACCCGACGGCTGGGTCTTGAGGATGATGTTCTCGAACTGCTCCGGGGTCTGCAGACGGGACTGGGCGGTGACCGTGGCGTTGAGCAGCTGCGACCCGGCGGTGGGAAGGCTGCCCACCTCCCCGGCCGCCACCTCGGTGTTCTGGTTCTGGATGGCGGCGATCACGTCCTGCGGCATCAGCGACACCGCCGCCAGGCGCGCCGGATTGAGCCAGATGCGCATGGCGCGGGGGCTTCCGAACACGTTGACGTCGCCCACACCCGGAATGCGCGAAAGCGGGTCCTGAATGTTGGACGTCAAATAGTCGGACACGTCGATGTTGGTCAGCCGGTTGGTCGGATCGTAGACCGCGACAATCAACAAAAAGTCGGCGTTCGATTTGGTGACCCGGATGCCCTGCTGCTGGACCTGCTGGGGCAGTCGGCTGACCGCCTGCTGGACCTGGTTCTGGACCTGCACCTGCGCAGTGTCGGGATTGGTCCCCTTGGCAAAAGTGGCCGAGATGCTGACCGACCCGCGCGAGCTTGAGGTGGAAGAGAAATACAGCAGCCCATCGAGGCCGGTCAGCTGCTGCTCGATAATCTGGGTGACGCTGTTCTCGACCGTCTGGGCGTTGGCGCCAGGGTAGGTCGCGCGGATGTTGACCTGGGGCGGGGCGACGTCCGGATATTGCGCGACCGGCAGAAGGGTAATGCAGCCGATGCCGGCCAGCATGACGATGATCGCCAGCACCCAGGCGAAGATCGGCCGGTTGATGAACAGCCTGGACATGCCCTAGCGGCCGCCCCCCGCGCCGCCACGCCCGCCGGCAGCGCCGCCGCCACCCTGACCAGGCGGGCGCGGTGCAATCTTCTGGGGCGTGCTTGCCGCCACCGGTTTCAGCGGCGCGCCTTCGCGCAGGTTGGCGAGCCCTTGCGTGATGATCCGGTCGCCGGGGTTCAGTCCGCCGGTCACCACCCAGCTGCTCGCGTAGGTCCGCTCGGCCTTGACGCTCCGCCGCACGGCCTTGTTGCCGGGTCCGACGATAAAGACGAACGCCTCGCCGCCAAGCTCGCGCTGAAGCGCCTGCTGCGGCACCAGGATGGCGTTCGGGGTCACCGCCTGAATGAAGCTGGCCTGGACGAACATGCCCGGCAACAGCGTGCCCTGCGGATTGGGGAAACGCGCCCGTAAGGTCACCGTGCCGGTCGCTTCGTTGACCATCATTTCGCTGAACTGGACGGTGCCGGTGTAGCCATAGTCGCTGCCGTCCTCGAGCTTCAGGCGCACTTGCGTGCTGCCGGGGGTCGCGCCGCCGGTCGCAAGCGCGCGCTTCAAGGTGGTCAGCGCCGCGCTCGATTGCTGGATATCGACATAGATGGGGTCGACCTTCTGGATCACCGCCAGCGGATCGGCCTGGCTGTTGCTGACCAGCGCACCTTGCGTGAACAGACTGCGTCCGATCCTGCCGCTGATCGGCGCCCGGATGGTGGTGAAGTTGAGGTTGATCCGCGCCGTCTGGAGCGCGGCCTGGTTCTGCCGGACCTGCGCCGCCGCTTGCCGCGCCTGCGCCGCCGCGTCGGTATAATCCTGCTGGCTGACTGCCTCGATCTGCGCCAGCGGTTTGTACCGCGCCGCGCGCGCCCGGGCCGCGTCGGCCGCCGCCTCGGCGTTGGCGACATTGGCCTGCTGCTGATTGGCCGCAGCCCGGTAAAGCCGCGCGTCGATCTGGTAGAGCGGCTGTCCCTGCCGGACGAAACTGCCTTCGGTGAACAACCGGCGCTGCACCAGCCCGGTCACCTGCGGCCGCACTTCCGACGTCTCGAACGCGACCGTGCGCCCGCCAAGCTCGTTCACGACCGGCACATTCTCGGCCTGGACGACCACAAAACCAACTTCCTTCGGCCCGCCGCCCGGCCCGCCAGGACCGCCGCGCCCACCCGCGCCACCGGCCTGCCGGGACGCATTGCCGCAGCCAGCCAGCGCCGCGCTAAACATCAGCAAGCACGCCAGCGCTGCCGTTGGGGTCGGGTGGCCCGCCACCTTGACCGAAAGCCGCAGCGGCCGTGCCGTCATTCGTTCATTCATGGAGAAGATCGTACCGGAAGGGGAGGGGGCACTTGGGCGTCAGCCCCTCGTCCGCCAACCTGCGGATCGGCGGACGGGCGGCGACGCTCGACGAAGGGCTACGCAGTCGAGCGCCCCGCTTCAAGTTCGCTTGCGCGACAAAGTTCCACAGGTGGACCTTGGTCCAGCCATGAACCTTTTGTCACACGGCGGGCGCATTCTCCCGCACCCTCAGCGTCGCCAAGGCAGCCAGCACCAGCGTCCCGGCCGCGAACGCCATGGTCCAAATCGGCTGCCCGGGGAAGAACGCCTTCATGATCGAACCCATTACCGTCGCCACCAGCAGCTGCGGCACCACCACGAACACGTTGAACAGCCCCATGTAGATGCCAAGCTTCCGCTGCGGCAGGCTGGAGGCGAGGATCGCATAGGGCATGGCGAGCAATGACGCCCATGCTATGCCGATCCCTATCTGGGCGAAAATAAGCTGGTTCGGCGTTCTCAGGATGAAAAGGCTGGCAAACCCCGCTGCGCCGCAAAGCAGCCCGAAGACGTGAGTCCGCACCTTTCCAATTTTGCGCGACAGAAATGGTAAAAGGGTCAGAGCCGCGACAGCAGCGATGCCATTATAAACCGCCGAAAGAACGCCGACCCAGTTTCCCGCATCCTGGAAGGCCTTGCTGTTGCTGTCCGTCGTGTCGAAGAAATATTGGGCGACCACCGGTGTCGTGAATGTCCACATGATAAACAGCGCCGACCAGGTGAAGAACTGCACCAGTGCCAGCTTCTTCATGACCGGAGGCATGCCGGAAAAGTCACCAACGATGCTGGCGAGCATCCCTGCACTGCGGCCCTGTCGGACCAGGCCGATCGCCAAAGCGCTGAGCATGCCATAACCGGCCAGAAGAGCGCCCAGGAGGTAGACTTCTTTTTGTAGCGCAAATTCACGGGTGCCGAAGATCACCACTGCTCCTGCCGCAATCCAGCCCAAACACCAGCCGAAGCTGCGGCTCGCAAGGAGGCGCACCGTGTCCTCGCCGCCCTCGTGTCCAACCGGCTCGCCGAACTCTCGCAGTTCGTCGGGCGAATATTCCCGCGTGCTCAACACGGTCCAGATCACCGCCACCAGTAGTGCTGCACCGCCTGTCCAAAAGCTCCACTGCACCGTCGGCGGCACTCCGCCTCCGGGCGCCTCGTTCGCGACGCCCAGGTGCTCGAGCAGGTAGGGAAAGATTGACCCCGCCACTGCCCCGGCCCCGATGAAGGCGGTCTGCACGGCATAGCCGGCAGTATGCTGATCCTTTCTGAGTACGTCGCCAACGAACGCCCGGAAGGGCTCCATCGAGATGTTGAGGCTCGCATCCAACGTCCACAACAGCAGGCCAGCCATCAGCAGAATATGGCTGAAGGGCATCAGGACAAGGCTCAGTGCGGCGAGCAAGGCACCTCCCACGAAATAGGGTCGACGCCGCCCGAACCTGCCCAGCCAAGTGCGGTCGGAAAGGAAACCAATGATCGGCTGAACCAGCAGGCCGGTCAGCGGCGCCGCGACCCACAAGGCCGGCAATTCCTCGACCTTCGCGCCCAGCGACTGGAAAACCCGGCTCATATTCGCGTTCTGCAGCGCGAAGCCGATCTGGATGCCGAAAAAGCCGAACGACAAGTTCCACAGCCCCGCCCAGTTCAGCCGCGGCTTCTCCGTCATACCCGTCATCTGATCCACCGACGCTTTCCTCCCGCCATTCTTCTGTCATACGCTGGCCAAGAAGCGCGCCACTGCCAAGGGCGCAGGTGAGTTGTGCATTGCAGCAGCATAGGTATTCACAGGTGACAGGAAGCGGGCGAAACGCCTAGCGTCCGGCAGGAGAGGGGAATTCAATATGGCCGTGGCTCACGTATCGCCGATTGGGGCGGGGGAAGATTCAGCGTCCGCGAGCGGCCACACCGACGCGCCGGAACTGCGCTATTTCGTCTTTGCGCTTTTCTTCATCTTCGGCGGCATCACCAGCCTCAACGATGTCATCATCCCCAAGCTGAAGGAGCTGTTCACGCTGAGCTTCTTCGAAGCCAGCCTGGTCCAGTTCTGCTTCTTCATTGCTTACGCGGTCGTCGGCATTCCCGGCGCTCGCCTGGTCAAGCGGATCGGCTACATGCGCGGTGCACTCGCCGGGCTCGTGACCATGCTGGTCGGCTGCCTTCTGTTCATTCCGGCCAGCCGCTCAGCGCTGTTCCCCCTTTTCCTGTTCGCTTACTTCATCCTCGCCGCAGGCGTGGTGCTGGTGCAGATCGTCGCCAACCCGCTGATCAGCCTGCTTGGACCGGCGCGAACGACCAGCAGCCGGCTTACCTTTGCCCAGGCGTTCAACTCGCTTGGCACCACCATTTTCCCTTATTTCGGCTCGATCCTGATCCTGGGCGGCCTGGCGAGCCTCAGCGCCAAGGAACTGTCGGGCCCGGCGCTCGACGCCTATCGGACCAACGAAACGCAGGCGATCGTCAGCGGCTATCTCGGCCTCGCCGTCGCGCTCGCGGTGGTGGCCGGCGCCGTCTGGCTGTTCCGCAATCACCTAAAGGGTGAACGGCACGAGCCGAGCAGCCTTGCTGACGGCCTGGCTCTTCTGAAGGGCACCCGCTTCGGTTGGGGTGCGGCCTGCATCTTCCTCTACGTTGGTGCCGAAGTCGCCATCGGCAGCTTCATCGTCAGCTATCTCAAGCAGCCTAGCGTCCTCAGCCTGACGGACCTCTCGGCCGGCAAGCTCATCCCGCTTTATTGGGGCGGCGCGCTTATAGGCCGCTTCATCGGCTCCGCCGTGCTGCGCGTGGTCAGCCCGGGCAAGGTGCTAACCTTCAATACCATCGGCGCCATTACCCTCATTCTGATCAGCGCCAACACGAGCGGCAATGTCGCGGCCTACACCCTGCTTGCTATTGGCCTCATGAACTCGATCATGTTCCCGACAATCTTTAGCCTTGCCTGCGAAGAGCTCGGGCCCAAGGCAGCGGACGGGTCGGGCATCATCAACGTCGCCATTGCCGGCGGGGCGATCATTCCCGCCATCTACGGCGCCATGGCCGATAGGATCGGTCTCGCCGCCGCGCTGACCTTGCCGGCCCTCTGCTACCTCGTCATCGCTGGCTTCGGCATGTGGTGCGCCCGGCACCGCGCAGCCTTCTAAGGCAGGCTGCTGCCCCGTACCTTGAGGGTGCCGGGCAGCAGCTGGCTGGTAATTCCGCGCTCATCGATGCTGGCGATCAGTCCTTCGACCAGCGCCTTGCCGGCCGCGCGTGCGTCCTGGGCGACGGTGGTCAGCGGCGGGTTGGCATAGCCCGCCGCCGCCAGATCGTCGAAGCCCACCACCGACACATCGCGCGGAACCACCACTCCCTGTTCCTGAAGCGCGTGCATCGCCCCGATCGCCGCCAGATCGGATGAGGCAAACAGCCCGTCGGGCAGGGCGCCACGCCGCTGCAGCTCGGCCATCGCCGACCGGCCTTCCGCCTCGCTCGGCCCGGCCGGAACGCATAGCTGTTCGTCCACCGGCAATCCGGCGTCCTGGTGCGCCCGGACGTAACCGCGGTGCCGCTCCAGGAACTCCGGATAGGCCTCGGTCGCCGTGCCGATGAATGCGATCCGGCGCCGGCCAGCCTTGATCAGGTGCCGCGTCGCGTCAAATCCACCCTGCTCATTGTCACAGCCAACCACCGCGCCGAACTCCGCCGCACGCGGATTGCCCCAGCAGATGAAGTGCGTCCCGTGCCGCACCAGCTGCTCCAGCCGCGGGCGGTGCAGCGTATAGTCGCCATAGCCCAGCAGGATCAGCCCGTCGGCCTTGCGGCTGTCCTCATAATCGACGTGCCAGTCGTCGGACAGCTGCTGGAAGCTGATCAGCAGGTCATAGCCGTGCGCGGCGCAGGCCCGCACCATCGATCCCAGCATCGACAGGTAGAAGGGATTGATCAGCGTCTCGTCGGGCGTGGGGTCCTCGAAGAACAGCGCCGCCAGAGTCCGCGCCTGCTGCCGCCGCAGGCCGGAGGCATTCTTGTCGACCTTGTAGTTGAGCTTTTCGGCGGCGGCGAAGACTCGGGCGCGGGTCTCGGCGCTGACAGCCGGATTTCCGGACAAGGCGCGCGACACGGTTGGCTGGGAAACACCCGCCAAAGCCGCGATATCGAATGAAGTTGGCCGCCGCTGTGACATCCAAGCCGCACTGTAGCCGCTTGAATACGTATGTATAGCGCGGCCGCTCCGTTTCGCTCCTGAATATGGCTGGTAAGTTACGGTTGGAGGCTGACCATCGGTCTGCCCTGGAGGAACTTACCGGCCGCAATCCTGCATGAGCGCGCCGTCTGGAGGGGAAGAAACGTGACATCCAACCTGAATCTGCGGCGCTTTGGCAGCGCGGCGAGCCCGCTGGCGCTTGGCGTCGCACTGGCGCTGGCCGCAAGCCCCGCCGCCGCGCAGGACGCGACGCCCACCATCACCGGTGCCGCCAGCCAGGACACTGCCGGCGCTCCGCCGCCCGCCGATGAAGGCTCGGTCATCGTGGTTCGCGGCTTCCGCGCCGCCCTTCAGTCCGCCACCGCCAAGAAGAAGCGGTCCGAGACCGTCGTGGAATCCGTCAGCGCCGAGGACATCGGCAAGCTGCCCGACAACTCCATCGGTGAGTCGATCGCCCGCCTGCCGGGCCTCGCCGCCCAGCGCAGCAACGGCCGCGCCAACATCATCTCCATCCGCGGCTTTGGTCCGGACTTCTCGACCACCACCCTGAACGGGCGCGAGCAGACGACCACCAACGACAGCCGCGCCGTCGAATTTGACCAGTTCCCGTCGGAGATCCTCGCCGGCGTCGACGTCTACAAGACCGCGCAGGCCGATCACACGGCCGGTGGCCTTGTCGGTTCGATCGACCTTCGCACCATCCGCCCGCTCGACTACCGCAAGCCGGTGATCGCGGTCGGCGCGCGCGGTACCTATGTCGACCAGAAGGTCATCCCGACCGTCACCGACAAGGGCTATCGGGTCTATGGCACCTTCGTTGACCAGTTCGCCCAGGACCGTCTCGGCGTGGCGCTGTCGGCGGCCTACTCGGACGAGCCTTACCAAACCCACGACTGGAACGCCTGGGGGTATGGCGGTTACGGCGGCAACAACTATGGCATCAGCGGCGTCAAGACCTGGTCGGAAGCCTCGCGGCTGAAGCGCCTTGGTCTTAACGGCACGGTGCAGGCCAAGTTCACCGACAACCTCACCCTGACCGTCGACGGCTTCTACTCGCACTTCAACGAGAAGCTCGACCAGAAGGGCTTCGAGATGCCGATCCTGTGCTGCGGATCGACCGTCACCAGCTTCCAGTCGACGCCGCTTGGCGGCGGCGCGGCGGGCGCCGGCGGCCTCGTCACCTCGGCGACCTGGACAGGCCGTCCGCTCATCGAGAACTACGCCACCGACAACAAGAACAACACCTATGCGCTGGCCGGCAACCTCAAGTGGGACAATTTCCACGGCACCCGCGCCTTCATCGACCTGAGCTGGTCGCGCACCGACCGTAATCAGGACCGGCTTGAGACTACCGCCGGTCTTGGCCGCAACCTGCCGACCACGGACCAGGCCGGCAACCCGCTACCCGTCTCCAGCTACGGCGGCACCTTCGGCTACACCGTCACCGACAATAACGCCCTTCTGTTCACCAGCAGCTTCAACGGCGCTAACCCCGCGCTGGTGCTGACCGACGTGGAGGGGTGGTCCGGAAGCCCGATCCAGGCCGGCTACGACAAGATCCGCCGCAGCCGCGACGACCTCAAGGAAGCACGCGCTGAGGTCGAACAGGACATCGGCGGCTTCGTCCGGTCGATCAAGGTCGGCGTCGATCACACCTATCGCAAGAAGAACCTGACGCAGCAGGAAGCGGTCTTGTCGCCGCCCAATGGCGCCAGCTCGATCGCTATCCCAAGCAACCTGCTGCTGACCCCGGTGCAGCTCGATCGCGGCTTTGGCCCGATCCTGTCCTACGATCCGCGCACGCTCGTGCCTGGCGGCATCCTGGTCTACAACGCCAACACTTTCGGCAACTCGCAGGCGTACAACATCAGCGAGAACGTCTGGTCGCCCTACGCCATGGCGAACTTCGACCATGACCTGGGCAACGGCAACACGCTGACCGGCAACCTGGGTGTTCAGGCGATCCACACCGGAATCACCTCGCAGGGCGCGATCAACCCGACCATCAAGAACAGCTTCTGGATGGTCCTGCCGAGCCTCAACCTAAACTTCCGTTCGGCCGATGGCTTGGTCGTGCGCTTCGCGGCGTCCGAGCAGATGATGCGTCCGCGCCTGCCTGACATGAACAACATCGTCGGTTTCAGCTACAATCCGGCCTACAACCCGCCGATCTACACCGGCGGCGGCGGCAACCCGCTGCTTCGCCCCTACAAGGCCGCTGCGGTTGACCTCTCGTTCGAGAAGTATTTCGCGACCAAGGGCTATGTCGCCCTGCAGCTCTATTACAAGCACCTGATCGACTACATCGATCCGAGCGCCAACGTCACCAACTTCGACTATTCGGGCTTCCCCAAGCCGCCGGGTCTGGTGCCGAGCTCGCCGATCGGCGTGTTCAGCGGCCCGGTGAACACCAAGGGTGGTCACATCGCGGGTGCGGAGCTGGCGGCGACCTTGCCGTTCGACGTCTTCACCCCGGCGCTGGAAGGCTTCGGCATCACCGGCGGCCTTGGTTATTCCAAGACCAAGGCGATGAACGCAGCTGGGCAGGAGCAGGCCATTCCGGGCTACTCGAAGTGGGTCGGCAGCCTTACCGCTTTCTATGAGCGGTACGGCTTCAACCTCCGCGGCTCGATGCGTTATCGCTCGAGCTTCCTGGGCGACTTCTCGCTGTTCAGCGGTGGCCTCGATCGTCAGGCGGTGCTGGCGGAGACCGTCTATGACGCGCAGGTCGGCTATGACTTCCCGGCGAACTCGAGCCTGCACGGCCTTTCGCTCTATCTGCAGGGCCAGAACCTGACGGACGAGCGGCAGGCGACCCTGGCGCAAATCAACGGCCTTGCCGTTCCCAACGCCTGGCTCAAGTATCAGACCTACGGGCGCCGGTTCCTGGCCGGTTTCACGTACAAGTTCTGATGGCTAAGCGACGGTCCCGGCCTATCCTCGGGCCGGGACCGTCGAACGCTGGAGGACTTGCCGGTGCGTAAACCTGCCGAGATCGTGATTGCCGGCGGGGGAACGGCCGGCTGGATGGCGGCCGCGACCTTCGCGCGCTTCCTTGGTGACGCCTGCTCGATCACGCTGGTCGAATCCGACGCCATCGGTACGGTCGGGGTCGGCGAAGCCACCATTCCGCAGATCCACAATCTGTTGGTCGGCCTCGGTCTCGACCAGGCCGAGTTCGTTCGCGAAACCAACGCCTCCTTCAAGCTTGGGATCGAATTTGTCGGCTGGCGCGATCCGGCGCACAGCTACATTCATTCCTTCGGCTCCACCGGACGCGGCGTCGGCCTCATCCCCTTCCGACAGCTGTGGCTGCGCGGCAGGGCGCTTGGCCAAGTGGAGGACTTCGGCGCCTACAGCGCCAACGTGCAGGCCGCGCGCTCTGGCGGCTTCTCGCTATCGCAGGCTAACGACCGGGCCGAACCGCTCCCCTACGCCTACCATTTCGACGCCAGCCTGCTGGCCAAGCTGCTCCGCCGCTACGCCGAGGAACGCGGCGTCACCCGTGTCGAAGGCAAGATCGAAGAGGTCGTCCGTAACGGCGAGACCGGCGACATCAATGCCCTCCGCATCAGCGACGAGCGGACCGTCCCGGGCGACCTGTTCATCGACTGCACCGGCTTCGTCAGCCTGCTGCTCGGCAAGTCGCTCGCGGTCGAGTTCGACGATTGGTCGCACTGGCTTCCCTGCGACAGCGCTCTGGCCGTGCCGTGCGAGAACGGCGCCACATTGCGTCCCTACACCCAGTCGATCGCGCGGCCTGCCGGCTGGCAATGGCGCATTCCGCTGCAGTCTCGTACCGGAAACGGCCACGTCTTCTGCTCCGCCTTCATGGGCCAGGACGACGCCGCCGACCTCCTGCTCGCCAACCTCGAGGGCAAGGCGCTCGGCGACCCGCGCCCGATCCGCTTCACGACCGGGCACCGCCGCCAGCCATGGGCGCACAATTGTGTCGCGCTCGGCCTCTCCGCCGGCTTCATGGAGCCGCTGGAGTCCACCAGTATCCACCTCGTCCAGTCAGGCCTTGGCCGCCTGCTCAACCTGCTTCCGAACGACTTTTCCGACCTTGCTACCCCGCGCGCCATGTTCAACCGCCTGACCAACGTCGAGTGGCAGCAGATCCGCGATTTCCTCGTCCTCCATTATGTCGCCAACGGACGCCACGGAGAGCCCTTCTGGGATCACTGCCGAGCGATGGCCATCCCGGACTCGCTGGCCGAGAAGATCGCGCTGTTCCGCCAGTCCGGCCTGGTCATGCGCGAAGCCGACGACCTCTTCCTTGACGACAGTTGGGGCCAGGTGATGCTGGGGCAGGGCATCGAACCGTCGGGCTGGTCCCCGCTCGCCGATAACGTGCCCGGCGAGGATATCGGCCCCTTTCTCGGCAGCATCGCCAAGTCGGCTCGGGTCAAGGCGCAAGCCCTTCCGCCGCACGGCGCTTTCATCAAGGCGATGCTCGGCACCACATCGGAGACGACCTCTTGATCCTTCGCGCGCTTCTTGCCGCCGCCGCCGCTCTCCTCGCCACGGGTGTCCAGGCGGCACAGCCTGCCGCGCCCGCCGCCGCCGACTATCGCGCGCGGCTGCCGCAGGATGAGATCATCTATTTCCTGCTGCCCGACCGGTTCGACAACGCCGATCCGCGGAACGACCGTGGCGGGCTCAAGGGCGACCGCCTGCACACCGGCTTCGACCCGTCCGCCAAGGGCTTTTACGAAGGCGGGGACCTCAAGGGATTGATCCGGCGGCTCGACTACATAAAGGGCATGGGCGTCACCGCCATCTGGGTCGGCCCGATCTTCCAGAACAAGCCAGTGCAGGGCGGTCCCGGCCAGGAGAGCGCGGGCTATCACGGTTACTGGATCACTGACTTCACCCGGGTCGACCCGCACCTCGGTACCAATCAGGACTTCGCCGAGCTGGTCGCCGCCGCTCACGCACGGGGCATGAAGGTCTACATGGACATCATCGCCAACCACACGGCGGACGTGATCCAGTTCAAGGAATGCCAGGGCAAGCAGGAATGCCCGTACCGAAGCGTCGCTGACTTTCCATACCAGCGCCGCGGCGGACCTTCCGGTGCCGCCATCAATTCCGGTTTCGCTGGCACAGAGGACGGCAGCGCCGCCAATTTTGCGCGCCTGACCGACCCCAACTACGCCTACACGGTCGAAGTCCCCGCCGCCGAGAAGAACGTCAAGGTTCCGGCCTGGCTGAACGACCCCATCTACTATCACAATCGCGGCAATTCGACCTTCACCGGCGAGTCCTCGCGGCTTGGCGATTTCGTCGGGCTCGACGACCTGATGACCGAGCACCCGCGCGTGGTCGCCGGGTTCATCGACATCTATGGCGCGTGGATCGACCGCTATGACATCGACGGGTTCCGCATCGACACCGCCCGCCATGTGAATCCGGAGTTCTGGCGGCAGTTCGTGCCGGCCATGATTGCCCGCGCGAAGGCCCGTGGCATTCCCAACTTTCACATCTTCGGCGAAGTGGCCGACGACCGTGGCGAGCCCGGGCGCCTCGCCCGCTACACCCGCGACGACAAGCTCCCCGCCGTGCTCGATTTCGCATTCGGGGTGACAGCGGTGAAGACCCTCTCCGGAGCCGCCGGGACCGAGGCCTGGCGCGACTTCTTCGCGGAAGACATCCTCTACGACGGCGGCCCCGTCAGCGCGCAGCAATTGCCGACCTTCATCGGCAATCACGATGCCGGCCGCTTCGCCATGTTCATCAAGCGCGCCCTGCCGCAGGCAAGCGACGCCGAGCTGCTCAAGCGCGTGATGCTGGGCCACGTCCTGATGCTCACCGCCCGCGGCGTTCCGACCATCTACTACGGCGATGAACAGGGCTTTGTCGGCAAGGGCGGCGACCAGGACTCACGCCAGCCGCTGTTCGCCTCCAAGGTCGCGACCTACAATGAGGACAAGCTGCTCGGCTCGAACCGCAGCACCGCACAGGAGAACTTCCTGCCGGATCACCCGCTCTATCGCCTGATCGCGCAGCTCAGCGCCATCCGCACCTCGGAGCCGGCGCTGCGCCGGGGCGTCACCGTCGTTCGCGCGACCGAGGACAAGCCCGGCCTGCTCGCTTTCTCGCGCGTGGCGGGCAACGACGAGGTGCTCGTCCTCGTCAACACTGCGAACCAGCCGATCACCCGGAATGTCGCGCTTGATACCGCCACGCGCGGCTTCACTAAGCTCGCCGGCGAGTGCCCCGCTGCCGTCCAGGCGCCGGGCAGCGCGCGCATCACCCTGCCGGCGCTCGGCTTTGCGATCTGCCATGCGAACCGCTGACCTCGCCGCGCCCAAGGTGGCGACAAAGGCTGCCGAGCCTTGGTGGAAGGGCGCGTCCATCTATCAGATCTACCCGCGCAGCTTCGCCGATACGAACGGCGACGGGGTAGGGGACTTGAAGGGCATCACCGCCCACCTCGACCATGTCGCCAGCCTCGGCGTCGACTGCATCTGGATTTCGCCCTTCTTCACCTCGCCGATGAAGGACTATGGCTATGACGTCGCCGATTACCGCGCCGTCGATCCGCTGTTCGGAAGTCTCGCCGACTTCGACGCACTGCTTGCCCGGGCGCACCAGCTGGGCCTGAAGGTCATCATCGACCAGGTCTATTCGCACAGCAGCGACGAGCATCCCTGGTTCCGGGAAAGCCGCTCCAGCCGCACCAATCCCAAGGCCGACTGGTACGTCTGGGCCGATGCCAAGGCCGATGGCTCGCCCCCCAACAACTGGCAGTCGGTGTTCGGCGGACCATCGTGGACCTGGGATGCTCGTCGCGAGCAATATTATCACCACAGCTTCCTCAAGGAGCAGCCGCAGCTCAATTGCCACCTGCCGGAGGTTCAGCAGGCGTTGCTGGACGTCACCCGCTTCTGGCTCGACCGCGGCGTCGACGGCTTCCGCTTCGACGCGATCAACTTCGCGATGCACGACCCGGCGCTCACCGATAATCCGCCGGTTCCCAATCCGGCCAAGCGCACTCGTCCGTTCGATTTCCAGCAGCACATCCACAACCAGTCGCACCCGGCGCTGATCGGCTTCATCGAGCGGCTGCGCGACCTGATCGACAGCTATGGCGACCGCTTCGCCCTGGCGGAGGTTGGCGGCGAGCGCGCCGCGGCGGAGATGCACGAATATACCGTCGGCGATGACCGGCTGCACAGTGCCTACGGGTTCGACTTCCTCTACGCCCCCGCGCTCACTCCCGGCCTCGTCGCCGCCACGGCCGCCGCCTGGCCGGCCGCGCCCGACACGGGCTGGCCCAGCTGGGCCTTCGAGAACCACGACGCGCCTCGCGCCGTGTCGCGCTGGGTCGCACCCGACCACCGCGACCAGTTCACGCGGCTGAAGATGCTGCTGCTCGCCTCCCTGCGCGGCACCATCATCCTCTACCAGGGGGAGGAGCTTGGCCTGACCCAGGTCGACGTCCCGTTTGAGCGGCTGCGCGATCCCGAAGCGATCGCCAACTGGCCGCAGACACTCAGCCGGGACGGCGCGCGCACGCCCATGCCGTGGCGGGCCGAAGCGAATGACGCGAATGGCTTCTCGACTGGCGAGCCCTGGCTTCCGCTCGGTCCCGACCATGCCGGGCTTGCGGTTGACCGGCAGAACGGCGATCCCGCCAGCATGCTCGCCTTCACCCGCAGTGTTCTCGCGCTCCGCAACGGTTCGCCCGCGCTGCGCTGGGGTGAGTTCGTGCCCATCACCGCCGACGATCGAACCTTGTGTTTCGAGCGGGTCCACGACGGCCAGCGTCTCCGCTGCACCTTCAACCTGTCGCCGGACGAGGTCCCGCTCCGCCGCCACGATGGCGCGATGATCGAAACCGGCCCGGTGCTGGCCGACGCGCTCGGCCCATACGCCGCCCTGATCGAGGAAATCCGATGAAGTCTTGGCTGGCGCTGGTTGCGCTCCTGTTCGCCGTTCCCGCTGCCGCGCAAGTTGCGCAGGATCACGTCGTGAACGCCTCCGTTGCCGAGGCAAGCTCGCCCGACGGCCGCATCAAGCTCCAGCTGGTGCTCAACGGCGAAGGCCGGATCGGATACCAGGTCACCCGCGGCGACCAGCCGGTGATCACCGAAAGTCACCTCGGTTTCCTCGTCGCTGACGCGCCGCAGATGCTGCGCAACTTCACCTTCGTCTCCGCCGAAAAGGGCAGCAAGGACGAGAGCTGGCAGCAGCCGTGGGGCGAATGGCGCACCGTCCGCGACCATCACAACGAACTGGCCGCCACCTTCCAGGAGAAGGACAAGCTCCGCCGCCTCCTCCGCGTCCGTGTTCGCCTGTTCAACGACGCGGTTGCCTTCCGCTATGAGCTGCCGAGCCAGCCCAATCTCAAGACCGCGCGTATCACCGAAGAGCTGACCCAGTTCCACATCGCCGAACCGGGCGATGCCTGGTGGTCCCCGGCGTTTGAAAGCAACCGCGAGGAACAGCTCTACAACCACACGCCCATCGACGGCATCGGTCAGGCGCAGACGCCCTTCACCATGGTGACGAAGAGCGGCCTTCACCTCGCCATCCACGAAGCGGCGCTGATCGACTATGCGGGAATGAACATTGGCCGGGTTCAGGGCCGGCAGCTCAAGGCGATGCTCACCCCCTCGTCGAGCGGCCCCGCCGTGGTCCGCGACACGCCGTTCGAGACTCCGTGGCGGGTAATCCTGATCACCGCCGACGCGCCCTCGCTCTACGCCGCCAATGCCGAATTCCTGAACCTGAACGAGCCCAATAAGCTGGGCGACGTCAGCTGGGTCAAACCCCGCAAGTACATGGGCATCTGGTGGGGGATGCATGTTGATCACCAGACCTGGGCTACCGGCCCCAAGCATGGCGCAACCACGGCCTACGCCAAGAAGATGATCGACGTTGCCGCGGCCAACGGCTTCACCGGCCTGCTGGTCGAAGGCTGGAACGAGGGCTGGGATGGCGACTGGTTCGCCACCGGCGGCGACTTCCGCTTCGCCGAGCCGACCGCCGACTTCGATATTGCAGAGGTCAGCCGCTACGGTCTCGCCAAGGGCGTTCACCTCATCGGCCATCACGAAACCAGTGCCAACATCGCCAATTACGAGGCGCAGCTTCCCGCCGCCCTCGACTTCGCCAAGCGTTATGGCGAGGATACGGTGAAGACCGGCTATGTCGCGGACGCCGGCGGCGTTCAGGCGCGGCTGCCCGATGGGCGGATCAGCTTCGAATGGCACGAAGGCCAGATCATGAGCCGCCATCACCTGCTGGTCGTCACCGAAGCCGCCAAGCGCCACATCGCCATCGACGCGCATGAGCCGATCAAGGACACGGGCCTTCGCCGGACCTACCCCAATTGGGTCAGTCGCGAAGGCCAGCGCGGGATGGAATATAACGCCTGGGGGGTGCCCAAGAACCCGCCCAGCTACGACACGGCGATGATCTTCACCCGCATGCTCGGCGGGCCGTTCGATTTCACGCCAGGCATCCTCAGCCTCAAGGGCAAGGGCGACACCGCCATTCCATCCACGCTCGCCCGCCAGCTGGCTTATTATGTGGTGATCGCCTCGCCCGTTCAGATGGCCGCCGACCTGCCAGAGAATTACCAGGCCAACCCCGGCCCCTTCCAGTTCATCAAGGACGTGGCGGTCGACTGGGACGACACCCGCATGATCGATGGCAAGGTCGGCGAATATGCCGTCTTCGCGCGGAAAGAGCGGGGCCAGCCGACTTGGTTCATGGGCGGCATCACCGACGAGACGGAGCGTCGCCTCACCCTTCCGCTCTCCTTCCTCGAGGCGGGCAAGAAGTATCGCGCCGAGATCTATCGCGACGGCGATGCCGCCGACTTCCGCACCAATCCAAGGGAAATCGTCATCGAACGCCGCACCGTCACCGCCGCCGACACCATGCCGATCCGTATCGCTCCGGGCGGCGGCTTCGCGATCCGCTTCGTGAGGCTCGGCCGATGATCCGTCGGCTCCTCCTGACCCTGTGGGCGCTGCTCCTCGCCGTCCCAGCGCTCGCCGCGCCCGACACCGGCCGCTTCGTCGAGACGGACGTACCCTCCAGAGCGTTCGGCCCTATCCACACCGTGACCTGGCTTCCGCCCGGCTACGACCGCGACAAAGCCCGCCGCTACCCCGTCGTCTACATGCACGACGCGCAGAACCTGTTCTTCCCCAAGCGGTCCAACTTCAACAAGGTCTGGGCCGCCGACAAGGCCGCGCTCGGCCTGATTGCTGCGCACAAGGTCGCGCCCTTCATCATCGTCGGCATCGATCATCCGGGACCCCGGCGCTACCAGCGCTATTTCCCCGACAAGGTCGCCGATCCGGTCTTCGCCAGGGGCATCGCAGCCAAGGTCGGCCCGCTCCAGGGCGACGGCTATGTCGCCTTCCTCGCCGATGAATTGAAGCCGCTGATCGACCGCACCTACCGCACCCGCCCGCAAGCCAAATACACGGCCACCACCGGCAGCAGCATGGGCGGCCTCATCAGCATCTACCTGCTCGGTGAGCGTCCCGACGTGTTCGGCAAGGCCGCCGCGGTCTCCACCCACATTCCGCTGGTCGATCCCGACACGATCAAGGCCCGGCCCGAGCTTGCTGACATCGTCAAGCGCGACTGGGCGGCCTGGCTCACCACCCGCATGGGGGCGCCGCGCGGCCGCAAGCTGTGGATGGACCACGGCACCGAGACCCTCGATTCCAACTACGCGCCCTACCAGACCGCGGTTGACGCCGACCTCAGGCAGCTCGGCTGGACCGACGCCGAGTTCCGCAGCCGCGTCTTCCAGGGCGCCGCGCATGAAGAGAACGCCTGGGCCGCGCGCCTGCCGGAGATGTGGGGCTGGCTGCTGGCGGACTGGAAGAAGTGAGCCGCCGCCCGGCGCCGCGCCGGATCGTCATCCTCGGCGGCGGCACCGCCGGCTGGATGGCCGCCAACCTGCTTCAGCACGAGTGGGGCGGGGAGGGGACGGCGATCACCCTGATCGAAAGTCCCGCCATCGGCATCATCGGCGTCGGCGAAGGCTCGACCCCGCAGCTCAAGGCCTTCTTCGACAAGATCGGCGTGCCCGAGGCCGAATGGATGCCCCGTTGCAACGCCACCTACAAGGCGGGCATCGAGTTCCGCGGCTGGTCGGACAAGCCCGGCTTCGACCATTATTTCCACCCCTTCCCGACGGAGGTGGACCGCTTCACTGAGCCCAAATTCTTCTACTCGGCGCATGCCCGGCGCAGCGGCCGTGACACGCCGGGCCATCCCGACGCCTTCTTCCTTGCCAGCCGCATCGCCGCCGAAGGTCGAGCGCCGCTCGCTCCGGCCAACTTCCCGTTCAGGGTCGGGTACGGCTACCACTTCGACGCCCACCTGGTTGGCGCCACTCTGCGCGACATCGCCGTTGCGCGCGGCGTCACCCACGCCTCGGCCACTATCGCGCAAGTCGAACTGACCGAAGTGGGCGACGTGGCCGCCCTCCTCGCCGACGATGGGCGGCGCTTCGAAGCCGATCTGTTCCTCGACGCCAGCGGCTTCCGCGCGACGATCACCGAAGGCGCGCTGAAAGAGCCGCACGTCAGCTTCGCCGACAATCTGTTCAACGACCGCGCGGTGGTCACGCCGACGCCGCTCCCGGCTGGCGGAGCCAAGGCCCAGACCACCTCCACCGCCAAGAGCGCCGGGTGGATCTGGCACATTCCACTGACCAACCGGGCGGGCAACGGCTACGTCTATTCCTCTCGCTTCATCAATCCCGATGCCGCCGCCGCCGAATTGCGCGAGCATTGCGGGCTCGCCCCCGACGTCGAGGTCCGCCACCTGTCCATGCGCTGCGGCCGCACGGCCCGCAGCTGGGTTCGCAACTGCCTCGCCGTCGGCCTCTCCCAGGGCTTTCTCGAGCCGCTCGAAGCCACCGCGCTCCACATCGTCCTCGCCACGGTCGAAGGCTTTGTCGCCACGTGGGACACGCAGGATCGCGACGGCTTCAACTCCGCCATTGCCCGCCGCTTCGAAGGGATCCGCGATTATATCGTTTGCCATTATCGAACGGCACAGCGCCGGGACACCGACTATTGGCGCGAGGCGACCAGCCACGACCGCCTGTCTGATAGCCTCAAGGGTATCATTACCGCCTGGTTCACCGGCGCCGATCTGGTCCAAGAGATCCACGAACAGGGCGTCGCCGACATCTATCCGCCCTTGAGCTGGCATTGTCTGCTTGGCGGCTACGGCAATTATCCTGACGCGGAGCGCTTGCGCCCGCCCGGCGGCGATGTCAGGCCCATCGACATGACCAACATTGACCGCTTCGTTGGCGGCTGCGCCCTCAACTTCCCGTCTCATGCCGAGGCGCTCGCCAGGCTCCCAAAGGCCGCGCTCGCCGCATGATCGACCGTTCGCCCGTCTCGACCCTGATCCTGTTCGGTGCCACCGGCGACCTTGCCGCGCGCATGCTGCTGCCGTCGCTTTACGGCCTCGACCTCGACGGGCTTCTCCCCGACGATCTCAAGATCATCGGCACCGCTCGCTCCGAACGCACGGACGAAACCTTCCGCCAGCATGCGGCCGAGGCCGTTTCCGAACATGTCGGCGCTCAGTATGTCGACGACGCCGTCCTCACCCGCTTCGTTGCGCGGCTCAGCTACGTCCAGCTGGATGCCACGGACGCCGCCGGTTACCAGCGCCTCGCCGCCGCCATCCCGAACCGGCAGGCCGGCATCGCCATCTTCCTCTCGACCGCTCCCTCGTTGTTCAAGCCGACCATCGACAATCTTGAGGCCGCGGGCCTCGCCGGCCCCAACGTCCGGATGGCGCTGGAAAAGCCGCTCGGCACGGACCTCGCTTCCAGCCGCACGATCAACGACGCGGTCGGCAAGGCCTTCCCCGAAGAGCAGACCTTCCGGATCGACCATTATCTCGGCAAGGAAACGGTCCAGAACCTGCTCGCCCTGCGCTTCGCCAACGTCCTGTTCGAGCCTCTGTGGAACAGCCAGTACATCGCCCACGTCCAGATCACCGTCGCCGAGACGGTCGGACTTGAGGGTCGCTCGGATTATTACGACGGCGCCGGCGCGCTCAGGGACATGGTCCAGAACCACATGCTCCAGCTGCTCGCGCTCGTCGCGATGGAGCCGCCAGCCAGCTTCGACGCCACCGCCATCCGCGACGAGAAAGTGAAGGCGCTGCGCTCGCTGCGTCCGATCACCGCCGCCGACGTCGCCACCCAGGTCGTCACCGGCCAATATGGCGCGGGCGCCGTCGGGGGTAAGCCGGTACCCGCCTATCTCGACGAACTTGGCCGACCGTCCGACACCGAGACGTTTGTCGCCCTGAAGGCGAAGGTGGACAACTGGCGCTGGGCCGGCGTTCCCTTCTACCTGCGCACCGGCAAGCGCATGCCGGAGCGAAGCACCGAGATCGTCATCACCTTCAAGGACGTGCCGCACTCGATGTTCGCCGCGAAGGGCGCGCGCACCGTCCCGAACCGGCTCGTCATCTCAATCCAGCCCGAAGAGAATATCTCGCTCGAGCTGATGGCCAAGATGCCCGGCCTCGACCGCGGCGGCATCCGCCTGCGCGAGGTTCCGCTCGACATCCGCCTGGCCGATGCCTTCGCCGACACCCGCCGCCGGATCGCCTATGAACGATTGCTGCTGGATTTGATCGAAGGCGACCCCACTTTGTTCGTGCGCCGCGACGAGGTCGAGGCACAATGGCAGTGGATCGACGGCGTGCGCGCGGCCTGGACCGCGGCCGGGCTCAAGCCCCGTAGCTACGGCAGCGGAAACTGGGGGCCCTCCGCCGCGATTGCACTGGCCGAACGCGATGGAGTGAGCTGGAATGATTGAAGCCGAATGGTGGGAATATGACGACGCGGGCGAGTTCGCCGACGCGGTCGCGGGGGATGTCGGCTTCATCGTCGAAAGGGCGGTGGACGCGCGTGGCGACTGCCTGATCGCACTTCCCGGCGGAAACACACCCAAGCCCGTTTTCGCCAAGCTCGCCAAGGCCAAGCTGCCGTGGAAGAACACCACCATCATCCCGACCGACGATCGGCTGGTCGAGATGAGTGACGAGCGCAGCAACATCCGCCTGATCGCGCAAAGCTTCATCAGCACGGGTGCGCGGGTCTTCCCGGTCGCCTCGATGATCGCCGACCACAAGCTGGCCGGCAATTCGGCGGATGCCAAACTCCAGGACCTGCGCTGGCCGCCCGACCTCGTCTGGCTCGGCATGGGCGAGGACGGCCACACCGCCTCCATTTTCGCCGGTCCTGACCTTGAGGACGCCCTGAACGCCCCCAAGGCCCGCCGAATGGTCGGAGTCATGCCCGATCCGATGCCAGCCGATGCACCGGTCGCCCGCGTCACCCTGACCCGCGCCGCCATCCTCTCGGCCCGCGCCATCCTCATCACCATCACCGGCGAGAAGAAGAAAGCGCTGCTCGAACAGGCGATCGCCGACGGGCACAGCAGCAAGCTCCCCATCGGCCGCGTGTTGGCCGAGGCCGAGCAGCCGATCGACATCCACTGGCTCTCCGAATGACTCTCGATGCCCGCATCGCCGCCGTCACCGACCGGATCATCGAGCGCTCCCGGCCGACCCGCCGCGCCTATCTCGATCTGATGGCGCGGCAGGCGGAGGCGGGAATAAACCGCGGGCGCTTAAGCTGCGGCAACTTCGCCCATGGCTTCGCCGCCGCGGAAGGGGACAAGGACCGGATCCGCACCCGTGCGGGCCCCAACATCGGCATCGTCACCGCTTACAACGACATGCTCTCCGCGCATCAGCCCTATGCGCGCTTCCCCGAGCAGATGAAGATTTACGCCCGCGAGGTGGGAGCTACCGCCCAGGTTGCGGGCGGCGTGCCCGCCATGTGCGACGGCGTCACCCAAGGGCAGGACGGCATGGACCTGTCGCTGTTCAGCCGCGACACCATCGCCCTTTCGACCGCCGTCGCCTTGAGTCACGGGATGTTCGAAGGTGCCGCCCTGCTCGGCATCTGCGACAAGATCGTGCCGGGCCTGCTGATCGGCGCGCTCCGCTTCGGTCACCTGCCGGTGCTGCTGGTGCCAGGCGGCCCGATGCCGTCGGGCCTGCCGAACAAGGAAAAGCAGCGCGTCCGCCAGCTCTTCGCGGAAGGAAAGGTCGGCCGTGACGAGCTGCTCGCGTCCGAAAGCGCAAGCTACCATTCGCCCGGTACCTGCACCTTCTACGGCACCGCCAACTCGAACCAGATGATGATGGAGCTGATGGGCCTCCACGTCCCCAACAGCGCCTTCGTGCAGCCGAACACCTCCCTCCGGCAGGCACTGACCCGCGCCGCCGTTCACCGCCTCGCGCAATTGGCCGCCAACAAGCAGCGGCCGCTCAGCGAGTGCGTCGACGAACGCAGCATCGTTAACGCGATGGTCGGCCTGCTCGCCACCGGCGGCTCGACCAACCACGCCATCCACCTGCCGGCCATCGCCCGCGCCGCCGGTATCCGCATTGACTGGCAGGACTTCGACGAGCTGTCCGCCGCCGTGCCGCTGATCGCGCGCGTCTATCCCAACGGCTCGGGTGACGTGAACGACTTCCATTATGCCGGCGGCACCGCTTTCGTCGCGCGGGAGCTGACGCAAGCGGGCCTGCTCCACGCCGACCTCGTCACCGCCGGCGCCGACGACTTCTCCGCGTGGCACGGCAACCCCGACCTCGAAGGCGACAATCTCGTCTGGCGCGACGCTGGCGAAAGCTGCAACGACACCATGCTCCGCACGGTCGCGCAGCCCTTCCTGCCCGACGGCGGTATGCGCCTGGTGCAAGGCAACCTCGGGCGCGCCACCTTCAAGACCAGCGCCGTCGATCCCGATCGCTGGACCATCGAAGCACCCGCGCGCATCTTCTCCGATCAGGGCGAAGTGCTGACGGCCTTCTCCAACGGCGAACTCGATCGCGACGTGGTGGTCGTCGTTCGCTTCCAGGGTCCCCGCGCCAACGGCATGCCGGAACTTCACAAGCTCACCCCCACGCTGGGTGTGCTCCAGGACCGCGGCCACCGCGTCGCGCTCGTCACCGACGGGCGCATGTCGGGTGCAAGCGGCAAGGTCCCCGCCGCCATCCACGTTTCGCCCGAAGCACTTGGGGGTGGCCCGCTCTCGCGCCTCCGCGACGGTGACATGGTTCGCCTTTCCGGCGATGACGGCACGCTGGAGGCGATCGGCATCGACCTCTCCACCCGCGATCCCGCCGCCTCGCCGCCACCGCCGCAGGGCACCGGCCGTGAGTTGTTCGCGCTGATGCGCCGCGACTGCGACGATGCTGAGCGGGGGGCTTCCGCGATGCTCGCGCTGATGGAAGCCGAGATGCAGCAGGCCGTCACCCCGCAATCCGCCTTTGAGGCCGCATGACCCGCCAGATCGTCACCACCGATATTGGCGGCACCCACGCTCGCTTCGCGCTCGCGACCATCGACGAGGGAAGGGTGACGACCCTGTCCGAGCCGGTCACCCTCAAGACCGCCGAGCATGCCAGCTTCCAGACCGCGTGGGAGGAATTCGGCCGCCGCATCGACCGCCCCATGCCGCATGAGCTCGCCATCTCCTTTGCTGGCCCGGTCGGCGGCGAGCTGCTCAAGCTCACCAACAATCCGTGGGTGATCCGGCCCGCGCTGATCGGCGAGAAGCTGGGCGCCACCCGCTACACCATCGTCAACGATTTCGGCGCCGTGGCCCACGCCGTCGCCGCACTCGACGGCAGCGCCTTTACCCACCTGTGCGGCCCCGAGCGCGAACTGCCGACCGACGGCGTCATCACCATCCTCGGCCCCGGCACTGGGCTCGGCGTCGCCGGCCTGCTCCGCCGGCACGACCATTACGACGTGCTCGAAACCGAAGGCGGCCATGTCGACTTCGCACCGCTCGACGGACTCGAGGACAGGATCCTGGTCGAACTCCGCCGCAGCTTCCGCCGAGTCTCGGTCGAGCGGCTGATCTCCGGCCGCGGCCTGATGAACATCTACGAAGCGCTCGCCACCGTGGAGAACCGCCCGGCCGCCTTTCACGATGAAAAGGAGTTGTGGACTGCGGCGCTCGCCGGAAGCGACAGCCTCGCCGCCGCCGCACTCGACCGCTTCTGCCTCGCGCTGGGCGCAGTCGCGGGGGACCTCGCGCTTGCGCAGGGCGCCTCGGCAGTCGCCATCGGCGGCGGCCTCGGCCTCCGCCTCGCCAACCATCTGCCGCGCTCGGGCTTCCGTGACCGCTTCATCGCCAAAGGGCGGTTCGAGCGACGGATGGACGACATGCCGGTCAAGCTCATCACCTATCCGCAGCCGGGCCTGTTCGGCGCCGCCGCGGCCTTCGCCAGGGACCACGGATGACCATCGACGAGGTGATGACCGCTGCCCCGGTGATCCCGGTGCTGGTGCTGGACGGCAGCATCGATCCCGCAGCGCTGGCCGAGACGCTGGTCGCTGCCGGCCTGCCGGTCCTCGAGGTGACGCTGCGTACCCCTCAGGCACTCGACTGCATCCGCGCCATGTCCAAGGTCTCCGGCGCGATCGTCGGCGCGGGCACCGTCCTCAACCCCGCCCAGCTCGATCAGGCCATCGAGGCCGGAAGCCAGTTCATCGTCGCGCCGGGCCTCACCGACGGCCTGACCCGCGCCGCCATCGCCAGCGGCATCGCTTACCTCCCCGGGGTCGCTACCGCCGCCGACATCATGCGCGGCCTCGACCACGGCCTTTCGCGCTTTAAATTCTTCCCGGCCGAAACGAGCGGCGGCCTGCCTGCCCTGAAGGCGCTTGCGGGCCCGTTCGGCGAGGTCCGCTTTTGCCCCACCGGCGGCATCACCGTCGACAACGCGCCCAACTGGCTCGCCCATCCGGCCGTCAGCTGCGTCGGCGGGAGCTGGATCGTTCCCGCGAAGGAGACGGACCTCTCCCGCATCGGCAGGCTCGCGAAGGCCGCTGCAGCGCTCAACCAGGGCTAAAGTCCGGGAAAGAACTGGGAACCTGCCGGGGGCTGAAGCGCTCTCTTCCCATGGCTACCCGTTTCAAATCCCCACTGAATTCATCACGATCGCAATTCCACACCGACAGCTTCCAGCAGGCACTGGCCCGCTGGAATCGCACGCGGCTTGAGCCCGGTTTCCCCGACGACGCTCCCAAAGCGATGGACCGTGACCTGCCGATGCAGCGGCTCGAACTTGCCTTCCTCCAGGACCTCCGCGCCGAGGTCCGTGACGCCGCCGCCGCCGCTCCCACCGACCCGACCGGCTTCGTGGCCTGGTTCGAAGAGCTGGAGCGCACGGGCCCCGGTCAACACGATCCGCTGTTCGACTGGCTCGAGCACGAAGCCACGCTCGACGATCTCAAATATTATCTGACGCAGGAAGCTGCGGGTGAAGCTGGCTTCGACGACCTCGTGGCCATGACCCAGGTTCGGGTCCCCGACCGCGCCAAGCTCGAGCTCGCCCGCAACTATTGGGACGAGATGGGCCGCGGCAATCCCAAGGGCATGCACGGCCCGATGCTCCACTTCGTGGTCGGAGAGCTGGGCCTTGAGCCCTCGATCGAGACCACCGTGTGGGAAAGCCTGGCCCTCGCCAATGCGATGACCGCCATGGCCTCCAGCCGTAACTGGACCTGGCACAGCGTCGGCGCGCTCGGCGTCATCGAGCTGACCGCGCCCGCCCGCTCGGCAGCCACCGGTCGCGCGATGCGCCGCCTCGGCCTCGACGCGAAGACCCGCCGCTACTTCGACCTCCACGCCACGCTCGACATCAAGCACAGCGAGGAATGGAACAAGGAAGCGATCCTGCCGCTCGTCTTCGACCCTGAGCAGGGCGCTCGCCGCGCCACCGCCATGGCTGAAGGCGCGCTGATGCGGCTCGAATGCGGCCGCCGCTGCTTCGAACGCTATCGGTCCGCGCTGTGGTCCTGAGCCGCGCCACCCGCTAGGGCGCGGCCATGCATGATTCCCTCATCGCGCTGCTGCGCGAGCTCGATGCCGACGGCTACCAGTTCACCTGCGTCACTCCGCGCACCCACCAGCGTATCCTGACCCACCGGGGCAGGGACGCGCGCGCGGCCGACCTGCGCGACATCTTCGGCTGGAACCTGCCGTTCGCGCGCGACCTGCTGCAGGGTCCCGTGCTCGATGCGCTCAAGGACGCCGGCGGGATGGCGCAGGACGGCGACCTCTTCCGCAGCCGCTACCGTGTCGCCGAACTCGACGGCCGCCTGTTCCTCCATTCCTCTTTCCCCACGACACAGGAAGACAGCGTCTTCTTCGGCCCCGACACCCACCGCTTCGCCCGATTCCTGGCGGCCGAACTCGCGGACCTTCCGGACGTTGCCCATGTC
The DNA here is from genome assembly GCF_023559245.1 of Sphingomonas sp. KRR8. Taxonomy (NCBI): domain Bacteria; kingdom Pseudomonadati; phylum Pseudomonadota; class Alphaproteobacteria; order Sphingomonadales; family Sphingomonadaceae; genus Sphingomonas; species Sphingomonas sp. KRR8. Next base: position 27,682 of record NZ_CP097462.1, read on the forward strand.
GTCGACCTCGGCGCTGGCGGCGGGGCAGGGGGGATTCTCGTGGCCGGCCTGGCCGAGCCCGCCCGAGTCACCCTCACCGACATCAATCCCAAGGCCTTGGAACTCGCCGCCGCCAACGCCGCAGCCGCCGGCGTGGAGGTCGAACTCACCCGTGGCGACCTCGCGGCCGTCGACGGAACCCCCGACCTCATCGTCGCCAACCCGCCCTTTATGGCCGACGCGGGCTCGCGCACCTATCGCGATGGCGGCGGTGATCTCGGCACGGGTCTTTCGGTCGAGTGGGCAAAGGCCGCGATGGCCCGGCTGGCCGACGGCGGCGCCATGCTGCTCTATACCGGCAGCCCCATCGTCGCCGGCGAAGACCGCCTGCTGACCGCGCTCAGCGACGCGGTCGACGAGGCCGGCTGCACCCTGCGTTATGACGAACTCGACCCGGACATCTTCGGCGAGGAACTCGACCAGCCGGCCTATGTCGACGCGCAGGTCGAGCGCATCGCCGCGGTCGGCGCGGTTCTCCGCAAGGAATAGCTTCAGGCCGCAGCCCTTATTTCAGCCGTCCGATCAGCTGCTCCACGCTGTCGTCCGCAGTCCCGGACTTACCTTCATCGGCGCCGACCTCGCGTTCCAGTGCCGAGCGGATGGTCTTGATCTCCTCGTCGGTCAGATGCTCGATCCCGATGAACTCGGCCCGGGCTTCGTGGATCGAGCGCAGCAGCTCATCGAGCTTGGCCTGCATCGCCGCCGCGTCCCGGTTTTGGCTGTTCTGGATCAGGAACACCATCAGCAGCGTGATGATGCTCGATCCCGTATTGAGGATCAGCTGCCAAGTATCGGAATAGTCGAACAGGGGCCCGCTGGCCGCCCAGCCCAGAATCACCAGCAACGCGACCACGAACGCCTGTGGCTGCCCGGCGGCGGTGCTGATCGCGGTCGCAATGCGGGTGAACAGGCGGTCCATCATCAGGCATAACGGGCGGGCGCGCCCCTCGGTGCCGCAGGTGGAAAGCAGCGGCGTTCCGGCCTATGCGGCCCCCATGTCCGACGATGATTATGTCTATGACGAAGAAAGCGGCGAGTGGCTCTCCGCGCCGGAGCTTGCGCAGCGGCGCAGCACCAGCGCCCAGGTCGAGGTCCGCGATTCCGTCGGCAACCTCCTTTCCGACGGCGATCAGGTGACTCTGATCAAGGACCTCGACGTCAAGGGCGCGGGCCAGACGCTCAAGCGGGGAACACTGATCAAGTCGATCAGGCTGACCGGCGACGCACAGGAGATCGACTGCAAGTTCGACGGGATCAAGGGTCTCGTCCTCCGCGCCGAGTTCGTCCGCAAGCGCTGATGGCGCGGCCTCGGCGAACCACGCCGGACCCCGCCGCGCTGCTGAAGCTGGTCGACGGGCGCGGGCTGATCGAGGTTCGGGTCATGCCCAATGCCTCGACCAACGAGGTTATCCTCACCGCCAACGGCAGTGCGGACACGTTCCTCATCCGCACCACCGCCACCCCGGAAGGAGGCAAGGCAAACGACGCCGTCCTTCGCCTGTTGGCCAAGGCACTCGGCGTGCCTGCCTCCTCGCTGCAACTCGTCCGCGGCGCCACCGCACGGACCAAGGTGGTCAGGCTCGCCGAACACGGGTGAGGATCGCCGCCCACTCACTCCCCGCGTGGCACATCCACCTTCATCGTGCCAATCATCAGCTGCCCGTCCTTGCCGCGGCTGACGTCGAAATCGATCACCTGCTCGCGCTGGTTCGGCCGGCCCCAGTCGCGGTAGAGGTGCGCCGTCACTCGCGCCGCGCCATTGGGATCGAGGCGGTCGGGCGCGAACACGTTGGCGCGCGCGACGTAAGCGCCCGGCGCGGCCTGTCGGATGAAATACTCCTCCGGTCCGTAACCCTGCGTCATGTCGTTCGACAGGTGCCCGCCGACGTGGCTGCGCGGGTTCGAATAGATTACCCGCTCGCCCGACGGCTCGTCGACCCACAGGTCGATGTCGGTGGCGTCGTTCGACCAGTCGATCACCACCCGGACGTCGCTAACCAGGTTGCGCACCAGCCGGGGATCGATTGCCACATCCCCGCCCAGCGCACGCAGCTTCGGCAGCAGCGCGTTCAGCTCCACCAGGCTGACGAGGTCGATTCCGTCCCAGCGCTGATCAAGCGGTTTCAGCGCCACCTCGCGCAGCAAGGTGATTGCCCGTGTCAGGTCGGCCTTCGCCCCGGCACCGCCCTTCGCCGCCCGGCGCGCCAGCACCAGCGCCAGCAGCCGCTTGGGCTGGGGATGGTCGGAATCGAGCAGCACCTGCCGCTCACGCAAGGCAATTGCCGCGTCCAGTGCGCCATATCGCTCCAGCCGGGCCGCCACCATGCCCAGCGTCACCTCGTTCGAGGTGGGCAGGTCGAGCGCGGACAGCAGAACGTCGGGTGCCTCGGTTGCCCGATCATGCCGAACCAACCAGTCGGCGGTGTCGAGGTAGAAGGCCGGCACGCCGCCCGCCTTGCGCTCCCATGTTTCGTAAAGCGTGTCGAAGTCACCCGGAGCGGCGTCGAACGCCTTGAGATAATCGCGATCGGGGCTCCACGCATCCACCGACACCCGCACGTCATCAGGTCGGTCGGCGTCCCTCTCCGCCGCTGGCGCACGCGCTGCTCCGGAGAGCCGTTGGGCGGTGACAACGATATTGTCGTCCTCCCGCTCGGGCGCAGGCGGCGGCGGCGGCGGTGGCGGTGGCGGGGTGCCGGGGGCCATCATCGGCGGCGCTGGCGCGATTACGGGCGGGGGCACTGCCCCCGACTTGTGCGGGGCCGCCACCACCGACCGCCAGCTCAAGTCGAACTTCTTATCATACCAGGCAAGCTGATCGGCCCACAGCTTAATCACCTGCGCCAGCCGGTTGCCTTCCTCGGCCTTGCGATTGGCGTCGGCCGCATCCTGCAGCTCGGCCACCTTGGCGGCCTGAGGGTAATTGGCCGGCGGCTGCACCCGATTGCGGACATAATCCTCGGGGGTCTCCAGAACCACAAAGGACAAGCTTGGGGACGCGATCGCATAGCGCCGGCTCATCGCCACATACTGCTCGCGGCTGGCGGTCCCCTCCATCAGCGGCAGCCGCGCCGCCGCCAGTAGCGAGGCCGCGCCATCGAATCGCACCGGCGGCGACGTCGCCATGCGCTCCACCGTCATTCCGCCCGCGGTTACCCGCGCCGCTCCGCTTGCCGGCGCCTGCGCCAGCAGCGTCCAGCGTCCGGCAGCGCCCGGCAGCACGGTGAACGGTAGGGGCCGCCCGCCTGCGTCGGTCACGCGCTCGACGGCTGGCGCATTCCAGTTGACCGACCCGCCGCCGGCCTCGACCAGCTGTCCGCCGCCGGCTTGCGCCAGTGCGGCCAATCGCGGTCGGCTCGCCCCACTCGATGGCGCCACCACGAACAGCCGGCACGGCGGCGGTACGGCAATCTCCTGGTCCATTGTCACCTGCCCGTCGCTGACCAGCAGACAGGTGTCGGCCGCGCTGTCGCGCGCCAGCAGGCGATAGCTGGTCGCCCCGCGATAGCGCACCGCGGCCACTTTTGCCTCCAGCGCGGCGGCGCTCGTCACCACGGACCGCTCCGGCGAATTGCTGGCGAAGCTAACGAATTCGATGTTGGCCGGCTTCAGGGCGGCGATCGCGTCTTTGACCCGCGCCAGCTCGGCTCCATGGTCCTGGTCGCGCCGGCTGCGAGACCGGTCCCAGTAGATCCGCAGGCTCCCACCGGTCCGCGCCGCGGCCGCTGGCAGCACGCCCGACAATTGCCAGACCTGCTCGCCCGTCCCGTGCAGGCTGGCGAGCGCATCAGGCTGCGGCGTGGCGGCGATGGTGAGGTCGCCAGGCAGCGCGCCGCGCCCCGCCAGCACCCACGCGCCGTTGCTCTCGCGCAGCTCCCGCGAGCCCAGCCGAAGCGCGCGCGGATCGGCGCCATAGACGCTGACCTGCCAGCCCTCCGTCGCCAACGTCCCCTGCAGCGGCAATCGCCACAGCTCCCCCACCGGGGCGGTGAAACGCACCTTCATCCGCCGCCCCGTCATTCGGTCGATGGGGAAGATGCGCGTGTTGAACCCGCCGGCAACATCAACCGTCCCCAGTCCCGGATCGACCTGCTGGCGGACATTCTGCTCATAGGCCGCCTGCGCCTTGGCCGCTTCGACTAGGGAGCCATCGATCATCCGGCCATCCACATCGAGTGCATAGCCAGTGATTACCGCTCCGGCGGGCAGGGCGATCCCGACCCGCCCTTCGACTCGTTCGTCGGTAACTCCGTGCACCTCGAGTTCGAACTCGGCCGTGGCCACGGCGCCGCGCACGCTGGCGGTCAGGGTCAGTCGCCGGATCTCCAGCGGGCGCACCGCATCGGCACGATTGACCCCGCGCACCAGTGCCGTCACCGAAGGTCCATGAAGGCTGGGAAGGGGCTGCGCTTCCGCGCCGTTCGCCCCCATGATTGCCGCTCCGCCAAGCAGCACGCCACGCAACATCATGCCTTTACCTCCCGTTAGACGAAGCGGGAGTTTACCGTCACAGTGCGGCTTGAAAAGATATATTATTACCTGGCGAAGGAGACCCATACCGAGGCGGGACGGCGGCGGCGCACGGCGGTGCCGACCGCGCCAAAGCCCAGCAGGAAGAGCGCCCAGCTCGCCGGCTCCGGCACTCCGCCGCTCACGGCGAACAGCCGGGCGGAGCCGTTGGTGACCTGGCAGCCGACCGACGGAGTGCCGGGTGCGCAGGTCTGCAGACTGAAGGTCAGGTCGCGACCGCTCAGCACGCCACCATCGTTGTTGATGATCCCGCTGAACAGGCCACCCGAGTAGATCGACCCAAAGCTGAAGGGGTTATCGCCACTGGCGAGGTTGATGGCGCCGAGCATCCTGCTGAAGTCGCCGCTGAACGCATCGTTGCGCTGCGCGTCCGCCGGAAGGCAGCCAGGCCCGGGGGAGCAAAGCGTCGTAACGGTAGTCCCGGTCATCGACCCGCTGATCCCGACCACATAGACCGACGCGGTCGCCGGCGTGGCCGCGAGCGCGAGCCCCAGCGCGGACGCACAAAGACCGAGACGCATGTTCATTCCCCTTGTTTGTCGCGCGATGGCGGACGCCGCACGCGACTCGCGCCGGGAATCTTTACGTTCGCTTAACGAAAGTCAACTTTCGCGCCGTTTCTGCGTTATAATGCACTGGTTCCGTGGCCGACGTGCCTCACGCCGCGCGGCCCCGAGCCAGGTCAGCGGCGACAGGGGCGGGGAGCGGATGGCCGAACAGGTGCCCCTGGCCCAGATCGCATCCTAGCCGCTGCAGGAACTGCTGCTGCTCGAACGTCTCGATGCCCTCGGCGACCACCCGCCGGCCAAGGTTATGGGCCAGGCTGACGATCGCCCGGACGATCTTGGTGCTTTCCGCATCGCGGTTCATGCCGGCGATAAACGAGCGGTCGATCTTCAGCACGTCGGCCGGCAGGTCGCGCAGGTGCACCAGGCTGGCGTAGCCGGTGCCGAAATCATCCAGGCTGACTCCCACGCCCTTGCTCCGCAGCCGGCGCAGGCATTCGAGCACCGGTCCCCCCGGCCGCCCCAAAACCACATTCTCGGTAACCTCGACCGTCAGCGCGGTCAGCGGCAGTTCCCGGTCTTCCAGTGCCGCCAGGATATGGTCGGCCGCCGCCTCGCCCTGCAACTGGCAGGCCAGGAAATTGACGCTGATCGCCTGCGGCCCGACGCCGCTGCGCCGCCCGTTCCGCACCGTGTCGAGCGCCATGGTCAGCACGCTTTCCTGGATGGCGATGCTCACCCCTGGATCGTCGAACGCCTGGCTAAAGGCGGCCGGCCGAAGCAGCCCTTTGCCGGCGTGCCGCCAGCGCAGCAGCGCCTCATGATATTGTACCGCGCCCGTCCGCAGGTCGACGATCGGCTGGTAGTGAAGCTCGAACTCATCGCGGTCGAGTCCGCCCCGGGCCTGCGCCACCCATGACCGCCGGGCCTCCAGTTCGTCGCATATGTCGGTCGAATAGACGCGCCAGCAGCCGCGCCCGTCGGCCTTGGCGCGATACAGCGCCAGGTCTGCTTCCTTGTAGAGCCGCTCGGGCAAGCCGCTTTCCCGGTCCCAGCTGGCAAGACCGCCTGACACGCGCAGCGATAGGCTGCGGCCATCATGCACCAGTGGCTCCACGCCCGATTGCTCGACCACCGACAACAGGGCGGGCAGCAAGACGCGTTCCTCGTCGACCAGCAGCACCGCCAATTCGTCACCGCCAAGCCGGGCGACAAAGCCACGGTCGCCCGTCACAGCCGTCAGTCGTCGTCCGGCCTCAATGATCGAAGCATCGCCGGCGTCATGCCCGGCCGTGTCGTTGACTTCCTTCAGGTCATCCAGGTCGATGATCAGCAGGTCGGCGTTGCGATGCCGCTCCACAGCCGCGATCCGGGTCTGGAAGGCGGCGCGGTTGGCAAGCCCGGTCAGCGCATCGGTGTTGGCCACCCGGCGCAGCGTTTCATGCTCGGCATGGGCGGCGTCGCGCTGCCGCATGAAGCTCCGGAAGCGGTCAGCGATCGCCAGGCTGAGGATGATGCTCTCGAAGGCGATCGCGGCAAGGCTGGCAATGTCGACCAGGTCCGACTGCCCCCACAGACCGAAATTGCGGCCGACGCGAATGATGAACACGACCATCGGCGCAGTCCAGGCGGCCAGGTAGAACCAGACGGTCCGGCTGCCGTTGCGGATGCCGATACCGATCCCGGTCGCGACCAGCAGGATCGACACCAGGAACGCCACGTTCATCAACAGGTCGGTGGACCGTGCCGGAAGGAAGCGATCGGACGCCGCCAGCCAGCCGGTGCACACGATCGACAGCGCCGACAGACGGCCGGCACGGATCAGCCAGCCAGGCAGCTTGCGCCGCTCGATGAAGTCGAAGAAGAAGCCGGTCGCCGATCCGATCAGCAGGGTCACCAGCAGGATGTTCGCCCGGATCCGCCACGACCCGTCCATGCCGGGCCACAGTTCCGTGACCATGCCGGTCCAGCACAAGGTGTAGGCGATGCCGCTCGCCAGCCACACGGCATACCATCGCTGGAACCGGCTCCGCAGCCAGGCCATCATGAACAGGTTGGTGGCCAGCGCGCACAGCAGCACGCCGCAGACCGCCATCGCGATTCCGGTCCACAGCTGCAATTGGCTCGCCTGCGTGTCGCTCGACAGCGCCTTCACAGAACGCATCAGCGCCAGCCCGTCAAAACCTTGGTAGCCGACGCAGATTCGGCCCACCGATGCGGCCGCAACCGGAACCGGAATGGCCAGCCTGTTGCCGAGCGACTGGATATCCTGAAGCTCGCCCGAGCTTCGCTCGACCCGCACCGGCGGGCCCGACCGCTGCTCCACCACCATCGCGATCCGATCGAAGCGGGTCTGGTCGATCTGCAGCAGCCATGGCCGGCCCAATGCGGCGGAGCGTGGCGCTCTGACCTCGATCCACGTCCAGTCTCGTCCGCGTTGGGCGGCGGGGACGCTTGCGGTGCAGGAGGGGCTGGCGGTGAAAGACAAGGTCTCGCGCGCAGGTGACGCGGCGGCGGGCGCGGCGATTGCCACACCCAATGCCACGATCAGCAACGCATACAAACGCCTGAACATCTTTCCCCTTGCGCGCCCGCCTAACGCACAAAGACTTCCTGAAGCTTAACGCAGGTCAACACAACGCCGATGTTCGCCCGGCCCCAAGTCACGGACGAAGCGTGACTTTCCTGCCGCTTTCGGGCTAGAGATAATCATCCGGCGGGCTGCTTATACTCCACCTCCAGCCGCTCCGCCTTGCCTCCGTCCAGATGCGCGATCCGGGTCAGCAACTCGGCCGAGCGGAACGGCTTTTCGATCCGGGGCACCTCGGCGGGCACATCACTGGTCTCGCTCGCATAGCCCGTGACCAGCAGCGCGGGCAGCGTGGGCACCACGTCGTGCGCGGCCCTGATGAGGGCCGCCCCGCTCATCAGCGGCATCGCATAATCGGTGATCAGCACGTCATAACAAGGCTCCCGCCGAAGGAGGTCGAGGGCCGCCGCACCGCTGCTGACCTGGTCGACCCGGTGGCCGGCTTCCTTCAGCATCTCGGCAGTGGCGAGGCGCACCAAATCCTCGTCATCAACCAGCAGGATGTTGCGGGGCGAGATCTCGCCAGCCTCATCTGACGGCACCAGCTCATCGCATGCCCCATTGCCTCGCGGGACCCACAGACTGATCGTCGTTCCAGCGCCGACCTTGCTTGCGATCGACAATCCGCCGCCCGACTGCGCCGCAAGTCCGTGCACCATCGACAAGCCAAGCCCCGTGCCCTTGCCCACTTCCTTGGTGGAGTAGAACGGCTCAATCGCCAGCCGCACCGTTTGCGGACTCATGCCTTCGCCGTCGTCCACCACATCAATCCGCGCATAGTTGCCGGGGCGCAGCCCCGCCGGATGGATCCCAGCCACCGTTTCTTCCCTCACCGCGATGCGCAGCCGCCCGCCGTCTGGCATCGCGTCGCGCGCATTTACCGCCAGGTTGAGGATCGCCAGCTCCAGCTGGTTGGGATCGATCCGCGCGCTGAGGCTCGCCGCCGGCGGCTGCAACTCCAGCCGGATGGTCGGGCCAAGCGATTTGGCGATGAGGTCAGTCATCCCCAGCAGCAGACGGCGCAGGCCCACCTCCCGGTCCTCCAGCCGCTGCTTGCGGGCAAAGCTCAGCAGGCGCGCGATCAGGACCTTGGCCCGGTCCGCGCTGGTCAGCGCACCGTCCAGCAACCGCAGGTGGCGCGGCGTCTGCTCCTGCTTGCGAATAACATCCAGCGCACCGATGATCGGCGTCAGCAGATTGTTGAAATCGTGGGCGATCCCGCCGGTCAGCTGGCCCAGCGCCTCCATTTTCTGGCTCTGGCGAAGTGCGTCTTGCGCGAGCTGCAGTTCGGTCTCGCGCGCCTTGGCCTGGCTGAGATCCCGACCGACTGCGATGAAGTTCACGCCGTCGGGTTCGGGCGCAACCGTCCACTCGATCACCTTCCAGCCGCCGTCCGCGGTTGCGATGCGGTTTTCGAACCGGGCCGGTTGCCGCTTCTCGGCCATTCCGCCGATCGCCGACAGCGTCGCATCCATGTCGTCGGGGTGCATGAAGGTCGCATAAGGCCAGCTCAGCAGTTCCGCCTCGCTCCAACCCAGCACGCGCTCCCAGGCGGGGCTGACCGCGGACATCATCCCGCTGAAATCGGCCCGCGCCAGCATGTCCTGCGACAGGTCCCACAGCCGGTCGCGCTCCGCCGAACGCGCTTCGACCTGCGCCTCGAGGGTCTCGTTCAACTCCCGCAGCGCGGCGGTGGCCCGCACCGCCTCGGTCGTCTCCGCCAGGATGCAGAACACGCCCGCGGGCTGCCCGCACTCGTCATGCACCGGCGAATAATCGAGGTTCATCCAGACCTGCTCGGGCACGCCGTGCCGGTACAGCGTCAGCTCCTGGTCCTTGAATGACAGGGTCCCGCCGGCCAACCCGACCTTCATCACATGGTCGTTGAAGTCGGAAACCTCCGGCCAGCCCTCGCGCACGTTGGAGCCGAGCAGCGCCGGATGCCGTCCGCCCGCGAACAGCGAATAAGCGTCATTGTAGATCATGACGCTATGGTCGCCCCACAGCATGACGATTGGCACCGGTGAGGTCAGCAACGTGACCGTTGCGGTGGTGAGGCTCTGCGGCCAGGATTCGATCGGCCCCAGGGGGGTCTGCGACCAGTCACGCTCCGCGATGAGTCGCCCACACTGTGCGCCAGTCCGGTCAAACAGCGCGGCGGTCCCGGCGGGTGAGTCGGCAGTCGGCTGGGGCATGCGATCCTTACTCATCACAGGGATACCCAACGTAACGCAGGCCTGTGCGGAAGGGTGCCGGATACCGTCATCAGCCGGCGATCGATATTTTCGCGCGCAAAGCACGATCAGCAGGGAACACCTCGTTTGGACGATGGTTGGACCGGGCGAAGACGGAGTCCCCCAACCCTCTTCACGGCCCAATGCAGCCCGGTCGCCCTCCCCCCCCGGCGGCCGGGCTGTTCCATATCCGCTGCAGGCGCCCGCCACCGTGCAAAAGAAAAGGGCCCAGCGTCACCGCCAGGCCCTTCGATCCTAATCTACGGTGGGCTCAGGCCATCTGCAGCAACGCGGCGGCCGAATTTCTGCGGCGCATCGAGAAACCGACCGCGCCGAAGCCCAGCAGCATCAGCGCCCAGGTGGCCGGCTCCGGAACCGCCGAGTTCATGCCGAACGACAGCGTTCCGCTGTAGCTGGCGTCACCAAAGGTGGTGCCGTTGATCGTCAATACGTTGCTCGCGCTGGCAACCAGCGGGATGAGCTCGCGGCTGGCGCTATCGAACACGCCATTGGCGATGTTGAACGAGAAGTTTGACGTGCCGTTGTTGAGCACGACCGAGGTGAAGTTTAGGTTGGTCAGCGGGTTCGACGTGTTGAAGGTCGAATTCAGGATCGCAGACACGCTGTTGGTGCCGGTCGGCGTCGTGAAGGTCACCGTGTCCGTGAAGCTCTGACCGCTCGGGCAGCTGTTCACGGTGGGCGAGCACTGCACCGACGGGTTGGAGAAGGAGCCCGAGGCTCCGTCGATCTGCGCAGTGATGACGGCGGCGTTAGCCGCACCGGCTGCGCCGGTGAGCAACGCCATGGCGGCGGCAAAGCGAGTGAGGTTCGGCATGTGAATATCCCTGTTACGCGGAGCCAAGTGATTTCGAGTCAGTCACGTCTTAACACTTTGTTCACTGGCTTGGTTCAATTTTTATTACACCCTGTCCCATAACGAGATTTAACTTCCGCCGGTGGCACTCGCACCTTGTAGGGACCCGTTTCAGGGGATTGTTATTGCGCTGAAACGGACTGCATCAGCATTCCGGTGGGTGCCTCCGCGCGCTCCGCCCGCGTCCCGGCCAGCACCAGCCCGATGCGCTCGGCCAGTTCCGGTTGGTTAGCGGGCGGTGGGCTCCGGCGTGCGTGCGGGCGCGGTGGGGCAGGGCGCATCCGGCGCCGCGCCGCGAGCCTTGCACCCGCCATACACCGCAGGTCCGGCCATGCCGGTTGTCATTACCATCACCGGCTCGGGCGGCAGAGGCATCGGCGGCGGCGTGGCGGAGGTGAGCGCAAAGGTCACCACCGTCAGCAGCGTTGCCGCGCCCAAGCTCGCCGCCTTCCACTTTTTCGGCTGCACCGGCAGCTCGTCGTCCACAATGTATGTGTGCTGGTGCCGCCAGTGCGAGGCATGGCTGCGCCGCGGCGGGGGCGGGGTCATCGGCCGCTCGGCCGTGCGCGCCGCATGGCGCAGCCGGTCATAAGCGGCCCGCTCATCGGGATCGCGCAGGCAGGCATAGGCTTCGTTGATCGCCTGCGCCTTGGCCGCTGCCTCCGCCGTTGCATTCACGTCCGGATGATAACGCCGCATCAGGTCGCGATATGCCCGGCGGATCGCCGAGGCATCGGCCTCCGGCACAATCGCTAGCGTCGCGTAATAATCCGCGCTGACGTCCACGCCTCTCGATACCGGCCAATGCTCACCCGTTCAACCGGGACGCACGAGCACACTCGCTTACTCAGAGAATGCTGTGCAATCCCGGCTGCGCGACCCGGTCCCAGTTCTGGCGATCACGGCCGAGTTCCAGCTGAACCCGCCATCCGTCTGACCCAGTCACTCGGCCACCGCGCCCTCCTCACGCGGGCTTGTCGGCTGGGGAGGCAGGGCAGGGACCAGGGACATGAGGCGAACTCCTAAACCTGATCGTTGTTGATGACGGACATTGCCACGGGCATACCGCTCGTCGTTTCGACAAACGGCGGCGGCGCTGCCGAAGGTGGTCGCCAGCCCAGCCTCAATGCTGCTTTTCCAACCTTTTCTGAATGGCTTGCGAAACCGGGAAGCGGCCACTCCAGAGTCGACGAAGCTGGCGTTCGCACCTCGCATATTGCATAGGCCCCGCCAGGCAATTGAGCAGGACGATGCCCAGGATTAGTGACGCACGCGCCGACCCGCTGCTGACCAGTCGCCAGCAGGAATGCCTCCGCGGCTTCTGGTCGCGGAAGAGCGCAAAGGAGATCGGGCAGGAGCTCGGGATCACCCACCATGCGGTGGAAAAGCACCTGCTCGCCTGCCGCGAGCGGCTTGGCGTGACCAGCTCGATCGAGGCCGCGCGCCTCGTCTTCGGCGACCCCGAGGGGCCTACGATCAAGCCGTATTACGACGCTTCGGAGGTTCAGCCGGACCGTTTTGCCGGCCAGGGGCTGGCAACCCCCACACCGCTCGGCGGCATGGAAGGGGTGACGAGGGAGCCTCTGGCCTTGAACCGGCTGGGCGCGGTCTCGACCTTGCTTCTGATCCTGGCGGTGAGCCTTGGATCGGTGCTCGCGGTAGCCGCGCTGATCGCGGCGGCCGACGGCGCCAACAAGCTTGGTCGGATGCTGTTCTCCTGAAGTCTCCCTTCTGGCCTTCGGGACCAGATCAGGAGACGACCCATGCTCAACAAGCGCCATGAAATCGCCCGCGGAATCGCCAACGAACTGCTGCCCGCCGAACAGGACGTGGATGCCGCCATCCTGCACAATGCCCGGCTCACCATTCTCGTCATCGAAGGCCGTAAGGCGAGCCGCGTTCCGCTCGCGACCGGTCAGGAGGGTCTCGACTTCATCGCCAAGGCCAACAGTCGCCTGGTCGAAGCCCGCGGGCTCATCGCCCAGGCCCACGCTGCTTTCCGTCAGACCCAGTCCGAGGTCGGGCTGGACGCGTTCAGCTACGGCGACGTCGCCGAATGCCCACCGCCGTCCGCCACCGGCCTTTCCCTTGTTTCCTCGCAGCGCGTCGCCTGAGGCGATAGCGAGCGAGGGAATTGGCGATGCGGATCGCGTATCATGATCCGCATCGCCCTGTTTCTCGCCGCCTTCTTCTTATGCGCGTGGTATGCTTTCAAGGCGGGCGGGCGGCCCGAACGGCTGGCGATGCTGGCCCAGGGCCTCGCCCTCTTGCTCACCTTGGCGACTGGCTTTCTCACGGTGTCCGGAGGCTTCTGGAAGGAAGTCCCGGGCTGGCTGGCGGCGGATGCCCTGCTGCTGGTGGCGCTGACCTGGCTGGCGCTGAGGGCCAACCGCCTCTGGCCGATCGTGCTTGCCGGGCTGCAGCTGGCGACGATGTTCGCGCACCTGGCCAAGGCGCTTTATCCGCACCTTCCGGCGCTCGGTTATGCTGTGTTGCTCCAGATGTGGGCTTGGCCGATGCTGCTGACCACCGCCATCGGCGTCCGTGCGCACCAGTTGCGGGAACGGCGGCACCGCTCCGTACCCGACTGGAAGCCGTCGCTCCCGCCGCGCGCTCCGGCGCTGCACTGACCGGCAACGTCGTTCCACTCCGCCCGCTGCTTCACAACCGTCGCGCAGTCACCGCCTTCGTCCGCCGCGCGATCGAGACCGACAGCCAGGTCATGCTGAGAGCCTTGCTGGTCGACGAGGCCAGCCGCCACCTCGCCACCCTCACCGTTGCCGAAGGCCCGGCCGCGCTCACCGCTTACGACCCGGCGGGTCTGATCGAGCAGGCCTTCCTTGCCGCCGCCGCCGGCCTGATCCTCGTCCGCGGCCCCCTCGGAATGGCTGATCTCGGCCTCACTCCCGCGGAGATCGCCGCAGCGCTGGCCGTGCGCCGTTTGGGCAAACCCCTCAACATCCACCTGCTCGATTGTTTCGCCGTCGCGACCGATCCGAACCAACTCTATCGCCGAAGCACGAACCACTCGTTCGCGTCCTCGCCGTAGAGCAGCAGGATCGCGAAGCCCTCCAGCGCGATCTGAACGGCGGACGCGACGATGATCGCGCCGTCATGGCTGGGAAGCGGCTGCACCAGCCCGCTGCCGCGCAGAAACGCCATGCTGGTCGCCACGCCTAGGACCCACCGCGCCGCGAGCGCCCCACGCGCCGACCGCGATGCGCCAAAGGTCACCAGCAGCATCAGCACCGCGGCCAGCGCCAGTCCCGCCTCCCGGATTACGACGATCCGCCCGGCCAACGTCGCCGCCGCCTCCGGCGTCAGGTGAACGGCAAAAGTCAGCTGGCTGGTCACCTGGACCGCCAGCACCGTCGACAGCGCAAGGCTGGCCACGAACAGCAGCGCGAACAGCTGGATCGAGCGGTAACGCGCCACTTTGCAAGCTCCACCAGGCGCAAGGGTGCGCGATTGCGGTCGTCCTAGCCGCGGGCAGGCTACCGGACGGTTAAGCCGGGTCTGATCCGAACCGGACCCAATTTCGGCCACCGCCGGGACGGAGCGCTCCCAGCCCACCGCATAATGAAGGGTCGCCACTCGTACCCCGGAGGCCCTCATGCGGCTTGCACTGTTCCTGACCCCGCTCGCATTGTTGCCTTTGTCCTCGGCCGCCTTCGCCGCACCGAGCGCCCGCATGTCGGATGGCGGCGGCTCAACCGGCACCAGCCGCTGCGTCTACGACCTCCCGTCCAGCGGCTGGCGCGGCGTCGGCTATGGCGTGCCGCCACAGAACTTCATGCGTCCGTGCCACGCGTCCGGCACGACCCGCGAAGACCAGCTCTCTGCGGAAGAAGAATTGCTCGCCCAGGCCTGCTGGCAAGTGCAGGCGATCGCCCGGCAGGACCGTCCGGAGGAATGCCAGCGCTGATCCGGGGGGCGGAACGCGGGCCCCACGGCTTTCCCTGACCCACGCAACGAAGAAGGCCCCGCAGTCGCCTGCGGGGCCTTTTTTTTTCAGTGCTGACGCCGCGGCTTATTCGCCGTCGTCGTTCCCGCTGGCGCTGCCGCCGGTCAGGAAGGCCGGCGCGAACTCGGGCGCGGGGCCTTCATCGTTGCCACGCTCGCGGCGGGGGCCGCGATCGCCGCCTTCACTTCGGGGACCGCGGTCGCCCCGGTCACCGCCCTCACGGCGCGGGCCACGGTCGCCGCCGCCATCACGGCGCGGGCCGCGATCACGGTCGCCGCCGCCGCCACGACGGCGGTCGCCGTCACGGCCGCCACGGTCGCCGCGGGGACCACGGTCACCACGGTCGCCACCCTCACGCGGCTCGCGCGGCGGGCGGGTGTCGGGCAGTTCCTCGCCGGTCTCCTGGTCGACCACGCGCATCGACAGGCGGACCTTGCCGCGGCTGTCGACCTCGAGCAGCTTGACCTTGACCTCCTGGCCCTCGCTCAGGACGTCGCGGACGTTCTCCACCCGCTCGTTCTTGATCTCGGACACGTGCACCAGTCCGTCCTTGCCGGGCATGAAGGTCACGAACGCGCCGAAATCGACGATGCTCGCCACCTTGCCGGTGTAGATGGTGCCGGGCTCCGGCTCCGCGACGATGCCACGGATCCACTGGCGCGCGGCCTCGATCTGGTTGACGTCGGAGGAGCTGATCTTGATCACGCCCTCGTCGTCGATATCGACCTTGGCGCCGGTGGTGGCGACGATCTCACGAATGACCTTGCCGCCGGTGCCGATGATTTCGCGGATCTTGTCCTTGGGAACCGACATCGTCTCGATGCGCGGCGCGTGAGCCGAAAGCTCACCGCGCGTGCTGTCGAGGGCCTTCGCCATCTCGCCCAGGATGTGGGCGCGACCGTCCTTGGCTTGCGCCAGGGCGACCTTCATGATCTCCTCGGTGATGCCGGCGACCTTGATGTCCATCTGCAGGCTGGTGATGCCCTCGGACGTGCCGGCGACCTTGAAATCCATGTCGCCGAGGTGGTCCTCGTCACCCAGGATGTCGCTGATGACCGCGAAGTCCTGGCCCTCGAGGATCAGGCCCATGGCGATACCCGCGACCGGACGCTTCAGCGGAACGCCCGCGTCCATCATGGCCAGTGAACCGCCGCACACCGTCGCCATCGACGAGGAGCCGTTGCTCTCCGTGATGTCCGACAAGACGCGGATCGTGTAGGGGAATTCCTCCACGCTCGGCAGCATCGGGTGAAGCGCGCGCCAGGCGAGCTTGCCGTGGCCGACTTCGCGGCGGCCCGGCGCACCGAAGCGCCCAACTTCGCCGACCGAATAGGGCGGGAAGTTATAGTGCAGCATGAAGCGCTGGTACGACAGGCCTTCCAGGCCGTCGATCATCTGCTCGCTGTCCTTGGTTCCCAGCGTGGTCGACACGATCGCCTGCGTCTCGCCGCGGGTAAACAGTGCCGAGCCGTGGGTGCGGGGCAGGAAACCGACCATGCTTTCGATCGGGCGCACCGTCTTGGTGTCGCGGCCGTCGATCCGGCGGCCTTCCTTGAGGATCGCTCCGCGAACGATTTCGGCCTCGAGGACCTTGACCATCTTCTGCGCGATCAGCTGCTCCTGCGGGTCGGCGTCGGCGAAGGCTTCCTTGGCCTTGGCGCGGGCCGCGTTGAGAAGCTCGGAACGCTCGCCCTTGGCGGTCACTCGGTAGGCGGCGTCGATGTCACTGCCGACGATGTCCTTGAGCTTGGCCTTGATGGCGCTCTTGTCGAGCCCGGCACTCAGCTCCCACGGGTCCTTGGCGGCCTTCTCGGCCAAGTCGATGATCGCGTTGCAGACCTTGCGGCTCGCCTCATGCGCGAACATCACGGCGCCGAGCATCTGCTCTTCGCTCAGTTCCTGCGCTTCGGATTCGACCATCATCACGGCGTTCGGAGTGCCGGCGACGACCAGGTCGAGCTTGCTCTCCTTGATCTGCTCCGGCGACGGGTTGAGCACATACTCACCGTCGATGAAGCCGACGCGCGCGCCGCCGATCGGACCCATGAAGGGCACGCCCGAGATCGTGAGCGCTGCGGACGCGGCGCACATCGCGAGGACGTCGGGCTCGTTCTCGCCGTCGTAGCTGAGTACCTGGGCGATCACGAGGACTTCGTTGTAGAAGCCTTCCGGGAACAGCGGGCGGATCGGGCGGTCGATCAGGCGGCTGGTCAGCGTTTCCTTTTCGGTCGCGCCGCGCTCACGCTTGAAGAAACCACCCGGGATGCGGCCCGCGGCGGAGAACTTCTCCTGATAGTGGACGGTCAGCGGGAAGAAGTCCTGGCCAGGCTTGACGCTCTTGGCGGCGGTCACCGCGCACAGCACCACGGTCTCGCCCATGGTCGCGAGCACCGCGCCATCGGCCTGGCGGGCGATGCGCCCGGTTTCGAGCTTCAGCGTCTTGCCACCGATCTCGACTTCAGCAGTATGGATATTGAACATCTTGTTTCCTTCACCCCGCCGCCAGATGCGCGCGGGGGCAGCATGTCGCAGACAGCCGGTCTGCGAGCGGTGTGGGGCGTTCTTCAGTGCCCCTGAACGCCCCGCCGAAGTGCGGGCCGTCCGGATAGGCGAAGGGCGCCGCGTGGGCGCCCTTCGGAAAACTGGTTACTTGCGGAGGCCGAGGCGACCGATCAGGTCGGTGTAGCGCTGGGCATCCTCGCGCTTGAGATAATCAAGCAGGCTGCGCCGCTTGTTGACCATCATCAGCAGGCCGCGCCGGCTGTGGTTGTCCTTGGCGTGCGTCTTGAAGTGCTCGGTCAGCGTGTTGATGCGGTCGGTGAGGATCGCAACCTGGACCTCGGGCGAACCGGTGTCGTTGGCTTCGCGGGCGTAATCCTTGATCAGCTGAGCCTTGCGCTCTGCGGTAATCGACATCGTGTCACTCCTTGTTCGTTAGACGTTGAACCCGCGCACGACCCGGAGGCCGTCGTCCGAGCCTTCGACCAGGGCCACCGGACGATCTTCGTCCAGGGCCAGGTGAAGACCCGACACCGCAGGTGACCGAACAAGCCGGCGCCCCTGGCGGAGCAGAACAGCTTCTTCGGGTGAGACGGGGAGGGCCGGGATGTCGTCCAGCCCCGCGACGAGCGGGTGGACCGCCCCATCAAGCCGCCGCGCCTTAGCGGCTTCGCCCAGAAAGTCCAGCGATATCGCCTGCGCCAGCGTGAATGGCCCCGCCTTGGTCCGCCTGAGCATGGTGACGTGCCCAACGGTGCCGAGCGCGAGCGCAATGTCGCGCGCCAGACTGCGGATATAGGTGCCCTTGGAGACGGTGGCGGAAAGGGTGACTTCCTCCACCTTCTCCCGCTGTTCAGGAGAGCGCAGGGCACGCAATTCGAACACGGTCACCGCCCGGCTCTTCAGCGCCACCTCTTCCCCCGCCCGCGCCAGCGCATAGGCGCGCTGCCCATCTACCTTCAGCGCGGAATAGACCGGTGGCACCTGCTGGATTGGCCCGGTGAAGCGCGGCAGGACCGCTTCGACCTCGGCCAGCGTCGGCCGCACCTCGGTGCTCGCCACCACCTCGCCTTCTGCATCGAGCGTGCTGGTCTGCTCACCGAAGCGGATGGTGAAGTCATAGGCTTTGGTGGCGTCCAGCATCCGCCCGGCGAGCTTCGTCGCCTCGCCGAGCGCGATCGGCAGCACGCCGCTGGCCAGCGGGTCCAGCGTCCCGCCATGTCCGACCTTGGTCTTGGGCTCGCCCGCCTCGCGCAGGGCGCGCTTGACCGCGGACACCGCCTGGGTCGAGCCAAGCCCCACCGGCTTGTCGAGGATGATCCAGCCGTTCAGCATGGTTCAGCCGGCCTCGCCGCCGCCCATGCTGCCCGCGTCGCCGGCCCGCAACCGTTCGAAGAAGTGGCGGCGGCACAGCGCGACATAGCGGTCATTGCCACCGATCTCCGTCTGCGCGCCCGCCGCGACCGCATGGCCCGCCTCGTCCACCCGCAGGTTCATGGTCGCCTTGCGTCCGCACTCGCACACGGCCTTGAGTTCGACCAGCGCATCGGCCAGCGCCAGCAGCGCCGCGCTGCCGGGGAACAACTGACCGAGGAAGTCGGTCCTGAGGCCATAGCAGAGCACGGGAATGTTGAGTTCGTCGGCCAAGCGGCACAGCTCCAGCACCTGCTCCTGGGTCAAGAACTGCGCTTCATCGACCAGCACGCAATGCAGCTGCCTCGTCTTGAGCTCGTCCAGCACCGCGTCGCGCAGGTTGGTTTCGGGCCGATAGGTGTGCGCCTCGGCCCCGATGTCGAGCCGTGACGCGATCCGGCCCAGGCCGGCACGGTCGTCATGGGCCGCGGTCCACAGCATCGTCTCCATGCCGCGCTCGCGGTAATTGAAGTCCGCCTGCAGCAGCGTCGTCGACTTCCCCGCATTCATCGCGGCGTAGTAGAAATAAAGCTTGGCCATGCGCGCCGCTTAGCGCGCTCGACCGCCTTCGGCTAATCGGCGCTTTCGGAAGGCTAGACGGGCAATCAAGTGACTGACCTGACCTACAGCCGCATCATGCCCCTTCGGGGCTCACGCTGACCATAAGTCTGCGCGGTCAGCTTCGCCCCCGCATCCAGCAGTGCCTGCCGGCGGCCCGCTACATCCGTCCGCAATTGGACTGCTTCATATTTGGCGAGCTTCCGGAACACCGGATGATCAAGCGCTCGCCCGATGAACCCGGCGGTGACCGGCCAACGGGCAGCATCGACCTCCACGCCGGCATAAGCAGCATTGCGGAAGAAGGAGGCGATGGCGACGTCCGCCAAACCGAGGTTCCCACAAAGGAAACCCGAAGCGGGCAGCTCGCCTTCGAGATAATCGAGCGCTCGCGGCAATTTCTCGCTCAGTGTCTGCTGAACACGTTGCTCGTCCGCCGGCTCTTTCCAGACAAGTGGACGAACGACGCGCTGGTAGAACAGACCCCAGACGAGCAGGTCGCCAAGTCGGGTGTCGGCATATTCCTCAAGCCATCGCGCTCGCGCCCGCGGAGCCGCGCCTTGGGGCAGCAGTGGTCGCTGAGGATAAGCGTCGTCCAGATAGGCGCAGATCACCGATGAATCGCTGATGGTCACATCGCCGTCGATCAGCACGGGTATCCGCCGCAAGGGGCTCAAGCGGCTGAACTCGTCATTGCCGAAGAAGGGTGTGATGGGATCCACCTCATAGGTCAATTGCTTGAGCTCAAGACAAGCCAGGACCTTGCGGACGTAGGGGCTGACGAAGCTTCCGATGATCTGCATTCGGTCATGCTAGTCCGCTCGGGAGTGGCGGGAAAGGCGGTCGCATTCTCGCCCCCAGCTCTCGGTCGGAGGCACCCACTTTTGGCGAATTTCTGGGGTTCATTGACTCGTGGTTAACGTAGCGTAAACTACCGCCCAGCTACAAAGGGAGGTGCGTCGTGAACGCTACCGTGACCGTTGATCGTAGTGACCGCGTCTCTGTTCCGCGTAGCAATTCCAGATACTGGACCACCGGGGCGATCATCGCCGCTGTCGCGGTCGGGGCCTATGGCGTCGGTCGGATCTATCCCCCGCAGGGCCCGTCCGCAGGCACCATCGCACCGGCCGATCGCTATGTCTCGGCGCAGGTCGGCGCCAAGGACGTGCAATTGGGCGACCAGTCGGTCGCACAACTGATGCAGACCGACGCTTTCGACCTGCTGACCCGCGATTCCTCTTTCCGGGCACTGGCCCGTGACGCCGGCTTCCAGGCTGCGCTTCAGAACCCGCAGGCGATGGCGGCGATCGCCGCCAATCCCAAGGCCTTCGCGCAGCTTGCCGCTGATCCCGCTGCCTTCGCCGCGGCCGTGCGTGACGCCAATGCGATCAGCGCGGCGGCCACCCAGGCCGATGCCAGCCGGGCCGCGGCCATCGCCGCCATGGCCCAGAACGCGCAAGCCTTCGCGGCCTTGTCGGCGCATCCGCAGGTCTTCTCCGCCATCGCGCGCAACGCCGATGCCTTTGCCAACTACAGCCGCGCAGCCGGTGTCGCCGCCGCGCTTCGCAATCCGCAAGCGGTGGCGGCGGTCGGTGGTGATGCCGCGGCTTTCGCCCGGCTTGCGGCGGATTCGCAGGCGATGGCCAGGTTGAGCCAAGGCAATGCGATCAATGCCATGGCCCAGAACGCCAAGGCCTTCGCCGCCATGGGCGTCAACGCACAAGCGCTGGCCCTCGCCGCCAACCAGGCAGCCGCCCTGGCGGCGCAGCTGAACTCCGCCAATGCGATGGGCGCGGCCGGAACGCTGGCGCAGTACGCCAGCAACTTCGGCGCGATGGCGGCCAGTCCGCAGCTGTTCGCTGCCTTGGCGCAGAACGCACAGGCGTTCGCGGCGCTGTCCAATCACCCGCAGGCACTGCTGGTAATGGCCAAGAACCCGCAAGCCTTCGCCCAGTTCGCCGGGCGCGGCGCCGACTTCGCCGCCGCCGCGCGATCGGGGCAGGCGCAAGCCATGCAGCAGGACGCAGCGGCCTTCGCCCGGCTTGCGGCCGATAACCAGGCCATGGCGGCGGTGGCCAAGTCGAACGTGTTCGACGCGCTTGCCCGTAATGCGCCCGCCTTTCAGTCGCTGGCCGCCAATGCGCAGATGTTCCGCTACGCGACCAACGCGGCGGCGCTGAATGCCATGGCCAGGGACTCGGCGGCCTTCGCTTCGCTCGCCCGCAATGCCAACGCCGCCGCTAGCGCGGCGCTGTCCGCGCAAGCGGCCAACGCCTCGGCCGCCGCGGCCCAGATGGCGGCCAGCGGACAGGCCAATGCGCAGCTGCTCCAGGCCATGTCCCAGAACCCGCAGGCGATCTCGGCGATGGCGAGCAATCCGGCGGCCTTCGCGGCGCTGGCGCGGCAACCGGCGGCGGTGGCATCGCTGGCGCGCAACGCCGACGCGCTCGTCGCGCTTGGGCATAATCCGGCCTTTGCCGCGCTGGCGATGAACCCGAGCTTCGCCGCGGCGCTCCGCAGCGGAGGCCTGGCGGAGGCGACGGCTCGGCAGTGAGTGGAACGGGCGGGCCTGCGCGCCCGCCCCGCCCATAAGAGGGGGACAGGTTGGGGGCAGGCAGTCGCGTCCGGGTCGCCTTGCGCCTCAGCAGCCTGCTGCTTGCGGGCGTGGCCCTTCCGGCCGCCGCGCAGCAGGCACCCGCACCGCAAGCGCCGCCACCGACGCCGCCAACCACCACGCTGGTCGAACCGACTGGCGGCCCGCCGCCCGCACCGGCACCGGCACCCACCGAGGAAGTGAAGAGCGTCCCGCAGGATGCCTCAGGCATCCCGTTATCGACTCTCGAGACGAAGGACTTCTCGCTCCTCTACTTCGATCCGGTCCAGACCTTCCTGACGCCCTACCTCGGCCGCTCGTTCGAGAATGCGATCGCCTTTCACAAGCGCAAGTTCGGCTGGCAGCCGTGGGACCGCACCACCGTGTTGCTCAAGGACTTCGGCGACTACGGCAACGCCGGCGCCCGGGCCTCTCCCAACAATGCGGTGCTGCTCGATGTCGCGCCGCTGAGCCAGAGCTTCGAGACTTTCACGCCCGGCGAGCGCTTCTTCACGCTGATCAACCATGAACTGGCGCACGTCGCCACCATGGACGTCTGGAACCGCCATGACGCCCGCTGGCGGCGGCTGCTCCACGGCAAGCCGATGCCGCTTCAGGAGCATCCCGAGTCCATCCTCTACAACTATCTGACCACGCCGCGCACCAACGTGCCGCGCTGGTATCTGGAAGGAAGCGCGGTCTTCTTCGAAACCTGGATGGCCGGCGGTCTTGGCCGCGCGCAGGGCGCGTTCGACGAGATGGTGTTCCGCGCCAAGGTGCGCGATGGCGAGCGGCTCTACTCGCCGCTGGGCCTCGAAAGCGAAGGCAACAGCGTCGACTATCAGGTGGGGGTCAACGACTACCTCTACGGCACCCGCTTCTTCTCCTACCTGGCGCTGACCTATGGCCCCGAACGCGCCGTCGACTGGCTTCGTCGGCCCGACGGCAGCGCGGGCTTCTACGCCACCCGCTTCCGCCAGGTGTTCGGCAAGCCGCTCGACCAGGTCTGGAACGAATGGCTTTCCAGCGAGCAGCGGTTCCAGCGCGAGAACCTCGCCCGCCTCGCGCAATTTTCGCTGACGCAGGTGACCCCGCTCAGCCCGCGCGGACTTGGCTCCATCTCACGCGGCTTTGTCGACACCCGCACCAACAGCCTGGTCGCCGCCTTCCGCTATCCCGGCCGGATCGGCTTCGTCGGCGCCATGGACCTGGCCACGGGCAAGCTTCGCCCGCTGCGTGAGATCAAGGGCATGATGCTGTACAAGGTGACCAGCCTTGCCTTCGACGAGCAAGCGCGGACCGTCTTCTACACCGAGGACAATTACGCCTTCCGCGACCTCATTGCGCTGAACGTCGACACCGGTGCGCGTCGCATGCTGCTGAAGGATGCGCGAATTGGTGACATGGTGCTGAACCCGGCTGATCGATCTCTGTGGGGCATCCGCCACCAGAACGGGTATGCGACGCTGGTGCGCATCCCGGCGCCCTACGCCTCCTTCAACCAAGTCCACACCTTCGACTATGGGCAGATTCCGTTCGACCTCGACATCTCGCCGGACGGGAGCCTCGTCTCCGCCAGCTTCGGGGAGATCGATGGCAAGCAGTCGGTGCGCGTGTGGAAGCGGCCGGAACTGCAGGACGGCCTTGGTCCGATCGAGGTCACGCGGCTCGAACTGCCGCCCTCCACGCCCGAAGGCTTCGTCTTCACCCCCGACGGCAAGGCCCTCGTCGGCTCAAGCTATTACACCGGCGTTTCCAACATCTACCGCTTCGACCTCTCGACGGCGAAGTGGGAGGTGGTGAGCAACGCCTCGACCGGCTTCTTCCGTCCGCTGCCGCAGCCGGACGGATCGCTGATCGTCTATGATTATTCGGGGCAGGGGCTGCGGCCGGTGCGGATCGTGCCGGAGGTGCAGAAGGACCTCGGCACCATCCAGCTTTTCGGCACCAAGGTCGTCCGCGCCCATCCGGAACTTGAGCAATGGGGCGTCGGCTCCCCCGCCCGGATCGACCTCGAACCGCTGATCACGCAGCGCGGGCGATACGATCCGGGCAAGCGCATGCGTCTGGCCAGCGCCTATCCCATCATCGAAGGCTACCGGCGCACGCCGGTCGCGGGCTATCTCTTCCATTGGGAGGACCCGATGCAGTTCCGCCAGGTGACCGCGACCGTCGGCGTGTCGCCACTCGGCCACCAGACCCGCGGCGGTGAGCGGCTGCACCTCGACCTCCAATATCGGACCCTCAACTGGAAGCTTCGCTATCGCCACAACGGCGCGGACTTCTATGACCTGTTCGGCCCGGTCGAGCGCAGCCGAAAGGGCGACATCGTCACCGCCGAATATGTGAGAAGCCTTATCTACGACCCGCCGCGTCAGCTCGAACTGTTCGGCAATGGCGGGGTCTACCTCGGCCTCGACCGGCTGCCGGGCGCGCAGAACATCGTCAGCCCGCGCAACATCGTCAGCGTCGAGGCCGGGCTGCGCTACCACAGCCTGCGCAAGAGCCTCGGCAGCGTCGACCGCGAAAAGGGCCTGGCCTGGCAGCTGAGCGGGGGCGTGGACCGGGGCGGGGGCGTGACCAGCCCGAAGCTTGCGGCAAGCATGGACGTCGGCGTGCCGCTGCCGCTGCCCAACAGCTCGGCTTGGGCTTACGTCGCGGCGGGCAGCGCCTGGGGCAATGCCGCTTCGCCACTCTCGAACTTCTACTTCGGCAGCTTCCGCAACAACTATGTCGATAACCGCTCCGAGAAACGATACCGAGAGCCGGAGTCCTTCCCGGGCTTCGAGATCGACCAGATCGCTGCCCGCCGCTACGCCAAGCTGATCGGCGAAGTGAACCTGCCGCCGCTGCGCTTCGCCGAGGTCGGAGCGCCGGCCTTTTTCCTGTCCTCGCTTCGGCCGGCGGTGTTTGGCGGCGCCCTGCTGACCCGCGATCCACTGGGCGGCAATCGCCGGTTTGGAACCGTCGGCGGGCAGCTCGACCTCAACTTTACCGTGGCCCTCCGGCTGCCGATGATCATCTCGGTGGGGGCGGCCCATGGTTTTGGGCGCCAGGGGGAGGGGCGCACCGAAACCATGATCAGCCTGAAGATCATGTGATGGCGGGCTCACTCGTCCACTGGCTGGTCGCGCTTCTGCCGGTCCTCGCCATTCTCTGCCTGTTCGTCTGGCTGGACGCGTTCAAGCTGATGCGGGTGCGTGAGATCCTCGTTCTGCTCGGGCTCGGCGCCATCACCGCCGCCCTATCCTACCCGGTCGCGGGACGGCTGATCGATGCGCTTCCGCTGGGTTTCTCCTTCTACAGCCGGTTTATCGCCCCGTTCATCGAAGAGGCCATCAAGGGCGCCGCCATGGTGTTGCTGTTCCGGGTGAACCGCATCGGCTTCAAGCTCGACGCGGTGATCAGCGGCTTCGCGGTCGGGGCTGGCTTCTCGGTGATCGAAAACATGCTCTACCTCTTGCGCTTCCCGGAGCTCGCGGTCGGCGTCTGGCTGGTTCGCGGCCTCGGCACCGCGGTGATGCATGGCACGACGCTCGCCGTGTTCGCCGCCATCGCGCACGAGCTTGCCGAGCAGGAAACGCGCGGCAACGCCGATGACTTCGACTTTCGCTTTTGGTGGTTCCTGCCCGGCTATCTTGCCGCGGTGGCGCTGCACCTCCTCTTCAACCAGCTTCCCGACCGGCCGTTGCTGGCGATGATCGGCGCGCTTGCGGTCGCGCCCTTGGTGGTGATGGGCATCCTCCGCTTTGGGACCGAGGAGGCGGAGGAGTGGCTGGTCGCCGAACGGACCGCCCATGCCGAGGCGCTGGCCATCCTCGATGCCGGCGGCTTCCCGCAGGACCTGCGCGGCCAGCGGCTGGCCGCGCTGTGCCAGCGGAGCGGCCCCGGACCCGCTGAGCGGATCCGTGAATACGCTCAGGCGCAACTCGCGCTGATCGTGCTCGCCGAAGAGACGCTCGCGACCCAGGCGACGAGCGCCGACATGGTGCGCGGCGACGG
The DNA here is from genome assembly GCF_023559245.1 of Sphingomonas sp. KRR8. Lineage (NCBI taxonomy): Bacteria > Pseudomonadati > Pseudomonadota > Alphaproteobacteria > Sphingomonadales > Sphingomonadaceae > Sphingomonas > Sphingomonas sp. KRR8. Next base: position 53,484 of record NZ_CP097462.1, read on the forward strand.
CGAGGCGGCCTTCAGGCGGGTCGAGGAAGCCAAGCGCGCCCTTGGCCCAACGCTCCTCGCCGCGGTCGAACCGCTGCTACCGCTCAGCCGCAACGACCAATGGGAAATTCGCGAACTGCGCGAGCGCCTGACGGGCCGCTGAGCCAGACCGCTCACGGTGGCACGCTGCCATAAGAAAAGCGGGGCACCCCAACAGGGACACCCCGCTCTTCCATGTTGCACTATTACTTAGAAGCGCGTGCCGATCACGACCACGCCCTGATGGCGAATCAGGCCGCCTTCGTAGTTCGAGTAACGATACTCGAGACCCGCGTAGGTCTTGCCCATCAGCTTCGCCTGCGCACCGATGCCGGCGCGGAAGCCGTCGCCATTGCCCGAGGCACTGTCCGTGCCGTCAGTCGCCTTGAAACGCGCGTTGGTGTAGCCCGCCTTGACGTAGACGTTGGAACCCTCGCCGATCGCGAAGCTGAACCGGCCACCGGCATAAAGGTCGCGGCCCGACTTCACGTAAACGCCGCTATCGCCGAACTTGAGCGTGGAGTCCGAAGCCTCGACGTCCGCGCCGACCGAAACCGCATCGCCGACCGGAAAGTCGAAACCCGCGCCGACGCCGTACAGCAGGCCGCCATCGGTCACGTGACCAAGACCGAAGTCGCGCAGGTCCAGACGGACATGGTCCACCCCGACAACCGCTTCGATGCGCGCGCCGTGGGGTGCCTCGGCTGCCGCCGCGGTATCCTGCGCCATGACCGGCGCGCCGACGGTCACCGCGGCAAGCGCGGTGACGAGATGTAGATTGTTCATGAAAATGCCCCTGTGTCTTGTCTGGCGTACATCGCCAGCGGCGGCCCGTTACTCAACCAGGTTAAAGTTTTGAACCCACATTGCCCTCCGTGCGCGCAAAACAGCACACTGTGGTGCGCAGAACACAATCCGGGTCTCAGTGCGCATCCCGCGGCGGCCCGGCCCCCGCGCACGTTCCAATTCTCGACGCGGGAAGCTCGCAGGATGCGATGTTCAAGGTTCGGGACTTGTTCGACCTCATCGGCTGCGATCGCCCCGAACGCAGAGCGTTCGAAGCTCAGTATATCATTGCGATCCGGCCTCCGTTCGGCCAAGCCCGCCCAAGACTTTTTCGGCCTCCAGCAGGCACTTGAACGCCTCGCCGAGCCCTTCCCACACGCCTCTGACTGAATGAACTATGCAACCCAGTAAACTGGTCGACCTTCTGTCCGTGCCCGGCACGGAAGAAGGCCTTGCGCTCGTCACCACGAGCTTCGCCGGCGATGAGCCTTACGAAGGGTGGCTCGAGGATTCGCGCGGCAAGGTGTGGGCGAGGCTTGATGCCTTTCGATTCAGTTTCGTGAACTTCAGCGACGTCACCGCCGAGGAGCGCTCCAGCCTGGACCAGAACGGTCCTACGCAAGCGCGCGTACCGGAAGGGACCTATATAAGTTCCTTCAGCGATCGGCTTCGCTGGTCCGGCAAGCTTTTTGAACTCGACGATTATCTGAAGGGGTTCGACGACGGCGATCCTGACGCAGCAGTGGCGTTCACCAGCACTGCCAGCAAGGTCGAGTTGGTTCTGAACGCCCACGGCTGGTCGGGCCTGGCCAGAGTCCAGGTCAACGGGGACGAGTTTTGCAGGGTCGACCTCTACAACGAAGAAAACAACATCTCGAAGCGCGTTTACATAGACAATCCTGACAATCTCAGCCTCGATGTAAGAATTACCGCTGTCGGCAAGAACCCAAATTCGCAAGGTTCTCAAGTCCTGCTCGACGGCATCGTCGAGTATGGGAAAGTTCTTGTGACGCCGACTTATTCCAAGTTGAAGGCGCGCAACCGGGGAGGCAGCTTTCGACCTCGCTTCTTCGAGTTTTCCAGGCAGCTCCACGCCGACGCCGTCATTCTGGACGTCGGCGGCGGCCGTCGCCAGCTCGCCGATCCAAGGTACATCAACCTCGAATACTCAGCCTTCGATGAGCCCGACATCTTCGGAGACGGAACAGCCCTGCCTTTCAAAGCTGGTACTGTTGACTTCGTTTACAGCTCGGCAGTCCTGGAGCATGTCACGGACCCACTGCGCATGGGTCGCGAAATCCACCGCGTTCTGAAGCCTGGCGGGTCTGCACTGGCGGACGCTGCGTTCATGCAACCCATCCACAGCGAAGGGCAGCACTTCTTCAACGTCACGCCCTACGGCATGGAACTGATCTTCAACATGTTCCGTGATCGTAAGATCTGGTGGGAGACTGGCTTCGCGAACACGATGAGATGGTTCGCATCCGCGACGCAGTTGAAGAAGTTCGCTGATAACAACAAGGTCGAGCAGTTCCTTGCTCTCGCTAACGAATTCTCTGCTCTCATCCCGGAGGAGCGCGGCATGTATGTCGCCGCTGGCGTCTGCTTCGAAGGAACGAAATAGGCCGGCTAGTCACTCGTGCGGCAAGCGGCCCACTTCCGGCCAATCGCGCGCCTGTTAGCCACCCGGGTCCGGGGTGATGTAATGGTGATCGAAGGGTATGCTTTCGACCCGTTGCGGACTTTCAGCCGAAATGTCCGCCTCCGACCCCTTGCGGACTTCAGCTGAAGTGGTGGACGACGATGTCAAAACCTTCTTCGGGGGTCGGCGACACTATGAAGCTGTTGAAAATGCGGAAGTCGGTTTCACTAACCTGATACTCGTGTGTGCCGCTCGCATTCCGCTGCTGAAGACGAGATAAACAGACGTCTTCAGGCGCTTGGATGTGGTCCAACTTGTGTTGAGCGCCAGCTTTTTCGAAAAGACTGCGCATCCAAGCGCGTGCATCCTTTGTGTTCGCTTGAAAGTCGAGGGCAACAGACACGCCCTCCGAGAGCAGATGAACGATGAGAGGACCTATCGCATTCCGAAGCCTGCCTGCGCATCGAGCGTAGTCCTGAACCGTTCTTATCTCGCCGGGGTAGAGGGATGACAGTAAGCGGTCCTCGCTGACGACTGCCGTGCAGCCATCTTCGGACAACTGCTTCGCCAACGTGCTCTTGCCAGAGGCGATGATGCCGCAAAACATGTGAAGGGTTGCCGGTGGGCTGCGCATGTCGCGGAGCTACCCTTAGCCGCGTCCGCTTTCCACCCATAGCGGACATTCACACTGGCCATTCGCCCGGAAGCACGCTGAACATGACCGTGTCGCGCACGTGGCCGGTCCAGGTGATGGTGTCGGCGCGGCGGATGCCCTCGCGGACGAAGCCGAGCTTGCGGCATGCCGCCTGGCTGCGCAGGTTGCGGCGGTCGACCCGAAACTCGATGCGGCGGAAGCCGACGTCGAACGCGCGGCGGATCATCATGTCCTTCACGCGGCGGTTGAGCCCCGTGCCGCGCGCGGGCGGCCGATAGTAAGTGAAGCCAATCTCCAGCACCTTGTTGCGCTCGTCGATGCGCAGGAAGCTCGACATTCCGGCCAGCTCGTCACCGTCGAACAGCACAAAGGTCACCGCATCCGGCCGCGCCAGCAGGGCATCGATGGTGCCGTCGAAATGGGTGGGATCGCAGCTCACCGAGTAGATCGGCCAGATGTCCGCGTCTTCCCCGCAGGCCGCCTTGAGCGCGGCGCGATGATCTTCGCTGAAGGGTAGGGCGGTGCAATTCTCACCCGCCATCGGCTCCGCGAGTGCGATCACTCCTCGCCAAGATCCTGTGCGACATGTTCGGAGCGCAAGATGCGGTCGATGTGGCTGCCTTCGTCAAAGCTCTCGTCGGCGAGGAACTTGAGCTTGGCGGCATATTTGGTCCGCACCCGGTGCGCGACCTCGCGCTGGAGGAAAGCGGTATTGGTGCGCAGCGCCTTCAGCACCACGTCCTCGTCCTGGCCGAGCAGCGGTTTCACGAACACGGTAGCGTGACGCAGGTCGGGCGACATGCGCACTTCGGTGACGCTGACGAGGTGGCTCTGCAGCGTCTCGTCATGCACGTCGCCGCGGCTGAGAATTTCGCTCAGCACGTGGCGCACCTGCTCACCCACGCGCAGCAGGCGGACCGAACGACCTTCGGTGGTTTCCTGTTTCCTCATATTACCCTCCGCGGCAGCGACGCGGGAGTAAATCCCGAGTCGTCGGTCCTGTCGCTTCGCGCAGGCCGTCCGCCGTTCGCTGTCTCTCGCGTAAGCTGCGCTCGCTTCGCTCCGCTTGCTTACGCTGGGCAGCTCACAGTGTCCGTGCCCGTTCCTCGACCTCGAACACTTCAAGGTTGTCGCCAGCCTTGATGTCGTTCGTGTCCGCCAGCAGCACGCCGCACTCGAGGCCCGCGACCACCGAGGCCACGTCGTCCTTGAACCGGCGCAGCGAGCTGATGGTGGTCTTGGACACGATGACGTCGTCGCGGGTGAGGCGGGCGTTGAGACCCTTGCGGATTTGGCCTTCCAGCACCAGCAGACCCGCGGCCTTGTCGCGCTTGCCGGCCGGGAACACTTCCTGGACCTTGGCGCGGCCGACCACCGTCTCGATGATCTCCGGACCGAGCTGGCCGCCCATTGCCTCCCGGACCCAATCGGTCAGGTGATAGATGACGTCATAATAGCGGAACTCGACCTTGTTGCGTTCGGCCGTCTGGCGCGCGTTGGCGTTGGGACGGACGTTGAAGCCGATGATCGGCGCCCCCGTCGACGCCGCCAGCGTCACGTCGCTTTCGGTGATCGCGCCGACACCCGACTGCAGGATGCGGACCTTGATCTCGTCCGTCGACAGGCGGTTGAGCGCGTTGACGATCGCTTCGGTGGACCCGCCGACGTCGGCCTTGATGATCAGCGGGAACTCGATCGTGGTCGATGCGCGCGAAGCAAACATGTTCTCGAGGCTGACCGGCGCCGATGTCGTGCGCTTGCGGTCCAGCACGCCCTGGCGATAGGCCGCGACCTCACGGGCACGCGCCTCATTCTCGACCACGGTGAGCTTGTCGCCCGCCGACGGCACCGCGGCGAGGCCGAGCACCTCGACCGGCATCGACGGCCCGGCTTCCTTCACTTGGCGGCCATGATCGTCGATCATCGCGCGAACCCGGCCGGACGCCGCGCCCACCACGAAGATGTCGCCGACCTTGAGCGTTCCGCGCTCCACCAGCACGGTGGCGAGCGGACCGCGGCCCTTGTCGAGCTTGGCCTCGATCACCGTTGCCTCGGCATCGCGCGCCGGATTGGCCTTGAGCTCCAGGATCTCGGCCTGCAGCGCAATCGCCTCGAGCAGTCCGTCGAGGTTGGTCTTCTGGAGCGCCGAAACCTCGACGTCCTGGACGTCGCCGCCCAGCTCCTCGACGACCAGCTCATGCTGCAGCAGTTCCTCGCGGACCCGCTGCGGGCGAGCGTCGGGCTTGTCGATCTTGTTGATCGCCACGATCAGCGGCACGCCGGCCGCCTTGGTGTGGTTGATCGCCTCGATCGACTGGGGCTTCAGGCCATCATCGGCCGCCACCACCAGCACCACGATATCCGTGACGTTGGCGCCGCGGGCGCGCATTTCGCTGAACGCCTCGTGACCGGGCGTGTCGAGGAAGGTGATCTTCTCGCCCGACGGCACCTGCACCTGGTAGGCGCCGATGTGCTGAGTAATGCCACCGGCCTCGCCGGCCTGGACCTTGGCGCCGCGGATCGCGTCCAGCAGCGACGTCTTGCCGTGGTCGACGTGACCCATGATGGTCACCACCGGCGGACGCGGCTGCAGGGTTTCCTCCGCGTCGACGTCGGCCGCGGTATCGATGTCGGCATCGCTCTCGCTGACACGCTTGATGTTGTGGCCGAACTCGGTGACCAGCAGCTCGGCCGTGTCCTGGTCGATGGCCTGGTTGACGGTGACCATCATGCCCATCTTGAACAGCGACTTCACCAAATCCGCCGCCTTTTCGCTCATCCGGTTGGCGAGCTCGCCAACGGTGATGCTGTCGGGCACGACCACGTCGCGGACCTGCTTCTCACGCGGGCCGGAGCCCATGTGAGCGCGCTTTTCCTTCTCGCGTGCACGGCGCAGCGCGGCCAGGCTGCGGGCGCGGCTGTCATCGCCGCCCGAAAGCGCGCGAGTGACGGTGAGCTTGCCAGCCGGACGGCGATCGTCGCCGCGGCCGCGCGAGGCGGGGCGAGCGGGCTCGGGCCGGCGCGCGGGGGCGCTGGATTCCGGACGGCGGACGGGCGTGAACTGCTGACCGGCCGGGCGGGCTGGCGCTGCCGGTGCAGCAGCGGCCGGAGCGGGCACCTCGGGTTCCGAGGCGGGCTCCGGCGGCTGCTCGGCGGCGCGCTTGGCTTCCTCGGCGGCCTGGCGCGCGGCCTCTTCCTCGGCCTTGCGATTATCTTCCTGGCGGCGGCGCTCGCCCTCCGTCTGGCTTTGCTTGGCCTGCTCCTCGCGGCGGCGCGCATCCTCGAGCGCGGCCATGCGGGCCTCTTCGGCCTCGCGCAGCAGCCTCGCCTGCATTTCCTTGCGGGCGGTGATGTCGTCCACCGGCGAGCGGCGCTGCACGGGCGCCGGAGCCGCCGCACGGGCGGGGGCGGCAGGGGCGGGCGAAGGCGCAGCGGCGACCGGCTCCGGAGCCTCGGCGGCCGGAGCCTCACCCGGGCGGCCCAGGATGCGGCGCTTCTTTACCTCGACCACCACCGTGTTGGAGCGGCCGTGGCTGAAGCTCTGCTTGACCTTGCCGGTCTCGACCGTGCGCTTGATTCCCAGCGGCGGCCGGGTGCCCAGCTTCGGCTTGTCGGTCTGGTCGCTCATAAATTCCTTCGTCTCAATCGTCAGCCGAGCCGTCACCGGCGGCAATGTTGCCGCGGCCTAGCCCAGCCTCTCCTACAATGAAAGCGCGCCACCGGGTGAGCGCGAGCCCCACGCGCTTGGCGGCGGCGGGATCGGTCAGGGCGACATGTACCACATTCTCGCGCCCCAGCGCCATGCTCAAGATGGTGCGCGAGGCGGGAATTACGAGTCCCCGGGCATGGCCGATCTCCTCGGCGCCACCCACCCGCCAGGCCTGGTCCAGCTTGCGGTTGCCGTCCTCGCCCGCATCGGCGGCGTGGAGCAGAAGGTGGACCTTGCCGGCCCGCGCCGCCTCCGCCACCCGGTCGGACCCGTTGATCAGCGTGCCCGAGCGCGCCTCCATGCCCAGCCGGTCGAGCGCGGCGCGTTCCAGTTCGCGTTCGATGCGCTCCGGCAGGTCGGCGCCGATCGCTACCTCGCCGGACTTGAACGCGCGGGCGAGCGCCGCCCTAAGCTTGCCCTTCGCCAGCGCGGTTTCCAGCTCCGCGCGCGACACGCCGATCCACGCACCCCGGCCCGGCGCCTTGGCGCGCACGTCGGGATGAACCTGGCCATCCGGGCCGAGCACGAGCCGGATGAGCTCCTCCCGCGACGCCGTGCGGCGCGAGAGGATGCAGGTGCGTTCGGGCGAATGCGCCTCTAGCGGATCATTGCTCGCTGTCCGCAACCGCGTCCTCCTGGACCTGCGGCTCGGACGCATCGTCCTCGAACCAGTGCGCGCGGGCAGCCATGATGATCTCGTTGCCCTGCTCTTCGTTCAGGCCATATTCGGAGAGGATGCCGCCCTTGTCCTCGGTCCGCTGCGGCGCATTCTCGGCGCGGCGGCGGGGTTCCTGGCGCTTCTTCTGGATGAGCTCGTCGGTGGCGAGGTCGGCCAGATCGTCGAGCGTCCTGATGCCCGCCTTGCCCAGCGTGACCAGCATCGCCTCGGTCAGGTGCGGCAGCTCGGCCAGCGCGTCCTCGACCCCGAGGCCGCGGCGCTCCTCACGGGCAGCGGCCTCGCGCCGCTCCAGCGCTTCGGCGGCGCGGCTCTGAAGTTCGCCGGCGATCTCGTCGTCGAGACCCTCGATGGAGGCGATCTCGTCGGCCTCGACGTAGGCCACTTCCTCCAGGCTGGTGAAGCCTTCGGCGACCAGCAGCTGGGCCAGCGTCTCGTCGACATCCAAGTCCTTCTGGAACAGTTCGGAACGCTCGACGAATTCCTTCTGGCGCTTCTCGCTGGCGTCCGCCTCGGTCAGGATGTCGATCTGGCTGTTGGTCAGCTGGCTGGCCAGGCGGACGTTCTGCCCGCGGCGACCGATCGCCAGGCTGAGCTGGTCGTCGGGCACGACCACCTCGATCCGGCTCTCTTCCTCGTCGATCAGCACGCGGCTGACGGTCGCCGGCTGGAGCGCGTTGACGACGAACGTCGCCGTGTCTTCCGACCAGGGGATGATGTCGATCTTCTCGCCCTGCATTTCCTGCACGACGGCCTGCACGCGGCTGCCCTTCATGCCGACGCAGGCACCGACTGGGTCGATCGAGCCGTCATAGCTGATGACGCCGATCTTGGCGCGGCTGCCCGGGTCACGCGCGGCGGCCTTGATCTCGATGATGCCGTCGTAGATTTCCGGCACTTCCTGCGCGAACAGCTTCTTCATGAAGTCGGGGTGCGCGCGGGACAGGAAGATCTGCGGTCCGCGGGTCTCGCGGGCGACACGCAGGATCAGCGACCGCACGCGGTCGCCGACCCGGACCATTTCGCGCGGGATCTGCGCATCGCGGCGGATGACGCCCTCGGCGCGGCCGAGGTCGACGACTACGTGGCCGAACTCGACCCGCTTGACGACGCCGGTGATGATCTCGCCGACGCGGTCCTTGAACTCGTCAAACTGGCGGTCGCGCTCGGCGTCGCGGACCTTCTGGAAGATGACCTGCTTGGCGGCCTGGGCGGCGATCCGCCCGAATTCGATCGGGGGCAAGGGATCGACGATGAAGTCGCCGACCGACGCATCGGCCTGAAGCTTCTGCGCGCCCTTCAGATCGACCTGCTTGAAATAATCCTCGACCTCCTCGACTACTTCGACAACGCGCCACAGGCGAAGTTCGCCGGTGGTGGGGTCAAGCTTGGCGCGGATATCGTTCTCGGCACCATAACGGGCGCGGGCCGCGCGCTGGATCGCGTCTTCCATGGCCTCGATGACGATGCCGCGATCGATGAGCTTCTCGCGCGCGACGCTGTCGGCGATGGCGAGCAGCTCGGCCTTGTTGGCGGTGGGCGCATTCGGCGCGGCAGTGGCCATGGTCGTCTCAGTCCTCTTGGGTCAGAATGGAGTCGGCGCCCTCGGCGGAGAGGGGCGCGGTTGCCTTGATCAGCCTGTCGGTCAGCAGCAGCTTGGCCGACTGGATGGCGTCGAACGGAATGACGCGGATGCCTTTGGGGCTCGCGATGCGGACCTCGCCGCCCTCCATCTCCTCGATGGTGCCCGACACCTGCTTGGCGCCGTCGACCTCCCGGGCGAGCTTCAGGCGCGCCTCATGGCCAGCCCAGTCGGTGTAGTCCTTGGGCCGGGTCAGCGGGCGGTCGATGCCCGGTGAGCTGACCTCAAGCCGGTAAGCACCGTCGATCGGGTCTTCGCCCGCCTCTTCGAGCGCGTCGAATTTCTCGGAGATGCGGCGCGAGAGCGCTTCGCAGTCGCCAAGGTCGAGCTGGCGGGTGTCCGGCCGCTCGGCCATGATCTGCAGGGTCGGGTCCGATTGGCCGCCGATCATCGCCACGCGCACCAAGTCGAAGCCAAGGCTCTTTGCCTCGGGCTCGATCAGGTCATGCAGCGCGTTCAGGTCCATCGGTCCTCACGTTCAAGCCTCCTCGGGACCGCTCGGGGACCCGGGCGGCCTCGCCAGCATCAACGATGTGAGGAGGAGCCATGCATATAGACGCGGGTCGCCAGTCAGGCAACCTGCGAAAGTGCGCGGTTCTCGGCCCGGATGCGGATCGCCAGCACCAGCCCGTTCAGCGCGGTGAAGATGATCGCGACCAGCGGCAGTCCGAACACCAATGGGAGCACGGCAATCTCGCCGATCACCACCAGATAATTGGGGTGACTGACGAAGCGGAACGGGCCGCCGGTGACGAGCGGTGCCCCGGGAAGGACGATGATCCGAGTGGTCCAACGCGGCCCAAGCGTCCGCAGCACCCATACGCGTCCAAGCTGCAGCATCACGAACAGCGCCAGCAGCGGCCAGTGGATCGTCCGGCCGGGGCCAAGCCACCACAGGACCGCCAGCCAGGCCGTATGAACGGCGACGATCAGCGGATAATGGCCCGGCGAATATTCCCTGGCTCCGTGCGCCAGCAGCTGCGCCGTGTTCTGGCGGGCCAGCACCAGTTCGGCCAGCCGCTGCAGGGTGACGAAGGCGAGGATGGCGATGGCGGGCCACAGCGGCACGCCGCTCGACCACATCTCCTGCCACGCGCTCATGGGCGCTCCAGCCACAGACCGGCGCAGCTGAAGCCGGGCCCGAAGGCGGTCAGTAGCGTATTGTCCGGCAGGCCCCGCTTCAGCAGCCGCTCGAGCACGAACAGCACGGTCGGCGCGCTCATGTTGCCATGGTCCCGAAGCACCTCACGCTCGAGGTCGAGACTTCCGGCCCCAAGCTCCAGCGCCTGCTCGATCGCGTCAACCACCTTGGCGCCCCCGGGGTGGGAGCAGAGCCGACCGACATCGCTTCGCGCCAGCCCGAACTTGGCGAGCATGGCATCAATAGCGGAGGCCAGGTTGTCGTTCACGAACGGCGGGATGGCGCGGTCGAACACCACTGCCAGCCCGGGGTCCTCCACCCGCCAGCCCATGATCTTGAGCGTGTCCGGCCACTGCTGCTCGGCGCTGTCGCGAATGGTCGCGATGCCCGGCGCGTCGCCGCCGACGACGCAGGCCGCCGCGCCGTCACCGAACAGCGCCGTCGCCACTAGCGCCGCTGGATCGTCGGTGTCGAGGCGGATGGAAATGGAGCAGGTCTCCACGGTCACGAACAGCCAGCGGCTGCCGGGTTCCGCGCTCGCCAGCCGGGCCGCGGTGCTCAGGCCCGACACCCCGCCCGCGCAGCCCAGCCCGAACACCGGCACCCGCCGCACATCGGGACGAAAACCCATCGCAGGCCCGACCCGCGCTTCCAGGCTTGGCGTCGCAATACCCGTGGTCGAAACCGTCACCACTCCGTCGATGTCGCCCGGACTCAGCCCCGCTGCCGCGATCGCCTTGGTCGCGGCCTCGACGAACAGCGCTTCGGCCGCCTCGAGATACACCCGGTTGCGCTCTTCCCACCCGTGGTTGTGGCCGTACCACTCGATTGGCGCGACGATGTTGCGCTGGTCTATCCCGGCATTGTCGAACACGCCCTGCAGCCGGTCGTACAGTGCCTTGCGCCCAGCGAACAACTCGCGCCCCAGCGCCTTGGCCGCGTCCTGGGTAATCGAGAAGGGCGGAACCGCGGTCGCAAGGCTCAGCAAGGGAACAGACGTCAAAGGCTGGCCTTTCTACCGGCAAGTGCCGGCTCATCGGCAACGATATGGGGATGGAATGCGGAAAAGCTCATTGCAAGTTGCAACTCTCCTGCTGGCCATCGGTGCCTGTTCCGGCCCCGCTCCAGCAGATACGGCACAAAGTCCGGGGCGGACGCCGACGAGCTCGGACAGCGGCCGCCCATTCACCGTCACCCCCGTCGCCAGCTTCTCGGGTCCGTGGGCGATGACCTTCCTGCCCGGACGCGGCAACCAGGCGCTGGTAACCGAGAAAGCCGGCGCGATCTGGCTGGTCGACACCGGCACCGGCGCCAAGACTTCCGTCTCCGGCGCCCCCCGGATTGTCGCTTCCGGCCAGGGCGGGCTGCTCGACGTGGTCGCCGCCCCCGATTTCGCGCGTAGCAACGCCGTCTACCTTACTTATGCCGAGCCCTCGGCCAGCGGCGGCAGCGGCCTCGCGCTCGCCCGCGCCACGCTGGCCAGCCAAGGCGGCAACCGGCTCGACGGCCTCAAGGTGCTGTGGCGCGATCCCGCGGGCGGCAAGGGTGGCCAGTTCGGCGGCCGCATCGCCTTCGCCCCCGACGGCCGTTCCCTGTTCCTTTCCTCGGGCGAGCGGCAGCGCTTCACCCCGGCGCAGGACCCCAGCCAGCCACTCGGCAAGATCCTCCACCTCACCCTCGACGGCCAACCCGCGGCCGGCAATCCGCTGGCCGGGCGCACCGGCGCGGCCACTGTCACCGTCACCGATCCGCCGGAGGATACGCAGGCCGCGGTCTCAGCCCCGGCGCGAACCGTCCGATGGCCTGGCCCCAACCGCACCCCGGCCGAGACCTGGTCGACCGGCCACCGCAATCCCCTCGGCCTCGCCTTCTCGCCGGACGGCCGCTTGTGGGAGCATGAGATGGGTCCGCGTGGCGGGGACGAGGTCAACCTCATCCTGCCCGGCCGCAACTATGGCTGGCCGCGCGCGTCAAACGGCAGCAACTACAATGGCGTGGACATCCCCGATCACCGCGCCAACGACGGGTTCGAGTCGCCGAAAGTCTTCTGGAATCCCTCCGTCTCGCCCGCCGGGCTGATCGTCTACACCGGCGACAAGTTCCCGCAGTGGAAGGGCGACCTGCTGATCGGGGCGCTGTCGGGCAAGGCGCTGATCCGCATCCACCTCCAGGGCGACCGGGCGGCCAAGGCCGACCAGTGGGACATGGGCGCCCGCATCCGCGAGGTCGAGCAGGGACCCGGCGGCGACGTCTATCTGGTGGAGGATGGCGCAGGCGGGCGCCTGCTTCGACTGACGCCCGCCCGCTGACCGCTTAGTAGCTGGTCGTGCTGGTGTCGGCGCGGCTGGTGGCTGCGCTTTGACCGCCGGCCTGGTTCAAGACCTGCTGGATCTGTCCGGCCGGAACGCTCGCCCGCTCGGGATCGACCGAGACGAAGATGCCGCCCTGATGGATGCGGTCGCTGTAATAGGCCGCATCGTCGTGGCTGACGCCATGGCTGGTGAGCAGGTCGCTCAGACCACCCGCGGCGGCGCCGACGGCGGTTCCGGCAATCGCTGCGCCCGGAATGGCGGACGCGGCGATGGCGCCCGCGGCGGCCAGCGGACCCACGCCCGGAATGGCGAGCGCGGCAACGCCGAGCAGCGCGCCGATGCCCGAACCGGCGGCGGCCTTGGCGATGAAGCTGGTCGGCTCGTCGCTGTCACCCGTGGTGCTTGTCGTGGTGGAGTCGCCCGTCGTCTCTTCGTCGCCATGACGGCCGACGATGGAGATGGCGCTGTCGTCGACACCAGCAGAACGGAGGTCGGCGATGGCGCGCTCGGCATCGCTGCGGCTGTCAAAGACGGCGGAAATGATGTGACCCTGCATCGAATATGCTCCTACGCGCGGCGAAAATGCCGCAGACGTCTACAGCGAGGGCAGGGGTGCTTCGTTCCGTGGTTGCGACGAACCGCCGCGGAGGGAAGTCAGCGGCGCTGGTAGCGCAGGTAATAAGGGCGACGGCCCTCCCGGCGGCTCTTTGCGCCGTAGCGGGTCTCGATCCAGCCGCCGACCGGTTCAAGGAAGTCGGCGGGCTTCTCCGCCAGCCACTCGAACTGCGCCAGATGCCGCTCGCGCTGCATCACCATCAGGGTCCATTCCAGATAGACGGGGTGGTCGGTGGCGATGCGAAATTCGCCGCCCGGCTTCAGCTTGGCGGCGATCAGATCGATCGGCCCGTCATTGGCCATCCGCCGCTTGGCATGACGCGCCTTGGGCCAGGGATCGGGGTGCAGCAGGTAGAGCATCGTCAGCGCGCCATCGGGCACCCGCGCCAGAACCTCCAGCGCGTCGCCCATGTGCAGCCGGACGTTGCGCAACGGGCCGTCGCGGACATGGCCAAGCGCGGTGGCGACGCCGTTCAGGAACGGCTCGGCTCCGATGAACCCATGATCGGGCAGCAGGTCGGCCCGGTGGGCGAGATGCTCGCCCGAACCGAACCCGATCTCGAAATGTAGCGGCCGATCGTCACCGAACAGGGCGCGCGACGTCAGCTCACCCTCGACCGGAACCGCGATCTGCGGCAGCAGCGTGTTGACCAGCGCCGCCTGCCCGGCGCGCAGCTTGTGCCCGCTCGACCGGCCGTAAAGCCGGTTCAGCGTGGTCGGATCACCCGTCTTGTACGCTGTCATGAGCGCATGCCGGCGCCCGTCAGGCGGCGACGGCGGCCTTGAGCTCGTCGGCGAGGTCGGTCCGCTCCCACGGGAACAGGTCGCCCTCCGGCTTGCGGCCGAAGTGGCCATAAGCGGCGGTCGGCGCATAGATCGGCTTGTTGAGCTTGAGGTGCGTGCGGATGCCGCGCGGAGTGAGGCCACCCAGCCGCTCGATCCGGCCGATCGCCTGCTCCAGCTGGTCGTCACCGACCGTCCCGGTGCCGTGCGTGTCGACATACAGCGACAGGGGCGCGGAGACGCCGATGGCATAGGCCAGCTGGATGGTGCAGCGGCTGGCAAAGCCGGCCGCCACGATGTTCTTGGCGAGGTAGCGCGCGGCATAGGCCGCCGAGCGATCGACCTTGGTCGGGTCCTTGCCGCTGAACGCGCCGCCGCCGTGCGGGGCCGCGCCGCCATAGGTGTCGACGATGATCTTGCGGCCGGTCAGGCCCGCGTCGCCGTCCGGTCCGCCGATCTCGAAGCTGCCGGTCGGGTTGATGTGATAAACGGTCTCGTCGCTGAGCAGCCCGGCGGGCAGCACGTCGGCGACGACCTTCTTCACATAGTCGTGAAGCTCGGCTTCCTGCGCGCCCTCGTCATAGCCTTTGGCGTGCTGGGTCGACACGACGATCGCGGTCGCGGCGACCGGCTTGCCATTCTCGAAGCGCAGCGTGACCTGGCTCTTCGCGTCCGGCTCCAGGAACGGCGCCGCGCCCGAATGGCGGTCGGCGGCCATCCGCTCCAGGATCTTGTGGCTGTAGTAGAGCGTCGCCGGCATCAGGTCCGGGGTTTCGTCGCAGGCGAAGCCGAACATGATACCCTGGTCGCCTGCGCCCTCGTCCTTGTTGCCGCTGGCATCGACGCCCTGCGCGATGTGCGCTGACTGGCCGTGGAGGTTGTTCTCGAAGCGGAACTGATCCCAGTGAAAGCCCGACTGCTCGTAGCCGATCTTCTTCACCGTCTCGCGAACCGTTCGCTCGATCTCCTCGAGTGCACCCGGCGCCCACTGATCGTTTTCGAACACGCCCTTGCAGCGGATTTCACCCGCCAGCACCACAAGCTGGGTGGTGGTCATGGTTTCGCAGGCGATGCGCGCCTCCGGGTCCTTCGACAGGAACAGGTCGACGATGGCGTCGCTGATCTGGTCGGCGACCTTGTCGGGATGGCCCTCGGACACGGATTCGGAAGTGAAGAGGTAGGACTGGCGCATATGTCTCCGTAGCTCTGGCGGAGCTGATTTCGGGATATAAGGAAAGCTTTATATGCCGCGCCTGTAGCGGCGCGAACCGTCGATGCCAATGGCGATGATGAGCAGGAGGAAGGCAAGCGTCAGCGGGATGGCGTTGCCGAAGTGGGCGAATGTGGTCTCGCCCATTCGCGACGGCATGGTCGCATCGATCTTGCCAGCCGTTCGCCACGGCAGCGACGCGATGAGGTTGCCGCGCGCGTCGACAAGGGCGCTGATCCCCGTCGGGGTCGACCGGATGACCGGCAATCCCTCTTCCGTCGCCCGCAACCGCGCCTGGGCGAGGTGCTGCGGCGGACCCCATCGGCCGAACCACGCATCGTTCGAGGGATTGAAGATGAAGTCGGGCCGGTCGTGGCGATCCACCACCTGGCCGGAGAAGATGATCTCGTAGCAGACCTGCACCGCCATCTTGCCGAAGCCCGGCACGGTCAGCGTGCGCGGTCCGGGGCCAGGCTGCGTGTCGCCGATCCCGGGCGCAAGTTGCGACAGGCCTATCGACGACAGCAACGGCCGCATCGGCAGGTATTCGCCATACGGCACCAGATGCGCCTTGTCGTAGCGGCCAAGAATCTGGCCGCCAGCGGTGATCGGCATCACGCTGTTGGTCTCGCCAACGACTTCCCCGCGGGGATTGGCGACCAGCCCGACGGCACCCGTCACCAGGATATCGCCGGGCCGGAGGTAAGCGGCCGCCTGCGCGGCGGCGGGCAGGGTAACAGGCGGCGACTTGGTGCCCGGCTCGATGGCCTGGAAGGGCACCGGAACCGCCACCTCGGGCCACAGGAGGAGGCGAGGGGCACCGCCGCCGCCCCACGACAGGCGGCCAAGCCGTGCGAACGCCTCCTGGTCGAGGCCCGGCCGCCACTTCTGCTCCTGCCCGATGTTCGGCTGGATGATGCGGACCGGATATCCTCCGGAGGGCGACGGGCCGACCTGAACGGTGGGAATCGACGCGAGCAGCAGGATGGCTGCCCACGCGCCAAGCGAGGCAATGGCAATCCGGCGGCGATGAAGCAGCAGCCATACTGAGCCGCCGATACCGATGATGATCGCCGACAGGCCGTAAGTGCCGACGAGTGCGGCGGCGCCTCGCAGCGGTGTATCCACCAGCGTCACGCCAACCGGGTTCCAGGCAAAGCCCGTGAACATGGTTGCGCGCAACCACTCAGCCAAGGCCCAGGCGCCCGCCAGCGCAAGCACCAGCGCGACCGGGCTGCGTTGCCCGAACCGCCAACCAAGGCCGGCGGCAAGCGCCGGATAGACGGCAAGGTAGAAGCTCAGCAGCACCACCGCGATCCAGCCGTACCAGGCCGGCATCGCCGCCTGGAAGGTGAAGGCGGTGGCGATCCAATTGAGCCCGATCACGAACTGGCCAACCCCGAACAGCCAGCCGGTCAGCAGCGCGCGCCACAGGCCCGGCGTGCGCCTCAGCACTTCGGCCAGCCCGGCAAAGGCCAGCGGCATCAGCGGCCACCAGCCGACCGGCTGGAAGGCGAAGGCCGACGCCAAGCCCAAGGCCAGGGCAATGAACGGCAGGTGCCAACGCCGCTCGGCCTGAGCGGACACTCTGGAAATCTTCAAATCAGGCCTCGGCGACTTCCGCCGGCTCTGGCGCGTAGAGTCTCAGCCGATGCATCTTGCGGTCGTCGGCGGCGACGCTTTCCAGCCGCCAGCCGCTCGGGTGAGCGACGCTTTCGCCCGGCGGCAGGATTCGTCCTGCCAGCATGAAGGCCAGCCCGCCCAGCGTGTCGACCTCGTCGTCCTCGGCCACCAGCCGTTTGTCGACCGCCTTGGCCAACTCATCCAGCTCGCACCGCGCGTCCGCTTCCCACAGGCCGTCGTCGAGCTTGGCCAGCATCGGCTGGACCTCCTCGTCATGCTCGTCCGCGATGTCACCGACGATTTCCTCGACCACGTCCTCAATGGTGACCAGGCCCTCGGTCCCGCCAAACTCGTCCACCACGATCGCCAGGTGCACCCGCTGAGCACGCATGCGGGCGAGCAGGTCGATGACGCCCATGCTTTCCGGAACGAACAGCGGCTCGCGGATGATCTCGGACACGCTCTTGCGCTCCGTCGCGTCAAAGTACGCGTTGAACACGTCCTTGATGTGAACCATCCCCACCACCTCATCCAGGCTTTCCCCCGTGAGCGGGAGGCGGCTGTGGCCAGCGTCGGCGAAGATGGCGGCGAGTTCGGCCATGTTGCTGCTGGCGCGCGCCGAGATGATCTCGCCTCGGGTCACGCAGATATCGCCCGCGGTGCGATCGCCAAAGTGCAAGAGGTTGCGGAGCATCTGCCGCTCGAGCGGGCTGAGGTCGCTGCTCTCGCCGCCGCGATGCTCCTCTGCTTCGTCGATCACTTCCTCGATCTGGTCGCGGAGCGACGCTTCGCCGTCGTTGCCGAACAGGAGGTGGCGCATGCCGCGCCACAGGCGGCTGCCATTGTCGGGTGAGGTGGCCATCAGGCGGTCTCCTCCGCCGGATAGGGGTTGGGAATGCCCAGCCTTGCCAGAGCCCGTGTCTCGCGCGCCTCCATGTCTTCGGCCTCGCCATCCTCATGATGGTCGTAGCCGAGCAGGTGCAGCGTGCCGTGGACCATCAGGTGGGCGGCGTGATGGGTCAACGGAATGCCCTTTTCGCGGGCCTCGCTCGCACAAACGCCGCGGGCCAGCACGATGTCGCCGAGCAGCAACTCGGGGCCGTCCGCATCAACCGCCCCAAGTTCATCGGGTTCGGCGAGCGGGAAGGAGAGGACGTTGGTCGGCTTG
Organism: Sphingomonas sp. KRR8; assembly: GCF_023559245.1. Taxonomy (NCBI): domain Bacteria; kingdom Pseudomonadati; phylum Pseudomonadota; class Alphaproteobacteria; order Sphingomonadales; family Sphingomonadaceae; genus Sphingomonas; species Sphingomonas sp. KRR8. The sequence goes on from NZ_CP097462.1 coordinate 71,464, forward strand.
TCCTTGCCACGCCACTCGGCATTGAGCGCGCGAACCTGTTCGTCGCCGCTCAGCTGGACCGACAGCTCGACTGGCCGCGCTGCCTCGGCCAGCGCGGGGAAACGACTTTCGGCAATGGCGGCACGGGCCGCGGCCTGGGCAAGCTCGGCCCAGTCCGGACCCTCGCTACTGTCCCACTCCGCGTCGGAATCAAGGGCAATCTCAAGGCTCATCGTCCCGGCCCTTCATAGGCTTCCACGATCCGGCCGACCAGCGGATGGCGGACCACGTCGGCGGCGCTGAAGCGAACCATCGCGATCTTGGGGATGCCTTCGAGCTTGGTGACCGCATCGTTGAGGCCACTCTCCACGCCGCGCGGCAAGTCAGTCTGGTTGGGATCACCGCAGATCACCATCCGGCTGCGCATGCCGAAGCGGGTCAGGAACATCTTCATCTGCTGGGGCGTGGTGTTCTGCGCTTCATCAAGGATGATGAAGGCGTCGTTCAGCGTACGGCCGCGCATGAAGGCGATGGGCGCAATCTCGATTTCGCCGCTGGCGATGCGCCGCTCCACCTGCTCTGTCGGGAGCATGTCGTAGAGCGCGTCGTACAAGGGACGGAGATAAGGATCGACCTTCTCCTTCATGTCCCCTGGCAGGAAGCCGAGGCGCTCGCCGGCCTCGACCGCCGGCCGCGAAAGGATCAGCCGATCGACCTGACCGCCGATCAGCATGGCCACGGCCTGCGCGACTGCCAGGTAGGTCTTGCCGGTGCCCGCCGGGCCAAGTGCGAAAATCATGTCTTCGCGGGCCAGTGCCTCCATGTAGGCGGTCTGGACGGTCGAGCGCGGGACGATTGTCTTCTTGCGCGTGCGGATCATTACCCGCGGCGCGGCGGCGACCTCGCTGCGATCGTCGACGATGCCGTCCAGGCTCGGCTGGCGGGCAGCCATGCCAATCACGCTTTCGACGGCCGCCATGTCGACTTCATGGCCCTGGTCGAGACGATTGTAGAGGCCGACCAGCACGTCGCGAGCGCGGGCCGCATCGTCGGGTTCGCCCTCGATCTGTACCCGGGAGCCTCTGGCGGCGATGTTGACGTGCAACCGGTCCTCGATGGCGACCAGATGCCGGTCATATTCGCCGAACAGTGGTCCCAGCAGGTACGGCTGGTCGAATTCCAGCTCCAGCCGCGAGCGTTCGGGGATGGCGGCGAGGTCGGGCTTGCGGGCCATCAGGCAGCCTCCGCCATCGCGACCAGTTCGCCGCCCAAGCTGTTGGGAAGGGCGTGCGTCAGGCGAACCTCGACCATCTCGCCGATCTTCGCATCAGTGGTGACGAACACCGACTGGAGCCAAGGCGACTTGCCGATCATCTGGCCCGGCCGGCGCCCCACGCGGTCGATCAGCACCGGTACCGTTCGACCGACGCACGCTTGATTGAACGCCGTGCTGTGCTCTGCCAACCGTGCCTGGAGCCGCTGAAGCCGCTCGTCCATGATCGCCTGGGGGATCTGATTCTCCATTGTTGCGGCCGGTGTCCCGGGCCGCGGGCTGTACTTAAAGCTGAACGCCGCGGCGTAACGCACGGCATCGACAATCCGTAGCGTCGCCTCGAAGTCTTCATCGGTCTCGCCTGGAAAGCCGACAATGAAGTCGCCGGAGATGGCGATGTCGGGGCGGGCGGCACGCACCTGCTCGATCGTACGCAGGTAGCTGTCGACCGAGTGGCTGCGGTTCATCGCGCGCAGGATCCGGTCGCTGCCCGACTGCACCGGCAGGTGGAGGTAAGGCATGAGCTTGGGCAGGTCCGCGTGGGCGGCGATCAGGCCTTCGCTCATGTTGACGGGATGGCTGGTGGTGTAGCGGATGCGTTCAAGTTCGCTGAACCCAGCCAAGTGACGGATCAGGCCGGCGAGGTCCCGATTGTCCGACCCCCAGGCGTTGACGTTCTGGCCGAGCAGCGTGATCTCCCGCGCTCCACCTGCGACCAGTTCCTCCGCTTCGGCGACGATGTCGACGAAGGGTCGACTGATTTCTGCCCCACGGGTGTAAGGCACGACGCAGTAGGTGCAGAACTTGTCGCAGCCTTCCTGCACCGAAAGGAACGCCGAGGGGCCCGAGCGCTTGCGGCGGGGCAGCGCGTCGAATTTGCTGATTGCCGGCATGTCGGTGTCGACGGTGCGGCGACCTTCAGCCGCCTCCGCAATCATTTCTGGCAAGCGGTGATAGGCCTGGGGTCCGACCACCATGTCGATCAGCTTCGAGCGGCGCTGGGCTTCGGCTCCTTCCGCCTGGGCAACGCAGCCGGCGAGTGCCACGAGCGGCCTGCTGCCATCTTCGCGGGTCAGGCGGCCGACGTCGCTATAGGCTTTCTCGGCGGCTTTCTCGCGGATGTGGCAGGTGTTGAGAACGACGAGGTCGGCCTCGTCGCCTTGCGCCGGTGCCATGCCGCGCGCGCTCAACAATTCGGCCATGCGCTCGCCGTCGTAGACGTTCATCTGGCAGCCGAACGATTTGATTCGATAGGTCTTGGGAAAGGTCATCGGTCTTCGCCTATACGGCAGCCGGAGCGACGCCGCTAGGAGCCAGCGCGGCGGCAATCGCATCGTGCGCGGCGCGGGCGAGCTGCTTGCGGTCGTTGCTTGGGGGCAGGGGATCAAGCAGGTGCAGGGTCACGGGGACGTGCCCCTTCCTGCCGAGCAGGCGGAGGAAGTTCGCGACGCCGCTCTCGCCATCGGGCCAGCCATAATCGCGGGCGGCGCTACCGTAATCGATGGCGACCGGCCGCACCGGAATGTGCTCGGGCGTCGGAGCGAATGCGCTGAGCAGGGCAGGACGAAACGGCAGCAGCGTGCCGCCGTCGCCGACCGTGCCTTCTGGAAACAAGGTGAGCGGTCGCCCGGTCTCGAGCGCCTCGCGCATGGTCGCCGCCTGGTCCCGAATGCCGTTGCGGTCGCCACGATCGACGAACACCGTGCCATTCTCCACGCAAAGCCAGTGCATCAGCGGATGATTGCGAAGATCATCCTTGGCAACGAACGCGCAGCCGGTCGCGCCGGCGAGCATCGGGATATCGAGCCAGCTCACATGATTGGCGATCAGCAGGCTGTGCTCTTCGGCTGGTGCGCCAAGAGTGGTCACCCGCGCTCCGGCAAGCCAGGCGATTCCGCGTAACAGGCGCCGGGGCCAAGGGGACACTCTCCACCCGCGGACGATCAGATGGGCGATCACGCAAATGCCAAGCAAGGCGAGCATCGCCACGATCCGCGTGACGGCCCGCCATTGGGAAGTTCGACTAGTGGTCGCGGTCGAGGGGGACGCCGTATAGCTCCATCCGGTGGTCGACTAGGCGGAAGCCAAGCTTCTCGGCCACCCGTCGTTTGTGGAACTCAAGTTCCTCGTCATGGAATTCGATCACCTTGCCGCTCTCGACGTCGATCAGGTGATCGTGATGCTCTTCCGTGACGGCTTCATAGCGTGAGCGGCCGTCCCCGAACTCATGCCGCTCGAGGATGCCGGCCTCCTCGAACAGGCGCACGGTGCGGTAGACAGTGGCGATCGAGATGTTCGCGTCGACTGCGGACGCACGGCCGTGCAGCGTCTCGACGTCAGGGTGGTCCTCCGCCTCGGAGATCACGCGCGCGATGGTCCGGCGCTGCTCGGTGATGCGCAGACCCTTTTCCGCGCAGAGCGCCTCGATGTCGATCATTCGGTGCATGGCTGCAAGGTAGGGTGCGGGGAACCGCAGGTCTAGGAGAGATCGTCACCCCGGCGAGACCAAGGTGACGACCTCGCCAGCTTACTTGGCCCGAGCGGTGCGCTTGCGCTTGGTGCCGAGCCCGATCGACTTGGCAAGCGTCCGGCGCTGCTCCGCGTAATTCGGTGCGACCATCGGGTAGTCGCCCGCAAGACCCCACTTCTGCCGATATTGATCGGGAGTCATGTTGTAGTGGGTCATCAGATGCCGCTTCAGCATCTTCAGTTTCTTGCCGTCTTCCAGGCAGACGATGAAGTCGGGCTTGACCGAAGAACGGATCGGAACCTTGGGTTCAGGTTTCGCTTCAGGTACCGCGGGTTGCCCGCCAAGACCGCTCAATGCACCGTGAACATTCTGAATGAGCTGGGGCAGGTCGTTGACCGCGACACTATTGTTGCTGACGTGCGCGGCGACGATGTCGGCGGTCAATGTGATCAGTGTGTCCTGACCGACGTCATTATCATTCATCTTCGAAAATCCTAACCGTGGTTAAAGTCACGCATCCGGTTACATCCCGTTGTGCAAAGCGACTTAGTTTCTTTTCTTGAAGCGGGCAAGACGCAAGCAAGGAAAGCTCGCAGGCAAAGACTAGGATTCTAGCGCCATGGTCAAGGCGTCGAACTGTTGACCATCGAGCCCGCGATAATATTTGCTTCTGCGGCCGACGATCCGAAATCCAGCCCGTCGGTATAGTCCCACGGCACTATTGCCGTCGCGAACCTCCAGATGAAGGTGGTGCGCTCCCACTGCCCGGCCGTGCGCGATGAAACCGTCGACGAGGGCGGTACCGACGCCGCGTCCGCGCCACTCAGGGGACACGGCGAGCAGAAGCAATTCCGACTCGCCCGCGACTGCCCGCACAAGGCTGAAACCGACCGGCGTTTCGCTGCTGAACGCAAGCGTCATGGCCACTCCGTGCATTGGCAGGATTCCGGCGCATTGCGCGCGGGTCCATGCCTCGCCGAAGCAGGGATCGAAGGCCTCGCCCATGATGCGCATGACCTGGTCGAGCTCGCCACCACCGGCGGGCCGCAGGGTGATCGCCGTTGAGCTGGTCCGGCTCATGCCGCCTTGGGGCGCGCATCGGGCGCGCGGGCATAGATTGGCCGAGGATCGAGACTGGTCAGCGCGGGTGGAAGCTCCAGGGCGTCGGCCGCGGCAGGCAGCAGATCGAGAGCGTCGCCCCGGCCGCGCGCCGCAATCAGCGCTTCGGCGCCCGATCCGACAACCAACGGAGCGCTGATCTCCGCCGCTGCTTGCTCGGGCCGGAGGTTGAGCAACGGCCCGTCGGCGGCCAGCAGGCCGCCCCGGGTAAACTGCTGAACGAACAGTTCGCCATGGCCGCCAGTCACCGCCACCGCGACCGGACCGTCGCCTGGTGCTCCGGCCGCCAGCAGCGCCAGCGAGTTGAAACCGCGCAAGGGGGCGCCCCAGCCGATCGCCATTCCGTGCGCCGCGGCAATGGCGACGCGCAGCCCCGTGAAGCTGCCGGGACCGCACCCAACCAGAACCCGGTCAGGCTGGCGGCCAGCAAGCAGGTCGCCGATCATCGGCACAAGCCGTTCGGCATGACCGCGCCCGATCACCTGGTCCGCGCGCGCCAGAAGCGCACCATCCGCCTTGAACAAGGCCGCGGTGCAGGCCGCGGTAGAGGTGTCGAGCGCGAGGATCATTCGTGATCAGTTTGGCCACCGATTGACCGTCGGGGCAAGTCCGTCAGACGGCTTCGACCGTCTCGACCTCTGGGACGTAGTGGCGAATGAGGTTCTCCACTCCGCGCTTGAGTGTGACCGCGGACGAAGGGCAACCGGCGCAGGCACCCTGCATCGCGAGGTAAAGCTTGCCCTCCCGATAACCGCGATAGACGATGTCACCGCCATCCTGCGCGACGGCCGGACGGACACGTGTCTCGAGCAGCTCATGGATTTGGGCTACGATGTCCGCGTCAGCGGGATCCTCCTCCACGACCGTCTCATCGGCGGCGATGTGGATGCCGGCAGCGCTGCCAGGCTTGAACAATGGAGCACCGCTGGAAAAGTGATCCAGCATTACCTGTAGCACATCGAGTTCGAGCCCAGCCCAGTCGACGTCCGGGACCGCAGTCACGGAGACGAAGTCGCGGCCAAAGAACACGCCTTCCACCTCGCCCGTGCGAAACAACGCCTCGGCGAGCGGTGAGGCGGTGGCGCTGTCGGCGTCGGGAAAGTCCCGGCTGCCCGCTTCCATCACCGGCACGCCCGGAAGGAACTTCTTGGTTGCCGGATTGGGCGTCGGTTCGGTTTCGATCAGCATGGCAGCGATGTGGTCCGCCGTCCGGTCTCGATCAAGAGTGAAACGGCGGTGCACCCATGATGACCCAGGCCGTCACCCCGGCGGCGAATGCCAGGGCGACGACCAGACGGGCGGGAGAAGCGGGGACGAATTGGGCCGCACCGCCCGGGGCTCGACCCTTGCCGCGCACCATGGCTCCGATCAGGTCCTTGCCGCGCACCAGGCGGTAGAACAGGATGGCCCCGACGTGCAGGACGATGAAGCCGAGCAGCACGTTGAACAACTGGTGGTGGATCGTGCGAGCGAGTTCGCCCGTCTCGAAGTCGACCGACCGGTTCAGGGGTCCGGCGACGATCCCGTCCTCGTCGGTGGTGATCAGCCCGAAATAGAGCTGAGCTCCAATAAGGCCGAGCAGTGCCACGACGCTCAGCGCGCCGAGCGGCGTGTGCCCGATCCGGTCCCAGCTATGCGCCTTGCGCAAATAGCCGATGACGCCGCGAGGACCGCGCACGAAGCTTGAGAAGCGAGCGGTGGAGCTGCCGATCAGCCCCCACATCAGGCGGAAGCTCAGCAGGAAAAGCACGCCGAACCCGCTCCACAGGTGCCATTCGAGGTGATGATATTCAGCGGACCACCAGGAAAAAGCGATCAGGGTGACCAGGCTCCAGTGAACCAGCCGCACGGGCAGGTCCCACACCGGCACCGCAAGGGTCGCATCCGCCGTCGCCCCGGCGGCCGCCGGCTCAGTCATCCTTGGCGCGGAACCGGTCGTGGCAGCTGCTGCAGGTCTTTCCCAAGTTGCCCTGCGCGGCTTTCATCGCTGCGACGTCGGAGCCTCGGGCAGCGCGGTCGAACGCCGCAGCGGCCGTCCGGAGGTTCTGCATGGCCTCGCCGAACGCCTGCGGCTGCGCCCAGATGTCGGCCTTGGCGTGGGTCTTCCCGACCTCGGGACCAGTGCCGGCCGGGAACAGCGGAGCGCTCTGCGCCGCAAGCTTGTTAATGGTCGCGGCAGCGGTCCGGACCTGCGCCACGTTATTGGCTTCGATGCCCTGCTTGGCGGCGCGCATGGACCGGCCGATCTGCTCCATGGTCTCATGCCGTTGGTGCATGATTCCCAACGCGCGATCCTTGGTCAGCGGCGCGGCGGCGGCAACGGTCGCCAGTGCAGTCAGGCCAAGCAATATCTTCATGAGTGATCCTTCCTCGATCGACGCAAACTACAGCTCAATTAGTTGCCCTCACCGGAAGGTGGCGTCCAGCTGTCGTCGATCAACTTGATGATGGCGCTGAAGTCGAGGCCCGCTCCGCCGCGATCGGCAAAGCGCTGGTACAGCTCCTCGGCCTCGCCGCCCATCGGGGTGTAGGCACCCGCTGCCCGCGCGGCCTCGGCGGCTAGTTTCAGGTCCTTGAGCATCAGCGCCGTCGCAAACCCGCCCTGGTAGCCTCGGTCCGCCGGGGTTTCCGGTCCGACGCCGGGGACGGGGCAGTAGGAGGTCATCGACCAGCTCTGGCCCGACGCCTTGGACGAGATGTCGTAGAAGGTCTGCAGATCAAGGCCGAGCTTCTGTGCCAGCGCGAAGGTCTCGCAGGTAGCGACCATGGTGGCACCCAGCAACATGTTGTTGCAGATCTTGGCCGCCTGGCCTGCACCGGCGTCACCGGCGTGAATGACGGCCTTGCCCATCTGCTCGAGATAGGGGCGGGAACGCTCGAACCCGTCGTCGCTGCCGCCGACCATGAAGGTCAGGGTGCCGCCTTCGGCCGCGGCGATCCCGCCGGAGACCGGCGCGTCGACCATGGTGTAGCCGGCGGCCTTGGCTTCCTCCTCGACCGTGCGAGCGGTATCGACGTCGATGGTCGAGCAGTCGATCAGGATCGCGCCGGTGGGTGCCTTGCCGAACACCGCCGAGCGAAAGACCTCGGCGACATGCTTGCCGGCCGGCAGCATGGTGATGACGGCGTCGGCGCCCTCGACCGCCGACGCAGCGTCGGCCGCACGGCTACAGCCCCGCTCCTCGGCCTTGGTCAGCGCGGCCTGCGACAGGTCGAAGGCGCGAACCTCATGGCCAGCCTTGGCGAGGTTGGCGGCCATCCCGCCGCCCATGTTGCCCAGTCCGATGAATGCGACGCGTGCCATGTCTTAAGCTCCTACTTACCGGTCCAGTTTCCCGGACGCTTCTCGACGAAGGCGGCCATGCCTTCCTTCTGGTCCTGCGTCCCGAACAAGCCGTGGAACAGGCGGCGCTCGAAGCGAATGCCCTGCGTCAGCGGCTGCTCCATGGCGCCATTGACCATCTCCTTGACGGCGATGGCGGCGAGCGGGGGCATGGCGGCGATTTCGGCCGCCGTCTTGAGCGCTTCGTCGACCAAACCGGCGGCCGGCACGACTCGAGCGACGAGACCTGCCTTCTCGGCCTCGGCGGCGTCCATCATCCGACCGGTCAGGCACATCTCCATCGCCTTGGCCTTGCCGATCGCAAGGGTCAGCCGCTGCGAACCGCCCATGCCGGGGGTTACACCCAACTTGATCTCCGGCTGACCGAACCGGGCGCGGTCTCCGGCGATGATGAAATCGGCCATCATCGCGACCTCGCACCCGCCGCCCAGCGCGAAGCCGTTGACGGCGGCGATCCACGGCTTGCGGGTGGCGGTGACCTGCTCCCACCCGGCAAAGAAGTTCGACGCATACATGTCGGCAAAGCCCTGTGCCTGCATCTCCTTGATGTCGGCGCCGGCCGCGAACGCCTTCTCGCTGCCGGTCAGGACAAGGCAGCGCTGGCCGTCGTCGGCGTCGTAGGCTGCGAAGACGTCGATCAGTTCGCGCAGGACGTCGCTGTTCAGCGCGTTCAGGGCTTGCGGCCGGTTCAGGGTGACGAGCGTCACCGCGCCGTGATTCTCAACGAGAATGGTGGTGTATTCGGTCATTGCGTCCTCACGCTTGAGGGAAGGGCGTCCATTCCTGTCCGGCTGGGAGCGGTGCGAACAAGTCGTTCACCATCGCGTCCGTGACCTCCTCAGGTAGCAGCGGCTCCCATCTGGGCTCCTGATCCTTGTCGATCAGCAGCGCACGCACACCCTCGATGAAGTCGTGGGTTCGCACCACGTGACAGGCAAGCGCATATTCCGCGCGCATTTCGTCGGCGAAGTCCGTCCGGTTCGCACCATCCGCAAGCAGTTTGAGCGACACCTTGCAGGACAGCGGGCTCTTGGTGCCAAGCGTATTGCGCTCGGTTGTCGCCCAGTCGGTGCCGTCCGCTTCGAGCGCCCCGACCACCTCTTCGAGCTGGTCGGAGGCGAACAGCCTGGCAATGGCGGGGAGGTTCTTCTCGATCCGCGCCTCGGGCGGCGTGGCGGCAAAGGCACCGATCGCGCCCGCCGCTCGGCTGGGCGTCTTGGCGAGCCGCTCGAGCAGATCCGGAAGGCTCGATTGCTCCACATAGTGCGTGGCAAGGCCCAGGTACCGGCATTCCGCTCCATCCAGGCGGGCACCGGTCAGTGCCATGAACTGCCCGACGCGGCCCGGCAGGCGCGAAAGGTACCAGCCGCCGCCCACGTCCGGGAACAGGCCAATGCCCGTCTCCGGCATCGCCAGCCGGGTGTTCTCCGTGGCGACTCGGTGGGTGCAGGGAAGGGCGATGCCGACCCCGCCGCCCATGGTGATGCCGTCCATGATGGAGATGGTCGGCTTGGGATATGTGAACAGCAGGTGGTTGAGGCGGTATTCGGCGTGAAAGAAGGCCGCCGCGTCCCTGCCGTCCACCGCGCCGCTGCGGGCCAGCATGACCACGTCGCCGCCCGCGCAGAAGCCGCGGCCCTCGGCATGGTCGATGACCACGGCATGGATTGCGGCATCGTCGCGCCAGTTGAGCAGCGCCGCTGACATGGCGTCGCACATCTCTCGGGTCAGGGCATGGATGGCCTTGGGCCGGTTGAGCCGGATTCGCCCAAGCGGCCCTTCAACCTGGATGAGGATGTCGTCGGTCACTGGCGCAGCATCTCGCGCGCGGTGATCACGCGCATGATCTGGTTGGTGCCTTCGAGGATCGAGTGGACGCGCAAATCGCGCCAGAAGCGCTCGATCGGATAATCCTGCAGATAGCCATAGCCGCCGTGCAGCTGAAGCGCGCGATCAACGACCGAGGAGCCGGTGTCCGTCGCAAGCCGCTTGGCCATGGCCGCGAACTTGGTTTTGTCGGGATCGTTGGCAGTGACCTTGGCGGCGGCGACATAAAGAAGCCAGCGGGCCGCCTGAAGCTCCGTCTCCATGTCGGCCAGCATGAACTGGGTGTTCTGGAAGTCGGTCAACGCCTGGCCGAACTGCTTGCGCTCCTTGGTATAGCCGACCGCCTCATCAAGGCAGCGCTGCGCGCCGCCGAGCGAACAGGCGCCAATGTTGAGGCGACCGCCGTCCAAGCCCATCATCGCGATCCGGAAGCCCTCGCCTTCGCCGCCCACGCGGTTCTCGACCGGAACCCGCACTTCGTCGAAGTTGACCTGTGCGGTGGGTTGGCTGTGCCAGCCGAGCTTCTTTTCATTGGCGCCGAAGCTGACGCCCGGCATGTCTTTCTCGATCACCAGGCAGGAAATGCCCTTGGGCCCATCCTCGCCGGTGCGGACCATGGTGACGTAGACCTCATTCTGGCCACCGCCCGAGATGAACGCCTTGGAGCCTGACACGACATAATGGTCGCCGTCACGGACGGCGCGGGTCTTGAGCGCGGCGGCGTCGGAACCAGAGGAGGGTTCGGTGAGGCAGTAGCTGCCAAGCCGGTCCATCGCGATCATCGAAGGCAGGTACTTGGCCTTGACCTCTTGCCCGCCGAAGCGGTCGATCATCCACGATGCCATGTTGTGGATGGAGATGAAGGCGCTGGTCGACGGGCAACCATAGCTCATGGCTTCGAAGATCAGGGCCGATTCGAGCCGCCCGAGGCCAATGCCGCCGCTCTCCTCCGAGACATAGATGGCGCCAAAGCCGAGCTCGGCAGCCTGTTTGATCGTGTCGCGCGGGAAGATGTGGTGCTCGTCCCAATGGGCGGCGTTGGGCGTGATCTCGGCGGCCGTGAACTGGCGCGCCATCTCCTGGATCTGGCGCTGATCCTCGGTCAGTTCGAATTGCTGCATGAGGGCGGCGTTAGCGCGCGTCAGCCAAGCTTTCCAGACCTGCTATCGTTGAGTGGCCAAGTGGGCGCCAGCGGCCAGCCGTTTGCCCGGCCGGAACGCCACTATTCTCTTGAGGTCACGAGCGCCTCGGCCTCGATTTCGACCCGCCACTCCTGGCGCAGCAGCGCCGCCACCACGACCATGGTGGCGGCCGGACGAATGTCCGCGAAGATCTCGCCGTGGATCGCTCCGACGGCGTCCGCATCGGCCGGGTTGGTGATGTACATGCGGGTGCGGATCACGTCGTCCGCGCTGCCGCCAAGCTGCTCGATCGCTTGCAGGATGATGGTGAAGCAGCGGCGCGCCTGTGAGGCGGCGTCGCCCGGCGTGGATGATCCGTCGGCCTCCACGGGCGCAGTGCCGGAGACGAGGATGCGATCTCCCACCCGCAGGGCACGAGAGAAGCCGTAGGCGGCTTCGAACGGCGAGGTGCCATTCACGTGAGAGCAGGCCGTCACGGAAGTGAAATCCGTGACCTCGATCCTGTCAGCCGCTTCGGCTGCAGGTCGGCCGGCCATCGCGGTCTCTCGCCGAGCATCGCTCGTCTTGCTCCGCTCCCGTTCTGCTCGGCCGCTCTGGCTCAACCCATTGTCGGGATGACGAACGCATTCGCCGCATCGCCGACGCCGCCGTCCGGCCAGCGCTGGGTCACGACCTTGGTCTTGGTCCAGAAGCGCAGGCCCTCCTGGCCATATTGCCCGATGTCGCCGAAGCCTGAGCGCTTCCAGCCACCGAAGCTGTGGTAGCTCACCGGCACCGGGATCGGCACGTTGACGCCGACCATCCCGACGTTGACCCGGCTGACGAATTCGCGCGCGGCGTGGCCGTTGCGGGTGAAGATGGCGACGCCGTTTCCATAATCATGCTCGCTCGGCAGTCGCACTGCTTCCTCGAAGTCGGCGGCGCGGACCATCTGCAGGACCGGACCGAAGATCTCTTCCTGGTAGGAACGCATCTCGGTCGTGACATGGTCGAAGAAGGTCGGGCCGACGAAAAAGCCGTCCTCATTGCCCTGCAGCGTGAAGCCGCGGCCGTCGACCACCAGCTCGGCCCCCTCGTCGATGCACATCTGGATGTAGCCCTCGACCTTCTCCTTGTGCGCGCGGGTGACGACCGGGCCGTAATGCGCGTCAGGGTCGGTCGAAACGCCGACCCGAAGCGCCTGAATGGCGGGAATGAGCTTCTCGCGCAGGCGATCGGCCGTCTCCTCGCCGACGGGCACTACCACTGGCAGCGCCATGCAGCGCTCACCGGCCGAGCCGAACGCCGCACCGGTCAGGTCCGTGACGACCTGGTCCAAGTCCGCGTCCGGCATGACGATCCCATGGTTCTTGGCCCCGCCGAACGCCTGCACGCGCTTCCCGTTCGCGGTCCCGCGCGAGTAAATGTACTGCGCGATGTCGGACGAGCCGACGAAGCTGATCCCGGCGATGTCCGGATGATCGAGGATCGCGTCGACCATCTCCTTGTCGCCGTGGACGACGTTGAGGATGCCGTCGGGAAGGCCCGCTTCCTTCATCAGCTCGGCCAGCCGCACTGGCACGGTCGGGTCACGCTCCGACGGCTTGAGGATGAAGGCGTTGCCGCAGGCGATGGCCATGCCGAACATCCACATCGGGATCATCGCCGGGAAGTTGAACGGCGTGATGCCGGCACCAATGCCGAGCGGCTGGCGCAGCGAATAGACGTCAATGCCCGGACCCGCGCCCTGGGTGTATTCACCCTTGAGCGCCTGCGGAATGCCGCAGGTGTATTCGATGACTTCCAGGCCGCGCTGGATGTCGCCCTTCGAGTCCGCGAGAACCTTGCCATGCTCGCTGGACAGGATCTGCGCGAGCTCGTCCATGTTCTGCTCGATCAGCTCCTTGTAGCGGAACATGACGCGGGCGCGACGCTGCGGGTTGGTCGCGGCCCACGCCGGCTGCGCGGCCTTGGCGGCATCGATCGCTTTCTGCAGGTCGCTGGCGGTGCCCAGGCGGACGGTCGCCTGGACCTGGCCCTCGCACGGGTTGAACACCTCGGCCTGGCGCTCGCCCGACGAATGGCTGCCGCCGCCGATGAAATGATCGATGCTACGCATGGGGGTCTCCTCTTGGGATGAGCCCCTAGCCAAGCCCGACCGGCGATGCCAGTGAGTCGCGTCCGAGGAGTATTGCCGATGCGTTCGATCGCCCTGCTTGCCGCCACCATGCTCGCCAGCCCCGCCGCCGCCCAGACCGGCACCCCCGAACAGAGGATGCAGGCGGCGGCCGACCAGGTCAGCCAGCAGCGCATTCACGACACGGTGGCACGGCTGGTCGCGTTCGGCACGCGCCACACCCTGTCGTCCCAGACCGACAAGAAGCGCGGAATCGGCGCGGCCGTGCGCTGGGCAGAGGCGGAGCTGAAGAAAAACGGTCTGCAGACCCTGCAGACCTGCGACACCGTCACCCAGCCACCCCGTGTGCCGACACCGACCCGGGTCTGCAACGCGGTCGGGATCCAGCGCGGGACCGAGCGGCCGAACGACGTCGTTATCATCACCGGCCACATCGACAGCCGCGTGACCGACGTTATGAACGTCAACGCCGAGGAGCCGGGCGCCAATGACGACGGCTCGGGTACCGCCGCGGTCCTCGAGTCCGCCCGCGTGCTGTCGAAGCAGAAGTTCCCGGGCACCATCGTCTACGCCGCGCTGTCGGGGGAGGAGCAGGGGCTGCTCGGCGGCAAGATCCTGGCGGATTATGCCAAGGCGCAGGGCTGGAACGTCATCGCCAACCTCAACAACGACATCATCGGTAATTCGTGCGGTTCGGACGGGGTCTGCAACGACAAGGTCGTCCGCGTCTTCTCTGAAGGCCCGCGCTGGCAGGGGCATGAGGAACTTGCCCGGCAGATCCGCAGCCTGGGCGGCGAGAATGACGCACCCAGCCGCAACCTCAGCCGCTTCCTCGACCGCCTCGCTGAGCGGCTCCCCGGCATCGGCCTCGACGTCATGCAGGTCTGGCGCAACGACCGCTTCGGCCGTGGCGGCGACCACACGGAATTCCTCAATAACGGCTTCCCGGCGGTGCGCTTCTCGGTCGCGGTCGAGAATTACGACCAGCAGCACCAGGATCTGAGGACCGAGAACGGCAAGGTCTATGGCGACACCATCGACAAGATGGACTTCCCCTACTTGACCAAGGTGGTGAAGCTGAACACCGCCGCGCTCGCCGCGATCGCCAGCGCGCCGCCCCCGCCGGAACCGAAAGTTGAGGGTGCGGTGAGCACTGACACGACGATAACTTGGCAACCAATAGAGAGTGCTGCTGCTTACATGGTTCGCTGGCGGAGAACCGACGCTAACGTCTGGGAGTATGCTCGGCGCGTCGTGGGGCCGGCCGTTATCATAACTCATTGCGAAATTTACTCGCAGGGATGCATCGAAGGACTTCGTGCTCAAAAGGTGAAAGCCGTTCTCCCCCACATCCGTGTCGACGACTGGGTGTTCGGCGTCTCCTCGGTCAGCAAGGACGGCTGGGAGAGCCCGGTCGCCAGCGCGGTGCCGGGCGGCGCGTTCAAGCCCTATGTCGCGCCTCCGGCGAAGCCCTGAACGTCGCAAATCGGCGCTTGGTCAGGGCAAAATCGGCAAAACATCAGGTTATCGTCCACGCCGGGAGCAAATGAATCGGCGATCTTCCGTCCTGCCAATCACGGCACGACGGAGTTTCTGCCATGATCTTTCTTGCTTCCCTGCTCTTCCTCGCCGCTGCCCCTGCCGACGTGGTGGTGGATGCGGGCCCAACCGCCTCCTTCACCGTCGCCGACCTCGACCTGACGTCGGCCAGCGGTATGCAGCTGTACAACCGCCGGCTGGCCGGGGCCCTTGAAGACGTGTGCGGCTCCTTCGCGAATGCCGTGGAGTGGTCGGACAAGGACCGGGTCGGCCAATGCCGCGACCGCGCGATGGCCTCTGCCAGCCGCCAGCTCGCAAGCAAGGCGACCAGCATCCGGCTCGCCATTCGCTGAATTCTGCAGATCATTGGCCGGAGTGGTGGCCCGTGCTAGATTCCCAGTTGGGGAGCAGCATGGACGCCATCACCCTCGCGCATCAGTCGGCCATCTGGGTCGGTGACCTGGAAGTCCGTCCCGCAACCCGCACCTTGGTGCGGGACGGCCGCGAAGAAGTGGTCGAGCCGCGCGTCATGAAAGTCCTCGTGGCGCTACTGCAGGCAAATGGCGCGGTGGTCGCCCGCGACGATCTCATCGCCAGTTGCTGGGATGGGCGGATCGTCGGGGACGACGCGGTGAACCGCATCATGTCGCGCCTGCGGCGCTTGTCCGAAGGCATGGGCGCGGGGCTGTTCAGCGTCGAGACGATCAACCGCGTCGGTTATCGTTTGAGGACGGGCGATCGAGCGTCTGATGCTGAGCATCCGCCGGCTCCGCCGCCGATCATCGCTCCGGACGGCGCAGCGAGCGCTCCAAGCCGGCGGGCCTTGCTGCTGGGAACGGGTGCCGTGGCTCTTGCGGGCGTCGCAGGGGCTGCCTTGCTGCTCCGGCCGCGCAACCAAGCTCCGGCAGCCATCCGTGACCTGATGGACGACGCCCGCTCCCAGGTGCGTCAGAATACGCGCGAGGGGCAGAACCAGGGGATCAGCCTGTACCGCCAGGTGGTCGAGCGCGCGCCGGACTATGCTCCGGCGTGGGCCGCCCTGTCGCTGACCTATTCGCTGGTGTCGCGCTACCGAGAGCGGGGCGAGAGCGTCGCGCTGCTAGCGCGGTCTCGTGAAGCGGCGGCGCGAGCGGCAGCGCTCGACCCGGACGCGCCCGCAAGCCGCGTGGCGCTGGCGTCAGCGCGGCCGCTGACCGGCAATTGGTCGGCGCTGGAGCCAGTTCTGCGCCGGGCAGTGACAGAGATGCCTGCGGACGAATGGATCCTGTCGACCTGGAGCGCGCTGCTGCAGGCGGTCGGCTATGCCGCAGAGGCGCTTGCGGTGGACGACCGGATCGCCGGCGTCGTGCCGCCGACGCCGGGTTTCCACTACAGCCGGATCAGGGGCGCCTGGTACTCTGGCCAGATGGAGCGCACCGATCAGCTGCTGGCCGAGGCGGCGCGCATTTATCCGACGCATTACGCAATCTGGTTCACCCGCTTCTACATCAACCTGGCCAGTGCCCGCCCGGAAGCGTCCATCGCCATGGCGGCGGATACGTCGACGCGCCCGACCAACATCGACCCTGAGGAGATCAACTCCGTCGTTCGTGTCGCAGAGGCGGCGCGTTCCCCGACTCCGGAAGCGATCGACGCGGTTCAGGCCGAATGGCTGGAGAGGGCCAAGCGCGGCGCGGGGTTGGCAGAGAATGCGGCGCAGTTCCTGGCGCTGCTCGGGCGGCCGGCGGTCGCGATGCAAATTCTCAACGCCTACTTCTTTGGCGAGGTCTTCGCGGTGCCGGAGTTGCGCTTCACGGTTGAGCAGGGGACCTACACGCCCGTCACCGATCGCCTGACCCCGTGGATCGGAAGTCCAATGCTGGCTAGCGTCCACCACACCCCCGAATTCCTGAGGCTGTGTGAGCGGCTCGGGTTGGTCGACTTCTGGCGCAAGCGCCGACACGTCGCGGATTGGTTGAAGCGCTGACGGGCGATGCACGCTTGCCGGTGCACTGCGCGACCCGGCGCGCCCCGTGCTCTTGCTAGAACCGAGCGTTGAGGGCCACTCCGGCCTCGCGGGTGCCGGCCCAGGGCAGCCACTGCACCTTGCTGTCGTGACGTCTCGTCAGCAGCCAGCCCGACGCTTCCCCCAACACCGCGCCGGCCAGCACGTCGTGGACATAATGCTTGTCGGCCTTCACGCGCGCGACACCGGTGAAGCTTGCCAGCACATAGGCCGGAATCCCCACTTGCCAGCCATAGCGCTTGTGCAGGCTGGCCGCTGCGGCGAAGCTCATGGAGGTGTGGCCCGAAGGGAAGCTCTTGTTGCTGCTGCCGTCCGGCCGCTCTTCCGGGAAGGCGTATTTCAGCCCCTGGGTCGCAGCTCCTGCCACGCCGATCGACAGCGCCGATTGTTCCAGCCCATGCCAGTCGCCCTTGAGCAGCGGCAGCCCCAGTCCGGCGCCGACCACCAGGTCACGCGAGATGGTGCTGGCCGTGTTCCAACCATGGTGGCTGGCGGCGGCGGGCGATGCGCTGACCAGCAGCACGGCGGAGAGCGGCAGGGCGACGGCGCTGCGCAAGGCTCTTGAGTCAGTCATGGTGACCAGCCTAGGCTCCGCCACATTCTCAAGGAACCTGTCCATGCGTCACCTTGCCGCTCTCTTGCTTTCTTGCGTCGCTGCTCCCGCGGTGGCCTCGCCCTCACCGCTTGCCCAGCCCACGAAGCTCGACCCCGCGTGGCAGGCCCGCACCCGATCCTTCCTGAAGCAGGCAATCGAGATCCCCAGCGTGGTGCAGCGCAACCAGGTCCCCGCCATGGCCGAGCTGGTCGCCAGCCACCTGCGGGAGGCCGGGTTCCCCGCCGACTCGATCCGCATCCTGCCCTATGAAGGACTGCCCGGCGACAAGACCGCTGCCCTGCTTTTCCGCTGGAAGGCCGAACGTCCCACCAAGAAGCCAATGATGATCATCGGCCACATGGACGTGGTCGAGGCCAGGCGCGAGGATTGGGCGCGCGATCCGTTCGGCTTCGTCGAGGAGGGTGGGTACTTCTACGGGTGCGGCACGTCGGACATGAAGAATGGCATCGTCGCGACCACGCTGGCGCTGGCCAAGCTCAAGGCTGCCGGGTTCAAGCCGAACCGCGACATCGTGCTGTTCTTCACCGGCGACGAAGAGACGATGCAGAATGGCGCGCTCAAGGGCTCGACCGAGTGGAAGAGCCTGCTCGACAGCGATTTCGCCCTCAACGCCGATGGCGGCGGCGGCGCGTTTGACAAGAACGGCTGGCCGCTGGGCTATGCGCTCGACGCGGCCGAGAAGACCTACCAGACCTACTTCTTCACCGTTCACAACCGTGGCGGCCACAGCTCGCGCCCGCGGCCAGACAACGCCATCTACGAACTGGCCGACGCGCTGAAGAAGCTGCAGGGCTATCGCTTCCAGCCGCAATTGAACGATGTCACGCGCGCTTACTTCCAGGCCCGGCAGCTGGACGAAAAGGGGCCGCTGGGTGATGCGATGCGCCGCTGGCTCGCCAATCCGAACGACGGCGCCGCGGCGGACGCGGTCGAGGCGAACGAGCTTGAGGCAGGCAAGACCCGCACCCGCTGTGTCGCGACCATGCTGAGCGGCGGACACGCCGACAACGCGCTGGCGCAGACCGCCAAGGCCACGGTCAATTGCCGGATCATGCCCGGCGTCGAGCCGCGCACGGTGCAGGCGGAGCTTCAGGCGCTGGTCGGCAAGGGCGTGGAAATCACTCCGGATCCCAGCTTCATCGGCAAACCGACGCCGGTGCCTGCGATCCGCCCCGACGTGCTCGCCGCCTACACCGCTGCCGTCCGGCAGCTGCGCGGGCCGACCATGCGGGTCATCCCCAACATGGCGACGGGCACCAGCGATGCCAGCTTCTTCCGTTCCGGCGGCATTCCCACCTACGGCGTCGACGGCAGTTGGGGCATCAGCCCGGACGACGAGCGTGCGCACGGGTTGAACGAGCGCATTCCGGTGGCTGCGGCCTATGATGACGTGCTTCACTGGGAGATCATGATCCGCCAACTGGCCGGGAGGTAAGCGCGGCGCAAAAAGGGGGAGGCGGCAGGTGAGCGAACCGGAGAGCCTGAACGAGGTCGAGCCGCTGGTGCGCCACATCGCGCGGCACAATTACGACCGGCTGCTGATGCTCTCGGACGGCGTGTTCGCCATCGCCATCACCTTGCTTGCGCTGGAGCTGAAGGTGCCCGAGCAGTGGGATGGCACGCTTGCCGACCTGCTGCGACAAAGCTGGCGCTCGATCTTCGCTTTCCTGTTCGGCTTCGGCGTGGTCGGCCTGTTCTGGGCTGCGCATCGCCGGATGTTCGCCAAGCTTACGGCTGCAGACGTGCCGCTGACGGTGATCAACCTGTTCCTGCTGTGCCTGGTCTCGCTGACCCCGGCAGTGGCCGAGCTGCTGGCGACGCATGGGCCGGCCAAGGGCATCTCTTATTATTTCGCCTTGTTCGCCGCCATCGGCGTGACGCAGCTCCTGCTGTGGTCCTATGCCGTGTTCGTCGGACGACTGGCGCACTCGGACCTGACGGTACACGGCGCCCGGCTTGAACTGCTGAGGCTCTCCATTCCAGCCATTGTCGGGACCGGAATGACCCTCGCGCTCGGGCTTGGCGTAACGATGGAGGATCGTTGGGCCTTGCCTCTGCTCCTCTTCATCGTGGTGCCGACGGCGTTGCTGCGCCGCCGGCTCCATCGAAGGGCCGCTGCCTAGCGGATCAACGCCTGGATGATCTGCTGGACGACCTGCGTGCGCGGGTCGACCCCGTACAGGTAGCCGCTGTTGTCCGAATAATAACGGTAGTTCCGGTTGAGATCGTAGCGCTCCCGCACGTCGTACGGGATGCTGTTGTAGTTGTAATAGCGATAGCCGTAGCTCTGCGCATAACGGTCGCCACGGTTCAGGCGGCGAGCCTGGCCCGGCGGCATGCAGCCGTTGTGCTTCTTGGCGAGGCCCGGCGGACACCCGCGATCGTTGTAGCCGTAGCCGTAGCGGTCGCCACGATCGCCTTGGTCGCGCTGCTCCCAGCGGTCCCGATCTCCACCATGACCATTGCCATGACCGTGGCCGTTGCCCGGCTTGGCCGCGGCCGGAGCCGCGATGACGGCGAGCGCTGCGCCCGCGATGAGAAATGCGTGTTTCATCTCTTTTTCCTAACGATGACGCGGTGAACCGCGCCTGATGAAGCTGTTAACCCACGAGACTACCGAGCGGTTGCCCCGTCGCGCCTCAAGGGCTAGAGGCCCCCTCGCACCCGCCGCCGGTCCTCGGCCGGCTTCCATACGCTAGTTCTGAAGAGGCCCGAAGCACTCTATGGCTCGCAAGAAAATTGCCCTGATCGGCGCCGGCAACATCGGCGGCACCCTTGCTCACCTCGCCGCCCAGAAGGAGCTTGGCGACATCGTCCTGTTCGACGTGGTCGAAGGCGTGCCCCAGGGCAAGGCGCTCGACCTGTCGCAGTGCGGTCCGATCGAGGGCTTCGACGCCACGATCACCGGCTCGAACGACTATGCCGACATCGCTGGCGCGGACGTCATCATCGTCACCGCTGGCGTCGCCCGCAAGCCGGGCATGAGCCGCGACGACCTTCTGGGCATCAACCTCAAGGTGATGAAGGCGGTGGGTGAGGGCATCAAGGCCAACGCGCCAGACGCCTTTGTCATCTGCATCACCAATCCGCTCGACGCGATGGTGTGGGCGCTGCGCGAATTCTCGGGACTCCCGCACAACAAGGTGGTCGGCATGGCCGGCGTGCTGGACTCGGCTCGCTTCAGCCACTTCCTCGCCGAGGAGTTCGGCGTCTCGGTCCGCGACGTGAACAGCTTCGTGCTGGGCGGCCATGGCGACACGATGGTGCCGGTCCCGGCCTATTCGACCGTCAACGGCATCCCGGTGCCCGACCTCATCAAGATGGGCCTCAGCACGCAGGAACGCATCGACGCCATCGTCAAGCGCACCCGGGGCGGCGGCGGCGAGATCGTCGCCCTGCTCAAGACCGGCTCGGCCTTCTACGCCCCGGCGACCAGCGGCATCGCCATGGCCGAGGCGTACCTTAACGACCAGAAGCGCATCCTGCCCTGCGCCGCCTATGTCGAAGGCCAGTATGGCGTCGACGGGCTTTACGTCGGAGTGCCGGTGATGATCGGCGCGGGCGGCGCGGAGAAGATCATCGAGATCGAGCTCGACGACGAAGCCAAGGCCAACCTCCAGGTCAGCGTCGACGCGGTCAAGGAGTTGCTCGACGCCTGCAAGCAGATCGACGGCTCGCTGGCGTAAACAGCAGTGCTCCCGCGAAGGCGGGAGCCCAGACCGTCCTCGCGTCTGCGAGGACATGAGGACAAAGGAATGAAGGCTGGCTTCGTCTACATCATGGCGAACCAGCGCAACGGAACGATTTACACGGGCTCGACGAGCAATCTGGTTCAGCGCGCTTATCAGCATCGCAACCAGCTGATCGATGGGTTTACGAAGGAACATGGCTGCGGCTTGCTGGTCTGGTTCGAAGCACACGACGATCTGCAGGAAGCGCGGCAGCGCGAACTGCAGATCAAGAAGTGGAACCGGCTTTGGAAGCTTCGGCTGATCGAAGAGGTCAATCCGCAATGGAAGGACCTCTATGAGTCATTGTTTTAAGGCTGGGCCCCCGCCTGCGCGGGGGCACATGGGAGCTGCTATCGAATGAGCATTCTCGTCAACAAGAACACCAAGGTCATAACCCAGGGCATGACCGGGGAGACCGGCACCTTCCATACGCAGCAGGCGCTCGCCTACGGGACCCAGATGGTCGGCGGCGTGACCCCCGGGAAGGGTGGCACCGAGCACATCGGCCTGCCGGTGTTCGACACCGTCGAAGAAGCCGTTGCCAGGACTGGCGCCGACGCGTCCGTCATCTACGTCCCGCCGCCCTTCGCCGCGGACTCGATCCTGGAAGCGATCGACGCAGAGGTCCCGCTGATCGTCTGCATCACCGAGGGCATTCCCGTGCTGGACATGGTCAAGGTCAAGCGGGCGCTGGATGGCTCCAAGTCCCGGCTGATCGGGCCGAACTGCCCGGGCGTGCTGACGCCTGAGGAATGCAAGATCGGCATCATGCCGGGCAACATCTTCAAGAAGGGCAGCGTCGGTGTGGTCAGTCGCTCCGGCACGCTGACCTATGAGGCGGTGTTCCAGACCACCAACGAGGGCCTCGGCCAGACCACCGCGGTCGGCATCGGCGGCGACCCGGTCAAGGGCACCGAGTTCATCGACATGCTCGAGATGTTCCTTGCCGACGACGCGACCAAGTCGATCATCATGATCGGTGAGATCGGCGGCTCCGCGGAAGAGGACGCCGCTCAGTTCCTCGCCGACGAGGCGAAGCGCGGCCGCAAGAAGCCGACGGTCGGCTTCATCGCCGGCCGCACCGCCCCTCCGGGCCGCCGCATGGGCCACGCCGGCGCGATCGTCTCGGGCGGCAAGGGCGACGCGGAATCGAAGATCGCGGCGATGGAAGCGGCTGGCATTACCGTGTCGCCGAGCCCATCTGAGCTTGGCAAGACGCTGAAGGCGCTCCTTAACGGATAAATCTTTTGCACCTGCGAAGGCGGGTGCCCACATATCCGGTGAAGGCGCTACAAGAGGTGTGGGTTCCCGCCTCTCGTGGGAGCACAAAGAGGCGGTGATGGACGTATTCGAGACTGAGCAGGGACCGAGCTGGGCGCGGCCGAACTGGCCGGTGACGACCCTCGACGACCTCAATCTCGGGCTTGATCCGACCGAAGCCAGCATCGAGCAGGTCGCCAAGGCTGCGAAGGCGCAGGCGCAAGCGGCGGGAGTGACCGACGAGGCCGCGCTGCACAAGGCGGCCGACGACAGCGTCCGAGCGATGATGCTGATCCGCACCTACCGTGTGCGCGGGCATCTTGCCGCCGACCTCGACCCGCTTGGCCTCTCGCACCGGGAATTGCCGGCCGACCTGACGCCGGAATATCATGGCTTCACCGGCGCCGACCTCGACCGCCCGGTCTATATCGCGGGTGCGCTCGGGCTGCAGACGGCCACTGTCAACGAAATCGTCGCCATCCTGCGCAAGAATTACTGCGCGAAGATCGGTCTCGAATATATGCACATCAACGATCTTGGGGAGCGCCGCTTTCTCCAGGACCGGATGGAAGGCCGTGACAAGGGCGTCAGCTTCACGCCCGAGGGCAAGCAGGCGATCCTGGAAAAGGTGATCCACGGCGAGCAGTGGGAGCGCTTTCTCGCCAAGAAGTATGTCGGGACCAAGCGGTTCGGCCTCGACGGCGGCGAGAGCATGATCCCCGCGCTCGAAAGCGTCATCAAATATGGCGGCCAGATGGGCGTCGAGGAAGTCACCATCGGCATGGCCCACCGAGGCCGGCTGAACGTCCTCGCCAACGTCATGGGCAAGCCCTACCGCGCCATTTTCAATGAGTTCGCGGGCGGCAGCGCCAACCCGCAGGACGTGGGCGGCTCCGGCGACGTCAAATATCACCTCGGCACCAGCTCCGACCGCGAGTTCGACGGGGTCAAGGTCCACCTCTCGCTTCAGGCCAATCCCTCGCACCTGGAGGCCGTGAATCCGGTCGTGCTGGGCAAGGCTCGCGCGGTGCAGGTGATCAAGGACGACGCGCAGGGCGACAAGGTGCTGCCCGTCCTGCTCCACGGCGACGCGGCCTTTGCCGGCCAGGGCATCGTCTGGGAATGTCTCAGCTTCTCGGGACTGCCCGGCTACGGCACCGGCGGCTGCCTGCATTTCGTGATCAACAACCAGGTGGGATTCACCACCTCGCCGCAGTTCGCGCGGTCTTCGCCTTACCCGTCGGACGTGGCCAAGGGGATCATGGCGCCGATCCTGCACGTCAACGGCGATGATCCCGAAGCGGTCACCTTCTGCTGCAAGCTCGCCATCGAGTTCCGGCAGAAGTTCAATCGTGACATCGTGATCGACATGTGGTGCTACCGCCGCTTCGGCCACAATGAGGGCGACGAGCCCAGCTTCACCCAGCCGCTGATGTATGACGCGATTCGTCAGCACCCGCTGGTCAGCAAGCTGTACGGCGACCGGCTGATTGCCGAAGGCGTCGTCGACCAGGCCTGGATTGATGCCAAGACCGCCGAGTTCACTCAGCTCCTCGAGGGTGAGTTCCAGGCCGGCGCCAGCTATCGCCCAAACAAGGCTGACTGGTTCGAAGGCCGCTGGGCGGGGCTCAGCCGGCCGGACGAGCCGGTCAGCGGCCGCCGCAATACGGGCACCGCGATCGACGCGGAGGAGTTGGAGCGGATCGGCGAGGCGATCACGACCGTCCCGGCTGATTTCGCCATGCACAAGACACTGCAGCGGATCATCGAGGCCAAGCGCCAGATGTTCGGCGCGGGTGCGAACTTCGACTGGGCGACGGCCGAGGCCTTGGCCTTCGGCGCGCTGCTGGCCGAAGGGCACAACGTCCGCCTGTCGGGCCAGGACAGCGGCCGCGGCACCTTCTCGCAGCGCCACGCGGTGTGGACCGACCAGCGCACCGGCGCCAAGTTCGTGCCCCTGACCCGCATCGACAGCGGCCGGTTCGAGGTGCGCGACAGCCCGCTGTCAGAATTCGGCGTGCTCGGCTTTGAATATGGCTACAGCCTGGCCGACCCCCGGACCCTGGTGCTGTGGGAGGCTCAGTTCGGCGACTTCGCCAACGGCGCGCAGGTCATCATCGACCAGTTCATCGCCAGCGGCGAGGCCAAGTGGCTGCGCGCCAGCGGGCTCGTGCTGTTGCTTCCCCACGGCTTCGAGGGCCAAGGACCGGAACACAGCTCGGCCCGGCTGGAGCGCTACCTCCAGCTGTGCGCCGACGACAACATCCAGGTCGCTTACCCGACCACGCCGGCCAACTACTTCCACATGCTTCGGCGCCAGCTGCTTCGCGACTTCCGCAAGCCGCTGGTGGTGATGACGCCCAAGTCGCTGCTGCGCCACAAGCTGGCCGTGTCGACGGCGGCCGACTTCACCGGTGAGAGCCACTTCATGCGGATCCTGTCCGACCTGAACCCGCCGGCGCCGGGCAAGACGCGGCGACTGGTCCTTTGCTCGGGCAAGATCGCCTATGAGCTGATCGAGGCACGGGACGCGGCTAGCGCGACCGACATCGAAATCGTCCGGCTCGAGCAGCTATATCCCTTCCCGTCGGAGCCCTTGATCAAGCGGCTGCAGGCCATGCCGGCGCTCGAGGAAGTGGTCTGGTGCCAGGAAGAGCCGCGCAACAACGGTGCGTGGTTCTTCGTGGAGCCGTTCATCGAGGAAGCGCTGAAGGCCGCCGGCAAGAACCTGCGCCCACGCTACGCCGGCCGTGCCGCGTCGGCTTCCCCGGCGACTGGCCTCGCCAAGCGCCACGCCGCCGAGCAGACCGATCTCGTCGGCGACGCGCTCGGCACCCCGCAATCGACCAATGCCGCGGTCGAGGCTAAACAGCCCGAACCCGCCAAGGCCAACAGCTAGAGGACCCCGATGGGCATCGAAGTCAAAGTCCCCACGCTCGGCGAGAGCATCACCGAAGCGACGCTCGGCCAATGGCTCAAGAAGCCCGGCGAGGCGGTCGCGGTGGACGAGCCGATCGCCAGCCTCGAAACTGACAAGGTCTCGGTCGACGTGCCTTCACCGGTGGCGGGCACCTTCGGCGAAGCGCTGGTGGGCGAGGGTGATACGGTCAATGTTGGCGCGGTGATCGCCACGATCGCCGAAGGTGCGGGCGGCAGTGCCCCGGTCCCGAGCAGCGCTCCCACGCAAGCCAGCGCTCCGGCTCAGACTAGTGCTCCCGCGTCGGCGGGAGTTCAGTCCCCGGCTTCGAGCCACGAAATCACCGACGAACAAGCGCAGGCCCTTCGCTTGAGCCCAGCGGTCCGCCGCGCCGTGCAGGAAAGCGGTGTCGACCCGTCGGCGCTGACCGGCACTGGCAAGGACGGCCGCCTGACCAAGGAAGACATAGCCAAGGCCGCCGGTGAGCCGACGGCCAAGGCGCCGGCCGCGCCCGCCGCGGCTCCGGCGCCTGCCGCCGCGCCGCAGGCTGCGCCTGTCGGCAACCGCAGCGAGGAACGCGTTCGCATGACGCGCCTTCGCCAGACGATCGCCACCCGCCTCAAGGACGCGCAGAACACCGCTGCGCTGCTGACGACGTTCAACGACGTCGACATGACCGAGGTGATCGCAGCCCGCGCCCGCTACAAGGACCTGTTCGAGAAGAAGCACGGCATTCGCCTTGGCTTCATGGGCTTCTTCGTGAAGGCGGTGGCGCTTGCCGCCCGCGACGTGCCCTCCGTCAATGCCCGCATCGAGGGCGACGAGATCGTCTACGCCAACTACCTCGACGTCTCGGTGGCCGTGTCGGCGCCCAAGGGTCTCGTCGTTCCCGTGATCCGCTCGGCCGACCAGATGAGCTTCGCCGAGATCGAGAAGACGATCGCCGGCTATGGCAAGAAGGCCAAGGACGGCACGCTCACTGCCGACGACATGAAGGGCGGCACCTTCACCATTTCCAACGGCGGCGTGTTCGGCTCGCTCCTGTCGACCCCGATCATCAACCCGCCGCAGTCGGCGGTTCTCGGGATGCACCGGATCGAGGAGCGGCCGGTGGTCAAGGATGGCCAGATCGTCGCCCGCCCGATGATGTATCTGGCCCTCTCCTACGATCACCGTCTGATCGACGGCCGCGAGGCGGTCACCTTCCTCGTCCGCGTCAAGGAAGCGATCGAGGATCCGACACGGCTGCTGATCGATCTCTAAGGCAATGTGCTCCCGCGAACGTGGGAGCCTCGTACTGGGTCCCGGCCTCCGCGGGACACGAAGGAATGAACATGGCTGACTACGACTTCGACGTTCTGATCATCGGCGCCGGCCCCGGCGGCTATGTGGCGGCGATCCGCGCCGCGCAGCTCGGGCTCAAGACCGCCTGCGTCGAAAGCCGCGAGACGCTCGGCGGCACCTGCCTCAATGTCGGCTGCATCCCCTCCAAGGCGCTGCTCCACGCGTCCGAGCTGTTCGAGGAGGCCGCCCACGGTCACTTCGCCCAGTGGGGCATCACGGGTGAGTTCAAGCTTGACCTCGACAAGATGCACGGCGGACGCAAGGACGCCGTTAAGGGACTCACCCAAGGCATCGAGTTCCTGTTCAAGAAGAACAAGGTCGAATGGCTGAAGGGCCGCGCCAGCTTCACCGGCAAGGACAGCGTCACCGTCGGTGACCGCACCGTCCGCGCCAAGAACATCGTCGTCGCCACCGGCTCGTCAGTCACTCCGCTGCCGGGCGTCACCATCGATCAGGAGCGGATCGTCGACTCCACCGGCGCGCTTGAGCTCGCCCAGGTCCCGAGCCATCTCGTGGTGATCGGCGGCGGCGTGATCGGGCTCGAGCTCGGCAGCGTGTGGCGGCGGCTAGGCGCCAAGGTCACCGTGGTCGAATTCCTCGACCAGATCCTTCCCGGCATGGACGAGGAAGTCCGCAAGGAATCGAACAAGATCTTCAAGAAGCAGGGGTTCGAGTTCAAGCTCGGCACCAAGGTCACCGGGGTCGAGCGCACCGGTGACGGCGTCCGCGTCAGCGTCGAGCCGTCCAAGGGCGGCGCGGCCGAGACGATCGAGGCCAGCCACGTGCTGGTCGCCATCGGCCGCCGGCCCAACACCGACGGCCTGAACCTTGAGGCCGCCGGCCTTCAGCTCAACGCCAAGGGCCAGATCGAGGTCGACCACAGCTTCCGCACGTCGGTGCCCGGCATCTGGGCGATCGGCGACGTGGTTCCCGGCCCGATGCTCGCCCACAAGGCCGAGGACGAGGGCATCGCCGTGTCGGAGAACGTCGCGGGCCTGACCGGCATCGTGAACCACAACATCATCCCGTCGGTCGTCTACACCACGCCAGAGATCGCGGGCGTCGGCCTCACCGAGGAGCAGGCCAGGGCGCATGGTGAGGTGAAGGTCGGCAAGTTCCCGATGCTGGCCAACAGCCGCGCCAAGACTAACAAGGAGCCGGACGGCTTCGTGAAGGTGGTCGCCGACGCCAAGACCGACCGCGTGCTGGGCGTGTGGATGATCAACAATCTCGCCGGCACCATGATTGCGCAGGCCGCCCAGGCGATGGAGTTCGGCGCCACGTCCGAGGACATCGCTTACACCTGCCACGCCCACCCGACCCACGCCGAAGCCTTCAAGGAAGCGGCCATGGCGGTGCGCGGCAAGCCGATCCACATCTAAGCGGCTGAACGCGGCCCACTTGTGCCGGCGCGATTAGCTCGGCACCATGCCTTCGCCGAAGGGGGAGGCGTGGATGTTGGCGTTGTTGACGATCGGTTTGGCCGCGATGCAGGCGGCTGCATCACCACGACCTTCGGCCTGGAGCATTGACGAGAGCGACGGCGGCTGCGTGTTGAAGCAGACGCTGGCGGACGGGACCGCGAGCGTCGAACTCAGCCGCTCGCCGATGTCGTCGAGCACCAGCCTCCATGTTACGCAATCAGGCGTTCGGCAACGCGACGAGCGGACGCTGCACGCGGTGGAGGTCGGTTTCGCCAACGGCCAGTGGGCGTCGGCAGAGGGTGCCGTCTACCCGGACGAGCGAGATCGCCGGACAATCGCGGTGGAGCTTGACGAAGGCACCATGACGACGTTGTCGCAGGTGCAGCAGGTCACCCTGGCACACCAGGCGCTCGGCCACGTGCCGCTGAACATTCGCGATCTGCACCAAGTCGTCCCGGCGCTGCAGCGGTGCGCGAACAAGCATCTTACCGCCTGGGGGATGGACCCGGCCTCCCTGCGCGCACTGGCGAGCCTGCCGCTGCCTTCGACGTCGCCCAATAGCTGGATCTCATACGACGACTATCCCGATCGCCAGAAGATCTACCTGCGCACCCAGATTATTATCATCCGCCTCGATGTGGACGTCGCGGGCCGAGCCAGCGCTTGCACGATCCTCAACCCCGACGCGCCGACCGAGTTCAAGGATGCCGCCTGCAAGGCACTGTTGAAGCGCGCCCGGTTCACGCCGGCGCGGGACGCTCAGGGCGCGGCGGTCGCCGCTCCGACGATCATGCGGATCGGCTTCGCGCCCGTTCTTCTCTGACCTTCAGGGGAAGGACTAACCGAGCCAGCTGACCAGCTTCGCGAACCAGCCCAGATTCTCAGCCTTGATCGTCGCGGGCGCCGGCGCGGCAGCCGCGCACTCCAGGCATCGCACCTGGATGGTCGGCCCGCTCAGCACCTCGCGCGCCTGGCTCAGCCCGGCCAGCAGCTCCGCCGAGCCGCGTCCGCCAAGTGTAGCGAAGCCGTCGGTTTCGTTGGCATCACTGGCGCTGCTGTCATCGTCGTCACGCAGCATCGAATAGAAGGCCGACTTCCAGCTCTTGGGCCGGTCGAGGTAGGTCACGCCGCGCTCGTCACCCAGTTTGGCCAGCTCGGCCGCCTTGGCGATCGCCTCGTCCATGCTGCCGAAGCCGTCGACCAGGCCGAGCTGCTTGGCCGGACCGCCCGGCCAAACGCGACCGCCGGCGATGGCGTTGATCTGCTCCGGAGTCTTGCCCCGCGCCTTGGCGACGATTCCGATGAAGCGCGCATAGATGCTGTTCACGCCCATCTGCAGCAGCTGACTGGCCTGCGGCGAGGGGCCCTTGAGCAGGTCCGGCTCGCCCGACTGAGGCGTAGTCTTCACCCCATCTGCGCCGACGCCGAGCTTCTGCAGGGTGCCCTGGAAGCTCGGAAGGACGGCGAAGACGCCGATGGAGCCGGTGATGGTGGAGGGCTCGGCGTAGACCTGGCTGGCCGCGGTCGACACCCAATAGCCGCCGGAGGCCGCGACATTGCCCATGGAGGCGACCACCGGGATGCCCTTGGCCTTGGCCTGGAGCAGCGCCTGCCGGATGCGCTCGGAGCCGGTTACCGACCCGCCCGGCGAGTCGATACGAACGACCAGCGCCTTGAGCTTGCCGCTGCGGACGCCCTTTTCGATCACGTTGGCGATGCTGTCGCCGCCGGCGGTCCCAAGCGGCGCCTTGCCGTCGACGATGGTGCCGGCGACCGTCACAATGCCGATCGGACCGTTGCGGTCCTCGTGCACCTTGTCCGCCGCGTACGCGGCAAGCGAGATGTGCTTGTAGCCGCCGCGTTCCTTGGCGGCCGCGCCGCCCAGCTCGGCCAGCCGGGCTTCGAACTGCTGGCGCTCGCCGACCTTGTCGACCAGCCCGGAGCGCAGCGCTGCCTGGGCGAAATCACCGTTGGCGGCGGTCACCGCGCCGGCCATGTTCTGGAGGTACGGGTCGATCGCCGCCTTCGGCCGCGCGGTATGGACGTCCTCGCGCCATGCCTCCAGCAGGTTGGCGGCGAGCGCCTGGGCATTCTCGCGCGCTTCGGGCGACATGTCTGACCGGATGTAGGGCTCCACCGCGCTCTTGAAGGCGCCGACGCGATAGACGTTGGCGGTGACGCCAAGCTTGTCCATCAAACCCTTGAAGTAGAGGTTGTTGCCGCCGGGCCCGGCCAGCGCGACCGTGCCGAGCGGATTGAGCCACACTTCCGAGGCGTGCGCCGCCAGCTGGTAGCTGCTGTCGGTGTAAGCAGTGGCATAGGCCACGACCGGCTTGCCGGCCCGGCGAAGCTGATCGAGGGCGCCGCCGACGTCGTGCAGGGCAGCCTGTCCGCCGCCCATGAAGTTGTCGAGGTCGAGCGCCACGGCCTTGACCCGATTGTCATTCTTGGCGGCGAGCAGCGCGGCGCGCAGCTGGCGCAGGCTGTACTGGCGCGGCCCGGCTGAACCGCCGAACGCGGCCACCGGATCGCTCTCGGCCGGCTGCTCGACGATCGACCCCTTGAGCGCCACGTCGAGCACACCGTCGCCGACCGGCGCCGCCCGGTGCGACAGGATGGCATAGAGCGTTCCGAAGAACAGCAGCATGAAGATGAGGACCAGCGCGTCCTTGATCCCGACCAGCAGCTGCCAGACACCGCGCACGAACTTCATCGACCCGCTCTCCTTTTGCGTGGCGGTGGTTAGCCGAGCCGCACAGGCTGCGCCATAGGTGACGAAGGCCACGTCCCACGCTAGGGCGCCGCGATGCCGCGTGCGCTCGCCGCCGCTCCCGCCAGCTGGCGCGACGAGCTCCGCGCCAGCCTTGCGCTGGCTTGGCCGCTGGTGCTGTCCAACCTCGCCGCCAATGCGATCACGACCACCGACGTGCTCATGCTCGGACGGCTCAGTCCGCAGGCACTCGCCGCTTCTGCCCTGGCGGTGAACTTCTTCAGCCTCATCCTCTTCACCGGGGTCGGCCTGACCTATGCCATCGCGCCGATGATCGCCTCGGCGCTCGGGCGCAAGGTCGAGGCGGTGCGTGAAAGCCGCCGAAGCTTCCGAATGGGCCTGTGGCTGGTGGCCTTCTACGGCCTGTTCGGAATGGCGCTGCTCAGCCTGGTCGAGCCGCTCTGCCATCTGCTCGGTCAGGACCCTCAGCTGAGCGCCGCCGCCGGCCGCTTCATGGCCGTGCTCCGCTGGGCGTTGATCCCGGGGCTGCTGGTCTTCCTTTTCCGCACCGCCCTGACCGCCTTCGACCGCACACCGGTGACGCTGGTGGTAGCGCTGGGTGGGGTGGCCCTGAACGTGCTGCTCAATTGGGCGCTGATTTTTGGCCACCTCGGCCTCCCCGCGCTGGGCATGGAGGGTTCGGCGCTCAGCACCGTCATCACCAACAGCGCCATGGCGCTGGCGCTTGGGACAGCCGTCGCCCGGATGAAGCGGCTGCGGATCATGCACCTGTTCGGCCGCTGGTGGCGGGCGGACTGGCCACGTTTCCGCGAGCTGGTGAAGCTCGGCACACCCATCGCCCTGACCTGGTCGTTCGAGGTGAGCGTGTTCTCGTGCGCGGTCTATCTCATGGGCCTGATCGACACGACCAGCGTTGCCGCCCACGTCATCGCGCTGCAGATCGCGGCCTTCGCCTTCATGGTTCCGCTGGGTCTCAGCCAGGCCGCAACCGTTCGGGTCGGCTATGCCCATGGCGCGCGGGATCCCGTGTGGGTGGGCCGCGCCGGGCGGGTGGCGCTTGGCTGCGCGCTCGGCTTCGCGCTCGTCTCCGCACTCGCCATGTGCCTGTTCCCGCGCCAACTCGCCGGGCTGTTCCTCGACATGGACGCGCCCGCCAGCGCCGCGGTCCTCGCGCTTGCCGTCCAGTTCCTGCTCGTCGCCGCCGTCTTCCAGCTGGCGGACGGAGCGCAGGTGATCGGCGCCGCCGTGCTGCGCGGGCTGCATGATACGCGGGTGCCGATGCTGTTCGCTGCCTTTGGCTATTGGGTGATCGGCCTTGGTTGCGGCGCGGCGCTGGCCTTCCTCACGCCGTTGAAGGGCGTCGGCATCTGGATCGGCCTTGCACTTGGTCTTGCGGCGGTGTCAGCGATGATGTGGTGGCGGTGGAGCCGCCGTTCCCGCCTCGGCCTGGTGCCCGCCACCGCGTAAAATTTTGCTGAACCCCATGTTGACAGGGGTGGGCGCCGCACCCAAATGCCCCCTGTCGCTGGCACTCTCCCAGGGGGAGTGCCAATGCGAAACTGGTTCAACATGAAGAGCAGAAAAGGGGCGTAAGCAATGGCTTTCAGGCCGCTTCACGATCGAGTCCTCGTCCGTCGAGTCGAGGCGGAAGAGAAGACCGCTGGCGGGATCATCATTCCCGACACCGCCAAGGAAAAGCCGCAGGAAGGCGAAGTCGTCTCCGTCGGCACCGGCGCGCGCAGCGATGACGGCACCGTCCACCCGCTCGAGGTCAAGAGCGGCGACCGCATCCTGTTCGGCAAGTGGTCGGGCACCGAGGTCAAGGTCGACGGCGAAGACCTCATTATCATGAAGGAAAGCGACATCCTCGGGATCGTCGGCTGACTTCTCTGACGGGCGCCCACCGGGCGACCGTCATTTGATCAATTCAACTCTCAAACGGAAAGGGTAGCCACATGGCAGCCAAGGACGTGAAATTCAGCCGCGACGCGCGTGAGCGCATTCTGCGCGGCGTCGACATCCTCGCCGACGCGGTCAAGGTGACGCTGGGCCCCAAGGGCCGCAACGTCGTCATTGACAAGAGCTTCGGCGCGCCTCGCATCACCAAGGACGGCGTCACCGTCGCCAAGGAGATCGAGCTCAAGGACAAGTTCGAGAACATGGGTGCGCAGATGCTGCGCGAAGTGGCCTCGAAGACCAACGACATCGCTGGTGACGGCACCACCACCGCCACCGTGCTGGCCCAGGCCATTGTCCGCGAGGGCATGAAGTCGGTCGCCGCCGGCATGAACCCGATGGACCTGAAGCGCGGCATCGATCTCGCCGTGTCCAAGGTCGTCGAGGACCTCAAGGGCCGTTCCAAGCCCGTTGCCAACAGCCAGGAAATCGCCCAGGTCGGAATCATCTCGGCCAACGGCGACACCGTCGTCGGCGAGAAGATCGCCGAGGCGATGGACAAGGTCGGCAAGGAAGGCGTCATCACCGTCGAAGAGGCCAAGGGCCTCGAGTTCGAGCTGGACGTGGTCGAGGGCATGCAGTTCGACCGTGGCTACCTGTCGCCTTACTTCATCACCAACCCCGAGAAGATGTCGGTCGAACTCTCCGATCCGTACATCCTCATCCACGAGAAGAAGCTTAGCAATCTGCAGGCGATGCTTCCGATCCTTGAGGCGGTCGTGCAGTCGGGTCGTCCGCTGCTGATCATCGCCGAGGACATCGAGGGCGAAGCGCTGGCGACCCTGGTCGTCAACAAGCTGCGCGGCGGCCTCAAGGTCGCGGCCGTCAAGGCGCCGGGCTTTGGTGATCGCCGCAAGGCGATGCTCGAGGACATCGCGATCCTGACCGGCGGCGAGATGATCTCGGAGGATCTCGGTATCAAGCTCGAGAACGTCACGGTCGGCATGCTCGGCACCGCCAAGCGCGTCACCATCGACAAGGACAACACCACCATCGTCGACGGCGCTGGTGAGAAGTCCGGCATCGAGGGCCGCGTTGCCGCGATCCGTCAGCAGATCGAAGTCACCACCAGCGACTATGACCGTGAGAAGCTCCAGGAGCGTCTCGCCAAGCTCGCCGGCGGCGTGGCCGTGATCAAGGTCGGCGGTTCGACCGAAGTCGAGGTGAAGGAGCGCAAGGATCGCGTCGACGACGCGCTTCACGCGACCCGCGCCGCGGTCGAGGAAGGCATTGTTCCGGGCGGCGGTACCGCGCTGCTCTATGCGACGCGTGCGATCGAGGGCCTGAAGGGCGCCAACGACGACCAGACCCGCGGCATCGATATCATCCGCAAGGCGCTCTACGCGCCGGTCCGCCAGATCGCGGCCAACGCGGGTCACGACGGTGCGGTGATCTCGGGCAAGCTGCTCGACGGCGCTGACCAGAACCTCGGCTTCAACGCCCAAACCGACACCTATGAGAACCTGGTCCAGGCCGGCGTGATCGACCCGACCAAGGTCGTTCGCACGGCTCTGCAGGACGCGGCCTCGGTTGCCGGTCTGCTCATCACCACCGAAGCGGCGGTGAGCGAACTGCCGGAAGACAAGTCGTCGGCTGGCGCCGGCGGCATGCCGGGCGGCATGGGCGGCATGGGCGGCATGGACTTCTAAGCCAAGCCGGCCGGGGCCAGCGAAGGCAGTCGCAGACTGCCGAACTGGCCCCGGACTCGGCGATGGCCGGACGGCCTGCTGCGCAGCAGACAAGACCGACGTCACGGGAGTCACTCCCGTGACGGCCACGCCCGAAGTTTAGTTCACGTTCCCAGAAGGGTCGGCGTCTCCGGACGGCGGCCCTTCGTCGTTTCCAAGGCTGTTCAGATCCGCTTCTGCGTTGTCCAGCTGCGCCGCCTCCTGGGCGGTAGGCGCGGGCGGACGCTGATCGCGCTGGCATCCCGCCATCATCAGCGAAGCCATAAGCAGCCACAGTCGCATTGGCGGAACTCCAACGAAGAAGGGCCGCCCGGTCACCCGGACGGCCCTTCAGTCTTAGCAGCTTGTTGCCAAGCTGGCCCGAATTAACGGGTCGCGTTCTCGGTCGCGTTGGCGACGTTCGAGGCGCCATTGGCAACCGCGTCCGCACCGTTCGAGACGGCATTGCCGGCCGCGTCGAGCGCGTTGTCGGCGGCGACGCCGGCGTTGTCGAGCGACGCGTTGGTGTCGGTCGTCGTCTCGGTGGTGACCGTGTTCTCGGTGGTGACCGTGTTGGTGTCGGTCTTCTTGTTGCAGGCGACGAGGGTCAGGCCGGCAACCGCAACGGCGACGATAGCAATCTTCTTCATGGATCCATCCCTATCTTCAGCCTCGCTCCGCCCTCGGAGCGAGAAGCCAGGCAAGCCACATGTTTGCGGTCAGGCCAGCGCGCGGATTTAGGTGAGGGGAGGGGCGGGCGCAATAAACTTTTGCGACGAGCCGTTTTCGGCAGCTCCGACGGTTTCTCCTTGCACCTCATATAAAGACTTCTTTATATCCTTATCCCGTGTCCTTGAACCTTCCCCTCGCCGACCTGTTTCAGGCGCTCGCCGATCCGACCCGGCTGCGAATCCTGGCGCTCCTGCGTGAGCTGGAACTTTCGGTCGGTGAGCTGGCCCAGTTGCTCGGCCAAAGCCAGCCGCGGGTGTCCAGGCATGTAAAGATCCTGGTTGATGCCGGCGCGCTCGAGCGGCGCAAGGAAGGCAGCTGGGTCTTCCTGACGCTCGCTCGGCCGGACGTGGCCGAGGCACTGTCCACGCTGGCGGACGAGGCGACCGCCGCCGCCTTCGCGGCCGACCGCACGCGCCTCGCCGCCGTCCGCCGCGACCGCGCGGCCGCGGCCGAACTCTACTTCGCCGCCAACGCCCACGTCTGGGATGAAATCCGCTCCCTCCATGTCGCGGAAAGCGAAGTCGAGCAGGCGATCGTCCGTGCGCTCGGAGCGGGACCGCTCGGCCGCCTGGTCGACATCGGTACCGGCACCGGCCGGATGATCGAGCTGTTCGGACCCACCGCCGAGCAGGCCATCGGCATCGACAAGTCGAGCGAGATGCTGCGCTTCGCCCGCGCCAAGCTGGAGGCTGCGGCCGTGCCCGCCTCCCTGCGCCAGGGCGACATGTACGCCTTGCCCCTGCCCGACGGCAGCGCCGACGTCGTCCTGCTTCACCAGGTGCTGCACTATGCGCAGGTCCCCGGTCAGGCAATCGCCGAAGCGGCGCGGCTGCTCGGGCCCGGCGGCCGGCTGCTGATCGTCGATTTCGCCCCGCATGAACGCGAGGAATTGCGCGAGCGGGCGGAGCATGCGCGGCTGGGCTTTGCCGACGAGGCCGTGCTCGGCTGGCTTGGGGAGGCCGGGCTCACCGGCCAGGTCGTCGAGCACCTCGCTGGCGGTGAACTGACTGTCACCCTCTGGGCCGGCGCCAAGCAGCCGGTTCGCCTTCCCCGCCGGAGAGCCGCATGACCCGCCCCGCGCTCGTTCCCGTGCCGCCTTCCGAGCCTGCGCCCCTGTTCGCCGCGGCCAAGGGCGACATCGCGGTCAGCTTCGAATTCTTCCCGCCCAAGACCGAGAAGATGGCCGAGACCTTGTGGTCTTCGATCGAGACGCTCGCGCCCCTTCACCCGCAGTTCGTCTCTGTGACATACGGCGCTGGCGGCTCGACCCGTGAGCGGACCCACGCCACCGTTGCCCGACTTGTCCGCGAGACCGGACTGCCAGCCGCAGCCCACCTGACCTGCGTCGATGCGAGCAAGGGCGAGATCGACGAAATCGCGCGGCAATATTGGGACGCGGGCGTGCGCCACATCGTCGCGCTTCGCGGCGATCCTCCCGAGGCTGGTGCCACCTACCAGCCGCATCCCGACGGTTATGCGGACGCCGCCGCCCTGGTTGCCGGGCTGAAGCAGGTCGCGCCGTTTGAGATCAGCGTCGCCTGCTATCCGGAGGTCCACCCGCAGGCGACTTGTCCGGAGGCCGACCTCGACAACCTCAAGCGTAAGGTGGACGCCGGCGCCGACCGCGCCATCAGCCAGTTTTTCTTCTCGCCCGAGGCGTTCCTGCGCTTCCGCGACCGCGCGGCGGCCTGCGGCATCAAGGCCGACATCGTTCCCGGCATCCTGCCGGTCAGCAGCGTCGCCCAGACCCGCAAGTTCGCCGACCAGTGCGGGGCGGCCATCCCGGAATGGATGGACGAGCTGTTCGAAGGGCTCGACGACAAGCCCGCCGCGCGCCAGCTCATCGCCGCCACCATCGCCGCCGAGCTGTGCGGGCAACTCTACGCCAGCGGCGTTCGCCATTTCCATTTCTACACATTGAACCGCGCCGAGTTGGCTTACGCCATCTGCCACCTCCTCGGGGTGCGCGCGGACCGAAAGGCCCAAGCATGACCGACGCCGCCACTGCCCTGCGCGAGGCAGCTTCCAAGCGCATCCTGATCAAGGACGGAGCCTATGGCACCGCCATCCAGCGCGAGGGGCTGGCGGCCGCGGACTATCGCGGCGACACCGGCCTGTCGAAGGACCAGAAGGGCAACAACGATTTGCTCTGCCTGACCCGGCCGGACCTCATCGCGACCATCTGCCAGGCCTATGTCGACGCGGGTGCCGACGTGCTCGGCACCAACAGCTTCAACGCCAACCGCATCAGCCAGGCCGACTATGGCGCCGAGGAGCTGGTGCCGGAGATGAATGCCTGCGCCGCGCGCATCATCCGCGAGGTCGCGGACCGCAACGCCCAGAAGGACGGTCGGCGCCGCTATGTCGCCGGCGCGCTCGGCCCGACGAACAAGACATTGTCACTGTCGCCCGACGTCAACGATCCCGGTTTTCGCGAAGTCGATTTCGACACGGTGAAGGCCGCCTACCGTGAGCAGGCCGAGGCGTTGCTGGAGGGCGGCGCCGACTTCATCCTGATCGAAACGGTGTTCGACACGCTGAACTGCAAGGCGGCGGTGATGGCCGCGCTGGACCTCGCCCCGATCATGATCTCGATGACCCTGACCGACCTCTCGGGCCGCAACCTGTCCGGCCACACGGTGGAGGCCTTCTGGGCCAGCGTTCGCCATGCAAAGCCGCTCAGCATCGGCCTCAACTGCAGCTTCGGCGCGGCGCAGCTGCGCCCGCACCTGGCCGCGCTCAATACGCAGGCTGACACGCTGATCATGGCCTATCCGAACGCTGGCCTGCCCAATGACCTTGGCCAATATGACGAGGCAGCCGAGGAAACGGCTGCGCAGGTCGCCGAGTGGGTCGATGATGGCCTTGTGAACATCGTCGGTGGATGTTGCGGTACGACTCCTGCCCACATCGCCGCGATCGCCGGGGCGGTGCGTGGGCGTCAGCCCCGCGCCGTCCCGCAGGCGCCGCGTCGCACCGTCCTCGCGGGCCTCGAGCCGATGGTCCTGGCCGCCTGACATGAGCAGCAGTATCGCGTCCGACGCCGCCAGCGCGGCCACCAGCTTCGTCAACATCGGCGAGCGCACCAATGTCACCGGCTCCGCCCGCTTCAAGAAGCTGGTGCTGAACGGCGACTATGACGCCGCCGTCGAAGTCGCCCGACAGCAGGTCGAGAACGGCGCCCAGATCATCGACGTCAACATGGACGAGGCGCTGCTCGACGGTGAGCTCGCCATGACGACGTTCCTGAAGCGCATCGCGGCCGAGCCGGACATCGCCCGGGTGCCGGTGATGATCGACAGCTCCAAATGGACTGTGATCGAGGCCGGATTGAAGTGCGTGTCGGGCAAGCCGATCGTCAACTCGATCAGCCTCAAGGAAGGCGAGGGACCATTCCTCGAGCAGGCCCGCCTCGTTCGCCGCTACGGTGCCGCCGTGGTCGTCATGGCCTTCGACGAGACCGGCCAGGCCGACACTGCTCAACGCAAGGTCGAGATCTGCGAACGGGCCTACAACACGCTGGTCGCGGACGGATTCGATCCCCATGACATCATCTTCGACCCCAACGTGTTCGCGGTTGCTACCGGCATCGACGAGCATCGTCGTTACGCCCTCGACTTCATCGAAGCCGCGCGGGAAATCCGTCAACGCTGCCCGGGCGCGCACATTTCGGGCGGGCTCTCGAACCTCAGCTTCTCCTTCCGCGGCAACGAGCCCGTGCGCCGGGCCATGCACTCGGTGTTCCTCTACCACGCCATTCCGGCCGGGCTCGACATGGCGATCGTCAACGCCGGCCAGCTCGACGTCTATGACGCGATCGACCCCGAACTGCGCGATGCGTGCGAGGACGTCATCCTCGACCGGCGCGACGACGCGACCGAGCGCCTCATCACCCTTGCCGAGCGGTTCAAGGGTACGGACGAGGTCGCGGAGAAAGCCGCCGCCGAGTGGCGCTCCCTGCCGGTCGCCGAGCGGCTGTCTTACGCGCTGGTGAAGGGCATCGATGCACATATCGTCGACGACACGGAAGAGGCGCGGCAGCAGGCCTCGCGCCCGATCGCTGTCATCGAAGGTCCGCTGATGGACGGCATGAACGTCGTCGGCGACCTGTTCGGCGCCGGCAAGATGTTCCTGCCGCAGGTGGTGAAGTCCGCCCGCGTGATGAAGAAGGCGGTCGCCCACCTGCTGCCCTTTATCGAGCTCGAAAAGGACGAGGGCGCCAAGGGCAAGGGCCGGATCGTCATGGCCACCGTCAAGGGCGACGTCCACGATATCGGCAAGAACATCGTCGGCGTGGTCCTCCAGTGCAACGGCTATGAGGTCGTCGACCTCGGCGTCATGACGCCGTGGACCAGGATCCTCGAAGCCGCGAACGAGAACGAAGCCGACATCATCGGCCTGTCCGGCCTGATCACCCCCTCCCTCGACGAGATGGTGACAGTGGCGACCGAGATGGAGCGGGCCGGCATGACGCTGCCGCTGTTGATCGGCGGCGCGACCACATCCAAGGCCCACACCGCGCTGCGCATTGCCCCGGCTTACTCAGGGCCAGTGCTGCATGTGCTCGACGCCAGCCGCGCCGTCGGTGTCGCCTCCGCGCTGGTCAGCGACGGACCGCAGCGGGCCGAGTTGATCGACGGCACCGCGAACGAATATGAGGCACTTCGCGTGGCCCGCGCCGGCCGTGGCGGCCAGGACCGCTGCACGCTCGCCGAAGCCCGCGCCAATCGCTTCATTGCCGACCCGGCGAAGAAGCCGGCCGCGCCTTACAAGCCCGGCATGCACCAGTTCGCCGACTGGCCGCTCCGTGACCTTCGCGCCCACATCGACTGGACGCCTTTCTTCCGCGCGTGGGAGCTGCACGGCACTTTCCCCTCCATTCTCGACGACGCAGTCGTGGGGGAGAGCGCGCGGAGCCTGTTCCGCGACGCCGAGGCGATGCTCGACAAGATCATCGCGGAGAAGTGGCTCACCGCCCGTGCCTCGATCGGCTTGTGGCGCTGCTGGCGCGAGGGCGACGACGTCCTTGTGCTGGCGGGTAACGAGCCCGTCCGGCTGCCCTTCCTGCGCCAGCAGATGAAGAAGCGTGAAGGCCGCGCCAACATGTGCCTGGCCGACTTCATCCAGGAGGAAGGCGAGGACTGGATCGGCGGCTTCGCGCTGGGCATCCACGGCGCCGAGACGCACCTCGACCGCTTCAAGGCGGCGCATGACGATTACAGCGACATCATGCTCAAGGCGCTGGCCGACCGACTGGCCGAAGCGCTGGCCGAGCGGCTCCACCACCACGTCCGCACCTATCTGTGGGGCTATGCCGAGGAGCATCTCTCCAACCAGGAACTGATCCGCGAGCGCTATGAGGGCATCCGCCCCGCGCCCGGCTACCCGGCCAGTCCGGACCACAGCCTCAAGCCGGTGCTGTTCGACCTGCTCGGCGGCGATCCGGCCGGCCTGTCGCTGACCGAGAGCTTCGCGATGCTGCCGACGGCGGCGGTCAGCGGCTTCTACTTCGCCCACCCGGACAGCGCATACTTCGGAGTCGCCACCATCGGCCGCGACCAGCTGGAGGATTATGCCAAGCGTCGTGGCGTCGACGTGGATACGGCCGAAAGGTGGCTGCGACCCAACCTCGATTGATGCTAGGGCGGCGGCAAGTGGCTCGCTTCTTCCTCTTGCTCCTCGCCCTGCTGACCAGCGCGCCGGCCATGGCGCAGCTTGGCTCGGCGCGCCCGCACATCACCGCGCAGCTCGTGGTCGACGGACCGGTTCGCCCTGGGCAGGAGGCCGACCTCGCCATCCTGATGACGCCCGAGCCCGGCTGGCACGGCTATTGGTCGAACCCCGGCGATGCGGGCCAGCCGATGACGCTCAACTGGCAGCTGCCGAAGGGCGCGAGCGTCGGCCCGCTGCGCTACCCGGTGCCAAAGACGCTCACCATCGCCGGGCTGATGAACTACGTCTTCACCGGCCCCTACGCGATCCTCACCCGCCTCAAGGTGCCTGCGGATGTAACCGGAACCTTGCCGATCCGCGCCAAGGCCTTCTGGCTCGCCTGCACCGACGAGATTTGCGTGCCGGAGCAGGGCGAGCTGAGCCTCGACGTCCCGATCGGGGGCGGCGCGGACGAGCAGACGCGCTTCGATGGCTGGCGGCGGCAACTGCCGCGCCCATTGGGCAGCGCCGCGCATTTCGCGGCAAACGGTACGGCCGTCCGCCTTGGCATCCCGTTTCCAGCCGGCGTGGCGGTGGACCACCCGCACTTCTTCCCGGCGGACGGAGTGCCGCTGGACCATGCCGCACCGCAGCGTTTTTCCCGCGATGGCGACCTGCTGATCGCGGAGCTCACCTTCAAGCGACCGCCAACTTTGGTGGACGGCGTGCTCGGCATGGGACCAAGTGGCGGGCTCGCCATCGGGGCCACACCAGGCACGGTACCAACTGGCGGCACGCCGATCGGCGAGGCGGCGAGCACCGGCTGGAGCGCCCTTGGCTGGGCACTGCTCGGCGCGCTGGCCGGCGGGTTGCTGCTCAACCTGATGCCCTGCGTTTTCCCGATCCTCGCGTTAAAGGCACTCGCGCTTGCGCGGGCGGGCGGGGACGAGCGCCACGCCCGCCATGATGCACTGGCCTACACGGCTGGGGCGATTGTCGGTACTGGCGCGCTCGGCATCGCGCTGCTGCTGATCCGCGCCGGCGGCACGGCGGCCGGCTGGGCCTTCCAGCTGCAGGACCCGCGCACCATCCTTGTCCTGCTGCTCCTCGGCACCGCAATCACGCTCAACCTGCTGGGCACGTTCAAGCTGCCGGTGCTCGGTGGGGAAGCAAGCCCTCGCGGCGGTTTCGCGACCGGTGCACTGGCGGCCTTCGTCGCCACTCCCTGCGCCGGTCCCTTCATGGGCGCGGCGCTTGGCGCGGCACTGCTGCTGCCCGCTGCCGGCGCCATCCTGGTCTTCGCGGCCCTCGGGCTCGGCATCGCGCTGCCTTTCCTGCTCGTCGCCTTCATCCCCACTCTGCGCAAACGCCTGCCAAAGCCAGGCGCGTGGATGCTTCGCCTTCAGCGCATCCTGGCCATCCCCATGGGCCTGAGCACGCTCGCCGCACTGTGGCTGCTCTATCGTCAGGGCGGCACCAGCGGGCTGTTGCTTGGCCTCCTCGCCGCCGCCCTGCTGGTCACGGCGCTGGTCCTCGCCGGGCGCCGCCAGTCACGTGGGCTTCCGGCGCTCGGCCGCCCCGTCGCCATTGCTCTCGCACTCGCGATCGTGCCCCTGCTCGGCATCGGTCGCGGCGAGCAGGCCGTCGTCACCAAGACCGCCAATGCCGAAGCGTGGAGTGAGGCCAGGGTCGCCGCCTATCGCCAGCAGAACCGCCCCGTTTTCGTCTACTTCACCGCTGACTGGTGCCTCACCTGCAAGGTCAACGAAGCCAACGCGATTGATCGCGCGCCGGTGCAGGACGCGTTCAAGGCCGCCCATGTTGCGGTGCTCGCGGGCGACTGGACCAATGGCGATCCCGCCATCACCCGCTTCCTCGAAAGCCGCGCCCGCGCCGGGGTGCCTCTCTACCTCTGGTACGCGCCCGGCAAGGAACCCGAAGAGCTCCCGCAAATCCTCACCCCGGCCATGCTCACCGAGCGGGCGCAGGGCTCCTAGACCACACCCGCTCGCCCGCGATCCACGTCTCCTCGACCGCAGTCCGCGCAAGGTCGTGCGGGCTGACCCGGTCCACCGGCCGATCGACCAGGATGAAGTCTGCCCACTTGCCAGGCTCCAGGCTGCCGTAGCGGCTTTCCGCGAACCCGGCCCAGGCCGCATCCCGCGTGAAGCCCTTCAGCGCCTGCGCGAAGGTCAGTTTCTCCCACGGCCGCCATCCGCCCGGCGGCTGATCGTCCAGCCCCTGCCGGCTCACCGCCGCGGCAAGTCCCGGGAA
Source organism: Sphingomonas sp. KRR8 (assembly GCF_023559245.1). NCBI lineage: Bacteria > Pseudomonadati > Pseudomonadota > Alphaproteobacteria > Sphingomonadales > Sphingomonadaceae > Sphingomonas > Sphingomonas sp. KRR8. The sequence goes on from NZ_CP097462.1 coordinate 114,581, forward strand.
GGGGTTCGGGTCCTCCACCGGAAAATCCGAGCCCAGCGCCAGCCGTGCCCCGCTCTTCGCCAGCGTCTGCCAAGCGTACGCGCCTGCCAGCCGCTTCGGCCCCAGACGCGCCTGTGCCATCAGCCGGTCGCTGGTCTCGTGGGTCGGTTGCATGGAGGCGACCACCTTGTCCCGGGCGAACCGCTGAAGGTCCGCGGGGTCGAGGATCTGCGCGTGCTCGATCCGCCAGCGCCGGTCGCCCTTGGCCGACCCCAACTGCTCATAAGCGCTCAGCACCATGGCATTGGCCGCGTCGCCGATCGCATGCACCGCGATCTGCCATCCGCCTGCCGCCGCCGCGCCGGCCTGCGCCTTGAGCTCCGCCGGGGTCAGCAGTGCCAGCCCGCGCGTCGGCGCATCGGCATAAGGCTGCTTCAGATACGCCCCCCGCGAGCCCAGCGCACCATCGGCATAGAGCTTCACGCCATTGAGCTTGAGCCGGTCGCCGAACGACCAGCCCGTGTTCCGTTCGGCCGTGATCGCCTTCAGCCCGCCCGGTCCGGCGGCATAGCTCATGATCCGGAACTTGAGCGCCCCCTCGCCATAGGCCGCGCGCATGGCGTGCCAGTCATCGATGCTGGTCCCCATGTCCGCGGCGGCGGTCACGCCCTTGGCCAGCAGGTCGCGCTGTGCCGCCAGCAGCGCTGTCCGCCGCTGCGCCGGAGTGGCGGAGGGCACCGACCGCTCGATCAGGTCCTTGGCAGCGTCGACGAACAGCCCAGTCGGCCGTCCGTCAGCGGCGCGCTCGATCCGCCCGCCCGACGGAGCCGCCGTCGCGGCGGTCACTCCCGCGGCCCGCATCGCCGCGCCATTGGCGACGCCGGCGTGCCCGTCCACGCGGCCGAGCCAGACCGTCCGGTCGCTCACCACGGAATCAAGGTCGGCGGCGGTCGGAAAGCGCTTGTCCGCCCACATCTCCTGGTTCCAGCCGCGCCCGACGATCCACGGCAGCTCCGGATGTGCCGCCGCATAAGCCTTCAACCGGGCCTGCAATTCTCCCACCGAGCGAATGCCGGTGACGTCCAGCTGCAGCAGGCCAGCGCCCAGTTCCATCACATGGCCATGGGCGTCGATCAGCCCCGGCAGCATCGTCCTGCCGCCGCCATCCACCACCTTCGTGCTCCCCGGCAGCTTCAGCAGCTCGCCGTGCAGCACCCGCTTCACCTTGCCATCGTCCCCGACCAGCAGGCCGGTGAAATGCTCGACCCTGCCGTCCGCACCGACCTGAACGCCGGTGACGTTGCGCACCAGCGTGTCCGCCAAGGCTGGGGTGGAGGAGAGTAGGGCGACGAGCAGCAGGGCAGGGCGTGTCATGCCCGCCAGCCTAGCATTGTTCCGCTCCGCCGGAAGGGCTAGCGGAACGCCCATGGAGCTTCCCACCCTCGACGACATCCGCGCCGCCGCAGTCCGTATCGAAGGCGCCGTCCAGCGCACCCAGACCAAGCGCAGCCGGACTTTGTCCGAAATCACCGGCGCCGACGTCTGGCTCAAGTTCGAGAATCTGCAGTTCACCGCCGCCTACAAGGAGCGCGGCGCACTCAACAAGCTGCTCCAGCTGACCAAGGAAGAGCGTGGCAAGGGCGTCATCGCGGCCAGTGCCGGCAACCACGCGCAAGCGGTCGCCTACCATGGCCGGCGCCTTGGCATTCCGGTCACCATCGTCATGCCGACCAACACGCCGACGATGAAGATCAGCCAGACCCGTGAACACGGCGCCCGCGTCATCCTCCATGGCGAACGGTTCGACGATGCCTACGCCCATGCGCTCGAGGTCGCCGAAGCGGACGGGCTGATCTTCGTTCATCCCTTCGACGACCCCAAGATCATGGCGGGCGCGGGCACCATCGGGCTGGAATTGCTGGAGCAGGTCGAGGACCTCGATTGCGTGGTCGTGCCGATCGGCGGCGGCGGGCTCATCAGCGGCGTCGCCACCGCCATCAAGGCGCTCAAACCTTCGGTCGAGGTGATCGGCGTGGAAGCGCAGCTCTATCCCTCGATGAAGAATGTCATCGATCACCAGCACGGCGCGATTGGCGGCGACACGCTGGCCGAGGGCATCGCGGTCAAGGAACCCGGTCAGCTCACCCGCGCGGTGATCGGCAAGTATGTCGACCGGATCGAGCTGGTCGAGGAACGCCACATCGAACATGCCGTGGCGCTGCTGGTCGGGATCGAGAAGACGGTGGTCGAAGGTGCCGGGGCCGCGGGCCTGGCGCTGATCCTCGCCCGCAAGGAGCAGTTCGCGGGCAAGCGGGTCGCCACCATTCTGTGCGGCGGCAACATCGACACGCACCTGCTGGCGAACGTCCTCATCCGCGAGCTGGTCCGCTGCGGCCGCATCGCCCGGCTCCGGATCTTCGCGCAGGACCGGCCGGGTGCGTTGGCCAACATCACCCGGATCATCTGGGAACAGGGCGTCAACGTGGTCGAGGTGTACCACAACCGCATCTTCACCGCGCTCCCCGCCAAGGACACCGAGATCGAGGTCGAGGTGGAGGCACGGGATGCCGGCGACATCGACGCGCTTGAAGCGAAGTTGAACGAGCACGGCTTCCAGGTCCACCGCGAGCGCCTGGATTAACCACGCGGCACTCCGGTCGCGGCCGGAGCCCACGTGCACCGCTCGGCGCTTTTCCGCCCAGATCCCGCTGCTGAGCGGCCTGATTCTCGTTTGCCCGCCGGGCCGATTGCCCCATCACGACACAGGCTTTGTCCTTAACCACGTTCTGGAGGGAGCGCCCCCTTCACATGCGCGTTGGTCCGGCACATAAACACTTTCGTAACTTTTCCCGGAGCCGCCGGACTCGTGAGTGCCCCTTTTCGATTTCCGAAATTCTTCGTCACCTCGCCGAGCCCGTGCCCGTACCTGCCGGGCAAGGTCGAGCGGAAGGTGTTCACGGAGCTGTCGGGCCATCAGGCGGGGGAGCTGAACGAGGCCCTTGGGCGGATCGGATTCCGCCGCTCGCAGTCGGTCGCCTATCGGCCCAGCTGCATCGACTGCAACGCTTGCGTGTCCGTCCGGGTCGACGCCAACGAATTCACGCCCACCCGCACCCAGCGCAAGCTGCTGAAGCGCTATGCCGACCTGGAAGTCACGGCCTGCAAGCCGTGGACCACGGAAGAGCAATATGATCTCCTCCGCCGCTACCTGTCGCAGCGCCATCCGGGCGGCGGCATGGCGGAGATGGACGAGAATGATTTCGCCGACATGGTGGAGCAGACCCCGGTCCGCACCTACGTCGTCGAATATCGCGAGCCGTCGGTTGATGGCACTCCGGGCAAGCTGGTCGGCGCTTGCCTCAGCGACCAGCAGAATGACGGCCTGTCGATGATCTACAGCTTCTACGACGTCGGCCCCGACGCGCGGAAGGGTCTCGGCACCTTCATCATCCTCGACCATATCATTCGCGCTGCACGCGCCGGCCTGCCCTATGTCTATCTGGGCTATTGGGTCGATGGCTCGGATCGCATGGCCTACAAGGCGCAATTCCGGCCGATGGAAAAGCTCGGCCGCGACGGCTGGCACCGGTTTGAACCGCCCGCCCAGGACCATAGCCCGCGCCTCGACCGAGTGCTCCGCCAGCGCGGCCTCAAACTCTAACTACGCCTGAGTCCGGTCGTCCTTGAACAATAGGACTGCGGCTGCTTCCGTCACCCAACTGGTGCGGAGCAGGACGAATCGTGGCGCAGGAACAAGAGCAAGGTGACCGCGCACCCCCCAGGGCAGGGGAAAATGCGCCGGCCGCTGACGCGCCGCACCAGGGAAACTTGGAAACTTCGACGGCGGTGGCGGGGCCGCACCAGGGAAACTTGGAAACTTCGCGGCCCTGGCCCGTGTGGCTCGCGGCGCTCGTCGGGCTGCTGCTGACCGCCGGCGCCTTCTGGCCCGGGATCATGATCGACGATGCGCGCTGGCAGTACCAGCAGTCGGTCGACAATGCTTATGAGGATTGGCACCCGCCGATCATGGCGTGGCTGTGGCGCCAGTTGAGCCTGGTCCTTCCTGGACCGGGGCTCATGCTGGCGCTGCAGCTGCTGCTCGCCTGGGGCGGGATGGCGCTGATCGGCGGCTGGGCCAAGCGTCGCGGCTGGAAGGGCGCGGCGCTTGGTGTGGTCGCCGCTGGCTTTCTGCCGGGTGCGCTAATGCTGATGGGGGCGGTCACCAAGGACTGCCTGATGGCGGGCACCCTGCTTGCCGCCACGGGTCTTCTGCTGTGGCTTCAGGACGTTCGCACTACTCATGCGGGTTGGCTGCTTCGGACCCTGATCTTCGCATTGCTGCTGTTCGCTGCGGCGCTCCGCTTCAACGCCTTCCTCGCCTGCCTGCCACTGGCTCTTGCCGCCGTTCCAGCAAGCTCGCTGGCGAGCTGGCCGCGGCGCATCGGTGCTGCCCTGCTGTTCTCCGCGGCGTTCCTGGCTGTCGGCCCAGCAGTCTCGTCCGCGCTTCACGCCGAGAAGACAGGCGTGCAGCAGTCGCTGATCATCTTCGACCTGGGCGGGATCACCGCCTTCAGCGGGCAGAACGTTTTCCCCGATCTCGGCGTTCGCGATCCGGTCGCCGTCAATGCCCGATGCTACGATCCCTATCAGTGGGATACCTATTCAGACTGGGCCAAGGTGCCGTGCCCGCTCGGCTATGACGCCATCCAGCCGCTGGTGGACGATGAGGACATTGACCCGAAGGCGCTCTGGATCGACGCGATCCGCCATCATCCGCTCGCCTATGCGGAGCACCGCCTCGCGCACTTCAATCAGGCCACCTACTTCCTCATCCGGCACAGCCCCGGGAACACCGGCTGGCTCACGTCCGTCGACAATCCCTGGCATTATCAGGTGACACCCAACCCGGTGCTGGACGCGGTCGGTACCGCGGACAGACTCGTGCTGAAGACGCCGCTTGGCTGGCCGATCATCTGGCTGGCGCTCGCCCTTGCGGCACTGGTGGGGGCCCTGGCACTTCGCGTCCGCGGACCGGCGCTGGCCCTTGCCGCCTCGGCCTTCCTCTACGGGAGCGGCTATCTCCTGGTCGGGGTGGCCACGGGCATGCGCTACCAGCTGTGGACCTGGTTCGCCGCAATCATCGCAGCGCTGTTCGTCTGGGCCGAATGGCGAAACAGCCAGCGCGGTCTCCCACGCTGGCTGCCGATTGCGCTGATTCTATTGGTCCTCGTCCCTGCCGCACTCGGCCTGGGGGCGAGGACAGGATAAGCCTCAGGCAACTGCCGCTTCCGGCAGCTCCGCCTCGTTGGGATCACGCAGCACATAGCCACGGCCCCATACGGTCTCAATGTAATTGTCACCGCCGCAGGCCAGGCTCAACTTCTTGCGCAGCTTGCAGATGAAGACGTCGATGATCTTCAGTTCAGGCTCGTCCATTCCGCCATACAGGTGGTTGAGGAACATTTCCTTGGTGAGCGTCGTGCCCTTGCGGAGCGAGAGCAGCTCCAGCATCGCATATTCCTTGCCGGTCAGGTGGACGCGGTTGGAATCCACTTCGACCGTCTTGGCGTCCAGGTTGACGGCAAGCTTGCCGGTACGGATGACCGATTGGCTGTGCCCCTTGGAGCGGCGGACGATCGCGTGGATGCGGGCGACCAGCTCATCCCGGTGGAATGGCTTGGTGACATAATCGTCGGCGCCAAAGCCCAGCGCGCGGACCTTGGAGTCCATCTCGCCGATGCCCGACAGGATCAGGACCGGAGTGGAGACCTTGGCCGTCCGCAGCTTCTTCAGCACGTCATAGCCGTGCATGTCGGGCAGGTTCAGGTCGAGGAGGATGATGTCGTAATCGTACAGTTTGCCGAGATCGAGGCCCTCTTCCCCGAGATCGGTGGTGTAGACGTTGAACCCTTCGGTGCCGAGCATCAGCTCGATGCTCTTGGCAGTGGTCGGCTCGTCCTCGATCAACAGCACACGCATCTTGATTCCCCCGTTCAGAGGCCCTCGCTCACCTTCCGCTCATCATAGAGCGTTACGTGAGCTTAACGGCCTTGAAGCGTCCATTAACCATTTGGGATTTCGTCCACAAAGGTTAATATCGTATAAATAGCTGGTTTCCCGTGGAATCGTTGCGCGGGAGCATCAGTCCGCACGGACCGTTGAACCCGTTTCGCCCCCGACCAGCGCTTGTTTCCGGCTCCGGCCCATGCCACCCGGCGCACCATGTCCCTGTCCGACCGGATCATCTTCATCGACGCCGAGGCCATGGTGATCGACAAGCCGGCGGGTCTTCCCGTGGACCGGCCGCGCAACGGCGCGCCGAGTGTCGAAAGCCGAATCGATGAGCTGAAGGCCGGCTTCAAGCGCCCGCCTGTCGCCATGCACCGGCTGGACCAGGACACCAGCGGCTGCCTGCTCCTGGCGCGCAATCCCAAGGCCGTGAAGCGCATCCAGGCGAGTTTCGAGGCCGGCGAGGTCCGCAAGTCCTATCTGGCGGTGGTCGCCGGTGAACTGGCGGAGGCGGAAGGGCTGATCGATCTGCCGCTGGCAAAGGTCTCAAGCGCCCGGGACGGCTGGCGAATGGCGGTCGACGAAGGCGGCAAGCCCTCGCGCACCCGCTGGCGTCGCATCGCTGTGGCCGAGGGGCAGTCTCTGGTGGAAATGCGGCCCGAGACCGGCCGGACCCACCAGTTACGGATCCACGCCGCCCGTGGGCTGATGGCGCCGATCGTGGGCGATCCGGTCTATGGCGGGGCGAGCGCGGGCGGCGGGGCGATGGTCGAACCCGGCGCCGGGATGCTGCTCCACGCATGGCGGCTGGCCGTCCCGCGCGAACCGCGCGAGGAGATCGACGTCACCGCATCGGTTCCCGAGCGCTTCGGCCGCTGGCGCGACTTTCTCTGATGCGGCCGGAGGACGTCGTCATTCCGGAGGAGGCGCTGTCCGAACGCTTCCTCGCGGCGACCGGGCCGGGCGGTCAGAACGTCAACAAGGTCGCGACCGCCTGCCAGCTGCGCTGTGACGTGTATCGCCTGCAGCTGCCGCTCCACGCCTATGAGAAGCTGAAGTCGCTGGCCGGGAGCAAGCTAACCACCGGCGGCGAACTGATCATCACCGCGCGCAACTATCGCACGCAGGAGGCCAATCGCGAGGACGCCCGCCGGCGTCTTGCCGAGCTTATCGCCGCTGCCCATGTGCGGCAGGCCAAGCGCCGGCCGACCAGGCCGAGCCGCGCCGCCAGGGCGAAGCGGGTCGACGCCAAGAAAGGCCGGGGCGAGGTAAAGGCCGGACGTGGGAAGGTGAGACTGGACTGATGTACGACTTCAAGATCGCCGCCGCCGACAAGGCCACGCTCTACCGCGACCTGCTGCTCGCGCTCGAAGGGCTGACGACAGGCGAGCCGGACCCGATCGCCAACATGGCAAACGCCGCCGCGGTAATCTGGGAGAGCGTGCCGGACCTCAATTGGGCCGGTTTCTACCGCAACGTGGGCGGCGAGCTCGTGCTCGGGCCATTCCAGGGCCGTGCCGCCTGCATCCGTATCCCGTTCGGCAAGGGCGTCTGTGGCACCGCCGCCGCCGAGCAGACGGTGCAGCGGGTCGATGACGTGAACGCGTTCCCTGGCCACATCGCCTGCGACAGCGCCAGCCAAAGCGAACTGGTGGTGCCCATTGTTCGCGACGGCCACCTCATCGCCGTGCTCGACCTCGACAGTCCGCAAAAAGCCCGCTTCGACGCCGAGGACGAAGCGGGCTTCAAGCAGCTGTGCGAGCTTCTGGCCCGCGTGCTTTGACAAGACCTGTTAACGACGAGTTTTACTAGTTTTGTTAAATTGAACTGTTATGTTGATCGTTACAACAGGGGATCAACATGAAAGCACTCTCGGTGACGGCAGCATTGCTGTCTCTTCTCGTCGCGTCCGCATCCCATGCCCGCGACAGAGAGCCAATGGCAACAAATACTCTTACACAGGGTATGGTTCAGCTCACTCTTAAGGTGGGACAAACGACACAGTACGAGGTCGTGCAAGCCTTTGGTGGTCCGAACATCTCGACAATTGATGGCGAAGGTCGGGAAGTGTGGGTCTACGACCGCCACGCTACCGTGACCTATGACAAGTCGTCCGGTTTCTCCATTGGCATGCTGCTTGGTGCCGGCGGCGGGAACGTCGGTGCGGGCGGAGGCCTTGGGTTTGGATCGTCTAAGTCGCGTTCGGAAAGCAGTTCTAGAACCATGACATTGATCATCAAGTTCGGGCCTGACAAGCGTGTTGTCGACTTCAATTCACGTACAAGTTCTTTTTGAGGGGGAAGTTATGCGTATTAAGTATGTTGGGATTGCCGCTGCTCTAGTGCTCTCTGCCGTGCCAACCGTCACGATGGCCAAGAAGGCGCCCGAACTAAGTGGACTTGAAATGCAGCAATTGCAGGCCAAAGACATCGAGGCACCCAAGTCCGTCGTCTTTCCGGCCGTCATCACAATTCTACAGGACGCAGGGTATCGTATAGCGAGTGCGGACAAGGACACCGGTCTCGTCACCGGGTCCGCGTCCACGAAGTCGAACATGAGCTATAATCTGTTCTTCGGTTTCGGGCGTTCGAAGAAGACTCCTGTCGTATCGGCGTTCGTCGAAGAGCGTGGAAGCGGTTCCCGAGTTCGGTTCAACTTCGTTCTCTCTAAATCGAAGAGCAGCCTCTATGGTATGAACTCTTCTGATGAAGAGCCGATCGTGGACGCAAGGATCTATCAGGATGCTTTCGAACGCTTGAACAAGGAAATCTTCGTTCGGCAATCGTTGGCATCTGCTCCGGCTGCGCCAGTCGCGCCTGCGGCCGTGCCTGCTGCGGCTGCCGCCCCAGGATCCCAGAAGTAAGTAAGCAATCCGGCGGCCTCAGCTGAGCTGCTCCAGCCGCTCATCGCTGAGGCCGCCGGGGATGATCATCACGGGGCAGGGGAGCTTGCCGGCGTCGGGGCCGGTGAAGGCGGCGACCATCACACCGGGCGAGCCGCTCGGAGCCGCGCCGAGCACCAATGCGGCAATGTCGTCGCGGGTGCCGATCAGGCCGCGCACCACCATCACGGGATCGCCGGCCTGGACCATGATCCGCGGCGTGATCCCGGCAGCGTCGACGATCTCGCCGACGGCGCTCGACACGCTGCCCTCGATCCGGAGTCGCTGCTCTTCCTCGATCGCCGCCTGGACACCGCCCCACTGGACGAAGTCCTGCGGTTCGGTGATCGCCAGCACCTCGATCGCGCCCTCCGTCTTCGCCGCGCGGCGCGCCGCGAAGCGCAACGCCTGGCGGGCCTCGGCACTGTCGTCGATCACGACCAGGTAGGTGCGCTTCGGGATGTCCATGGCGGGGCAGCTTAGGGCAAGGGCGCTTGACGGGCAAAGGGGCTTGGTCTTTGAGCAGCCCGATCATCGACCGCTCTCACGCAAGGCTCTCCATGGCGACCGAACTCAAGATGCCCGCCCTGTCTCCCACCATGGAAGAGGGCACGCTGGCCAAGTGGCTGGTGAAGGAAGGCGACTCGGTGAAGAGTGGCGACATCCTGGCCGAGATCGAGACCGACAAGGCGACCATGGAGTTCGAGGCGGTCGACGAGGGCACGGTCGCCAAGATCCTCGTGCCCGAGGGTACGGACGGCGTGAAGGTCGGCACGGCCATCGCGCTGATCGCCGGTGAAGGCGAGGACGTGAGCGCCTCGGCGCCCGCGCCAGCTGCACCCGCACCCGCTCCCGCACCCAAGGCGGAGGCGCCGGCCCCCGCGCCGCAGCCAACGCCAGCGCCCGCCGCAACCGCTCCCGCCCCAGTCGAAACTCCCGCCGCGCCGGCACGGCCAGCGGAAGGCCACGACGGCGGTGACCGGATCAAGGCCAGCCCGCTCGCCCGGCGCCTTGCGCAGGCGCAGGGCATCGACCTTTCCACCCTGAGCGGAAGCGGCCCGGGCGGCCGGATCGTCCGCGCCGACCTCGGCAAGGCTGCCGGCGGCGCCATGGCTCAGCCGCAGCCGGCCGCTCAGCCCAGCGCTGCTCCCGCGACCGAAGCGGCCGTGCCCGCGCAGCTCTTTACGACCGACATCCCGCACGAGGTCGCCAAGCTCTCCAACATGCGCAAGACGATCGCGCGCCGCCTGACCGAGGCCAAGCGCGAGATCCCGCACATCTACCTGACGGTGGACGTGCGCCTGGACGCCCTGCTCAAGCTGCGCGGCGAACTCAACGCCAGCCTGGCGGGACGCGGCGTCAAGCTCAGCGTTAACGACATGCTGATCAAGGCCTTGGCCCTCGCGCTTGAGGCCGTGCCTGAGTGCAACGTCAGCTTCACGCCGGGTGAGCTGATCAAGTACAGCCGGGCCGACATCGCGGTGGCGGTGAGCATCCCGGGCGGCCTGATCACCCCGATCATCAAGGACGCCGCGTCCAAGTCGATGAGCAAGATCAGCACCGAGATGCACGAGCTCGCCGGCCGCGCCAAGGAAGGCAAGCTGGCACCTGAAGAGTATCAGGGCGGCACCGCGTCCATCAGCAACATGGGCATGTACGGCATCAAGCAGTTCGACGCCGTCATCAACCCGCCCCAGGCGATGATCCTCGCGGTCGGCGCAGGCGAGAAGCAGCCCTATGTCGTCGGTGACGAGCTCACCGTCGCCACCGTGATGAGCGTCACCGGCAGCTTCGACCACCGCGCGATCGACGGCGCCGACGGCGCGCGCCTGATGAAGACGCTCAAGGAACTGGTGGAGAACCCGCTGGGGCTGGTGGCGTAAATGCCCGAGGGGCGCACCCCCCTCATCCGCACCACGGCGATGCCGACCGACACCAACCCCTATGGCGGTGTCTTCGGCGGCTGGCTGATGGGCCAGATGGGGCTGGCCTGCGGGTCCTTCGCCTCGCGGCACAGCGCGGGCAAGGCGATCCTGGTCGCGGCGGATGGACTCAGGTTCCCCGGCGCGATGGCGGTGGGGGATGAGCTCAGCGTCTATGTCGAGCTGCTGAAGCAGGGCCGAACCTCGCTGCGGCTCAAGGCCGAGGCGGTCGGGCGGGCGCGGGACGGGGACGCGGAGACCTTGGTGGCGGAGGGGGAGTTCACCTTTGTCGCCCTTGATGAACACAACAGGCCGCGACCGATCGCGGCAGAGGAAGTGACCAATGGCTGAGCAATATGACCTGATCGTCCTCGGCTCCGGGCCGGGCGGCTATGTCGCGGCGATCCGCGCGGCGCAGCTCGGGCTCAAGACCGCCATCGTCGAGCGCGAGAACCTTGGCGGCATCTGCCTCAACTGGGGCTGCATTCCGACCAAGGCGCTGCTCCGCTCGGGCGAGGTCTATCACCACATGAAGCATGCCGAGAGCTTCGGGCTGTCGGCGGGGCAGGTCGGCTTCGACCTCGCCAAGGTGGTGGCGCGCAGCCGGGCGGTGGCCAAGCAGCTCAACCAAGGCGTCGGCCACCTGATGAAGAAGAACAAGATTGCCGTGCACATGGGCACCGGCAAGCTGACGGGCAAAGGCAAACTGCAGGTGACGCTGAACGCCGGCGGCACGGCGGATCTGGAGGCGAAGCACATCATCGTCGCCACCGGCGCCCGGGCGCGCGAACTGCCCTTTGCCCAGTCCGACGGCAAGCGCCTCTGGACCTACCGCCATGCCATGGTCCCGGACTCCATGCCGACGGAGCTGCTGGTGATCGGCTCGGGCGCGATCGGGATCGAGTTCGCCTGCTTCTACAACGACCTCGGCGCCAAGGTGACCGTGGTCGAGATGGTCGACCGGATCGTTCCCGCCGAGGACGCGGACGTCTCCGCCGCGCTGCAGAAGAGCCTCGAGAAGCAGGGAATGACGTTCGTGCTCGGCGCCGGCGTGCAGAGCCTCAAGGCCGATGACACCGGCGTTGCGGCCGAGATCAAGACCAAGGATGGGAAGGTCGCCGCCCAGCGCTTCAGCCACTGCATCGTCGCGGTCGGGATCGTCCACAACATCGAAGGCATCGGTCTCGAACAGCTCGGCGTCGCGACCGAGCGCGGGCGGATCACCATCGACCCTTATGGCCGCACCTCCGTGCCCGGCGTGTGGGCGATCGGCGACGTCACCGGCGCGCCCTGGCTCGCGCACAAGGCCAGCCACGAGGGTATCACCGCCGCCGAAAGCATTGCCAAGGAACTCGGCAACAAGGACGTGCACCCGCACGTGATGGACCCGACGAACATCCCGGGTTGCACCTACTGCCACCCGCAGGTCGCCTCCGTCGGCCTCAGCGAAGCCAAGGCCAAGGAGGCCGGCTATGAGGTCCGCGTCGGCAAGTTCCCGGCGATCGGCAACGGCAAGGCCATCGCGCTCGGAGAAACCGAGGGGTTCATCAAGACCGTGTTCGACGCCAAGACGGGCGAGCTGCTCGGCGCGCACATGATCGGCGCCGAAGTGACCGAGCTCATCCAGGGCTATACGGTCGGCAAGACGGCGGAACTGGTGGAGGAGGATTTCATCAATACCATCTACCCGCACCCGACCCTGTCCGAGATGATGCACGAGAGCGTCCTCGCCGCCTATCACCGGGTGCTGCACATCTAGGGGAACGAGCGCGCAGCACGGCGGGTTTGTAGATGGGATACTGACGACGGAGACGACCCATGAAGCGCGGCTTTTGCGACGACCTCGAAGAACTGACCATCGCCAACAACGACTTCCGCCGCGTGCTCTACACGGGCGAGCACCTGCAGCTCGTGCTCATGAGCCTCGCGGTCGGTGAGGAGATCGGCGAGGAAGTGCACGAGGACCGCGACCAGTTCTTCCGCTTCGAGGAAGGCGAGGGCGTGGTCGTCATCGACGGCAAGGAAAATGCCGTTAAGGAGGACATGGCTGTCATCGTCCCCGCCGGCGCCCGCCACAATGTGAAGAACACCACCGACGAGCCGCTGCAATTCTACACGCTCTACGGTCCGCCCGATCACAAGGACAAGACCGTCCACAAAGACAAGGCGCAAGCGCAGCGTGACCACGACAATGACGAGTGGGACGGCAAGACCACCGAATAAAGGCAGCGCATTTTCCCGCTTGAAGTTGACCTAACGTCAAGCGCTACAGCGGTGCCATGACCGCACCGCTCGACATCCGCGACGTTGCCCGCCGCACCGGGCTCACCAGCCGTGCGCTCCGCTTCTATGAGTCGCGCGGTCTGGTGACGCCCTTGCGCACCCACAGCGGCCGCCGGCTCTACGGAACCGCCGAGCTCGAGCAGCTCAACCGGGTGCTGGCGCTCAAGCGCGCCGGCCTCACCCTGGCCCAGATCGAGAAGCTGACCAGGGGCAAGAGCCTTCCGCTTGCCGCGCTCATCGAGGCGCAACTGGCGGTCATCGCCGAGCGCACAGTGGAGCTCGCCAGGGCGCGGGCGCTACTGCTCTCCATCAAGTCACGCATCGACCGCGGCGAGCCCGTCGACGCCGAGACCTTCTGCTCGCTCATCCGACATGAGGAACTGACCATGAGCAAGGAACAATGGGATCAGCTGTCCGACCGCTACCTCACCGACGAGCAGAAGGCGGACTTCGCGGCCAGTCAGCAACAGGTCCCGGCCGACTTCGACCAAGCCGCGTACAGCGCCAAGTGGGCCGCCCTCGGCCAGCGTGCCAAGGCCGCCATTCCGTTCGGCGCCGACAGCCCGGAGGCGCAGGCAATCTATGACGAGTGGCAGGAGCTGCTGGCACCCTTCAAGGCCGTGGCAACGCCCGGAATGATGGCGGGCGTCACCACCATGTACGAGAAGATGGACGAGTGGCAATCCGAGCCGAACGCGCCTTTTCCCGGCTTCGACGCCGACACCTTCCGCTTCATCCAGGAAGTGGGACGCAGTCGGCGCGGCTGAGTGGCGGCGGCGGGCGGGGCCGCCATGCGCCGCCCGCTTGCCTGCGCCGTTGACCTGAGCCCGGGCGCTCTGTATTGGGCCGCTCGTCCGCGCCGCCTGGCGAGTCATTGCCGATGGGGCGGACAGAGCTGAACATTGTGCTGTTTCAATCCGCGAGACGGCCGGCGACCCTTGGGTCAGCCGGCCTTCGCGCTTGAAGGGTACAAAGTAACCGCCGGGTCTTCCGGCACTGTAAAGGTGAAGGGCTTCATGCCAACGATCAACCAGCTGATCCGCAAGGGTCGCGAGCCGCAGAAGGCCAAGTCCAAGGTCCCTGCGATGGAGCAGAACCCGCAAAAGCGCGGCGTCTGCACCCGTGTCTACACCACGACCCCGAAGAAGCCGAACTCGGCGCTGCGCAAGGTGGCCAAGGTCCGCCTGACCAACAGCCGCGAAGTCATCAGCTACATTCCGGGTGAGGGCCACAACCTGCAGGAGCACAGCGTCGTGCTGATCCGCGGCGGCCGTGTGCGCGACCTTCCGGGTGTGCGCTATCACGTGCTTCGCGGCGTGCTCGACACGCAGGGCGTGAAGGACCGCAAGCAGAGCCGTTCCAAGTACGGCGCCAAGCGGCCCAAGTAAGCTGATCGTTGGCCGCGCCGCGATCAGACGCAGGCGCGCCGCTCAAGAAGGAATAATCCTATGTCCCGTCGTCGTCGCCCAGAGAAGCGCGAGATCCTCCCCGATCCGAAGTTCGGGGACATCACGCTGTCCAAGTTCATGAATTCCGTCATGCTCGACGGCAAGAAGTCGGTCGCCGAGAGCATCGTTTATGGCGCGCTCGACAATGTCGAAGCTCGCTTGAAGCGTCAGCCGCTGGACGTGTTCCACGAGGCGCTCAACAATGTCCGTCCGGGCATCGAGGTCCGCAGCCGCCGTGTCGGCGGTGCGACCTACCAGGTGCCGGTCGAGGTCCGTGACGTCCGCGCGCAGGCGCTGGCGATCCGCTGGCTGATCACCGCCGCGCGCTCGCGCTCGGAAAAGACCATGGCCGGCCGCCTCTCGGGTGAGTTGATGGACGCCGCGCAGAACCGCGGCAACGCCGTCAAGAAGCGCGAAGACACGCACCGCATGGCCGAAGCGAACCGCGCCTTCAGCCACTACCGCTGGTAAAAACCATACCTATATTGTGGGGGAGCGGGCGCTTGGCCTGCCCCCCACATCGCTAAGGAAGATCACGATCATGGCCCGCAGCCATCCGCTCGACCGTTACCGCAATATCGGCATCATGGCGCACATCGACGCCGGCAAGACGACGACGACCGAGCGCATCCTTTATTACACCGGCAAGTCCTACAAGATCGGCGAAGTCCATGAGGGCACCGCCACCATGGACTGGATGGAGCAGGAGCAGGAGCGCGGGATCACGATCACGTCCGCGGCGACCACTTGTGTGTGGCGCGCCGAAGAGGGCAAGGGCGAAGAGCACCGCATCAACATCATCGACACGCCGGGCCACGTCGACTTCACCATCGAGGTCGAGCGGTCGCTGCGCGTGCTCGACGGCGCGGTAGCCTGTTTCGACGGCGTAGCCGGCGTCGAGCCGCAGTCGGAAACCGTGTGGCGCCAGGCTGACAAGTACGGCGTGCCGCGGATGTGCTTCGTCAACAAGCTCGACCGCACCGGCGCGAACTTCGAGTTCTGCGTCCAGTCGATCATCGATCGCCTGGGTGCGCGTCCGGCCGTTCTGTATCTCCCGATCGGCATCGAGGGCGGGTTCAAGGGCCTGGTCGACCTGGTCGAGAACCGCGCGATCATCTGGCTCGAGGAGAGCCTCGGCGCGAAGTTCGAATATCAGGAGATCCCCGAGGACCTCGCCGACAAGGCCGCCGAAGCGCGCATGAACCTCATCGAGCTTGCCGTGGAGCAGGACGATGCGGCCATGGAAGCGTATCTTGAGGGCACCGAGCCGGATACGGCAACGCTGAAGGCGCTGATCCGCAAGGGCACGCTCAACATGTCGTTCGTGCCCGTGGTCTGCGGTTCGGCGTTCAAGAACAAGGGCGTTCAGCCCCTGCTCGACGCGGTGGTCGACTATCTGCCGAGCCCGCTCGACGTCCCGGCCATCAAGGGTATCCTGCCCAACGGCAGCGAGGACACGCGTCCGTCGGACGACAAGGCGCCGTTCGCCGCGCTGGCGTTCAAGATCATGAACGATCCGTTCGTCGGTACGCTGACCTTCGCTCGCATCTACTCGGGCACGCTCGAGACCGCGAGCCAGGTGACCAACAGCGTCAAGGACAAGAAGGAAAAGGTCGGCCGCATGCTGCTGATGCATGCGAACGAGCGTGAGGACATCCAGATTGCCTACGCCGGCGATATCGTCGCTCTGGCGGGCCTGAAGGACACCACCACTGGTGACACGCTGTGCGCCATCAATGCTCCGATCATCCTCGAGCGGATGGAGTTCCCCGAGCCGGTGATCGAGCTGTCGGTGGAACCGAAGACCAAGGCCGACCAGGAGAAGATGGGCGTGGCGCTCAATCGCCTGGCGCGCGAGGACCCGTCCTTCCGCGTGTCGTCGGACCATGAGTCGGGCCAGACCATCATCAAGGGGATGGGCGAGCTTCACCTCGAGATCCTGGTCGACCGCATGAAGCGTGAGTTCAAGGTCGAGGCCAACGTCGGCGCGCCGCAGGTCGCTTATCGCGAATATCTCGGCAAGCCGGTTGAGCTCACCTACACCCACAAGAAGCAGTCGGGTGGTTCGGGTCAGTTCGGCGAAGTGAAGGTCAAGGTCGTTCCCGGCGAGCGTGGTTCGGGCTTCCAGTTCTTCGACGAGGTCAAGGGCGGCAATATTCCCAAGGAATATATCCCCTCGGTCGAGAAGGGCATGCGCGAGACCGCGGAGACCGGTTCGCTGATCGGCTTCCCGATCATCGACTTCGCGGTGCACCTGATCGACGGCAAGTACCACGACGTGGACTCCTCGGCGCTTGCGTTCGAGATCTGCGCCCGCGGTGCGATGCGCGAAGCCGCGCAGAAGGCCGGGATCAAGCTGCTCGAGCCGATCATGAAGGTCGAGGTCGTCACTCCCGAGGATTATCTCGGCGACGTCATCGGCGATCTGAACTCGCGGCGTGGGCAGATCCAGGGCACCGACACGCGGGGCAATGCCCAGGCGGTCGAGGCTCAGGTTCCGCTGGCGAACATGTTCGGATACGTGAACCAGCTGCGCTCGTTCACGCAGGGCCGGGCGCAGTACACCATGCAGTTCTCGCATTATGACGAGGTTCCGCAGAACGTGGCGGACGAGGTCAAGGCGAAGCTGGCGTAACCGATTTTTTGACGCTAAGGGCGCGCTCGCACTGGGCGGGCCGCCCATTTTGAACCCAAGAAGAGGCGTAACATGGCGAAGGCGAAATTCGAGCGGAACAAGCCGCACTGCAACATCGGGACCATCGGTCACGTCGACCATGGCAAGACCTCGCTGACGGCGGCGATCACCAAGGTGCTGGCCAAGACCGGCGGTGGTGTTGCGGTTGACTTCGCGAACATCGACAAGGCGCCGGAAGAGCGCGAGCGCGGCATCACCATCTCGACGGCGCACGTCGAGTATGAAACCGCCAACCGCCACTACGCGCACGTCGATTGCCCGGGTCACGCCGACTATGTGAAGAACATGATCACCGGTGCGGCCCAGATGGACGGCGCGATCCTGGTCGTGTCGGCCGCTGACGGCCCGATGCCGCAGACCAAGG
Organism: Sphingomonas sp. KRR8; assembly: GCF_023559245.1. NCBI lineage: Bacteria > Pseudomonadati > Pseudomonadota > Alphaproteobacteria > Sphingomonadales > Sphingomonadaceae > Sphingomonas > Sphingomonas sp. KRR8. The sequence continues at coordinate 132,162 of NZ_CP097462.1, forward strand.
AGCACATCCTGCTCGCGGCGCAGGTCGGCGTTCCGACCATGGTGGTCTTCCTCAACAAGGTCGACCAGGTTGACGATCCCGAGCTGCTCGAGCTGGTCGAGCTCGAAATCCGCGAGGAGCTCTCCAAGCGCGGCTTCGACGGCGACAACATTCCGATCGTTGCCGGTTCGGCGCTTGCGGTCCTCGAGGACAGCAACGAGGAGATCGGCGAGAAGGCGATCCTCAAGCTGATGCAGGCCGTCGACGACTGGATCCCGCAGCCGGAGCGTCCGCTGGACAAGCCGTTCCTGATGCCGATCGAGGACGTGTTCTCGATCTCGGGCCGCGGCACCGTCGTGACCGGCCGCGTCGAGACCGGCGTCGTCAAGGTTGGCGAGGAAGTCGAGATCGTCGGCATCAAGGACACTCAGAAGACCGTCGTCACCGGCGTCGAGATGTTCCGCAAGCTGCTCGATCAGGGCCAGGCCGGCGACAACATCGGCGCGCTGATCCGCGGTATCGCTCGTGACGACGTCGAGCGTGGTCAGGTCCTGTGCAAGCCGGGCTCGATCACTCCGCACACCGATTTCCAGGCCGAGGTCTACGTCCTCAGCAAGGATGAGGGTGGCCGTCACACGCCGTTCTTCGCCAACTACCGTCCGCAGTTCTACTTCCGGACCACGGACGTCACCGGCGAAGTCCAGCTGCCCGAGGGCACCGAGATGGTCATGCCGGGCGACAACGTCTCGCTGGGCGTGAAGCTGATCGCCCCGATCGCCATGGACACCGGCCTGCGCTTCGCGATCCGCGAAGGTGGCCGCACCGTCGGCGCCGGCGTGGTGGGCAACATCACCAAGTAGACTTTCGCCGCTTTTGAGCGGAGGAACGACAGAGGGCCCGGCACTCGCAAGAGTGTCGGGCCTTTTGCTGTGGTCCGCAGTAATGGGCATCTGGCGGGCGGCGCGGGGGCCTTGAACAATAGGACTTCTCCTGCTTGGCTCCTGAGGCGAAGGGTCCATCGCCGCTCGCCTCGGAGAGGCCCCGTTCAAGGGTCACGGCAGGTCACGCCAGGGAAACTTGGAAACTTGTCGTGCAGCGCTTCGGGTCGGCGGAAATCCCCCAAGAGCGGGCAAGTGCCCCCACGCTCGAGCGACCCTCACGAGGGAAACTTCGTGATCACGCGAACGGTTATGGTGCCGCTGGGCTTCACAGGGCTTGATCCTGCCGCCAACCGTCTGTAGAGGCGCCTCCACAGACGGAGATTCGTCACCGTCGAAAAATTCTTAGCGTTGAGGTCGTCCGCCTCGGGAAACCGGGAATAGGCGGGTGCGGCCTCTTGTTGTTCGGGCTGGCAACGGCCCGGTGGCTCTTTCGCATCGGTAGTGGATATGGAAACGCAGAACATCCGGATTCGTCTGAAAGCCTTCGATCACCGCGTGCTCGATCAGGCCACTGGCGACATCGCCGACACCGCGCGTCGCACCGGCGCGCTCATCCGTGGTCCCATTCCGCTGCCGACGCGCATCGAGAAGTTCACCGTGAACCGCTCGCCGCACGTCGACAAGAAGTCGCGCGAGCAGTTCGAGGTCCGCACCTACAAGCGGCTGCTCGACATCGTTCAGCCGACGCCGCAGACGGTCGATGCACTAATGAAGCTCGATCTCGCCGCGGGTGTGGACGTGGAGATCAAACTGGCCTAAGGGCCTGCGTGCAGCGGTTGAATCGCTTCTGAGGCGATCCTGCGGCGCAACTTATAAGGGATACCGCGGGCGGTCCTGTTCCAGGACCATCCGGTCTGCGTCCCCCGCTTTCCGCCTTCAGGTGGAAATAGCCCAAGCGGGGCACGCATCACATTTTGGGCTGCACGCCCGTTCTCTTCTGGGGAACGGGCCTCTGTTTGGGAGTGACTGATCATGCGCACTGGCGTGATCGCGAAGAAAGTAGGAATGACCCGCCTGTTCCAGGCAGACGGTCGGCACGTGCCGGTCACCGTTCTGCAGTTGGAGGGGTTGCAGGTCGTCGGCCGCCGCGAGGCCGATCGTGATGGATATACCGCCGTTCAGCTCGGCGCCGGCACGGCCAAGGCGAAGAATGTCGCCAAGCCGCAGCGTGGCGCCTTCGGCAAGGCCGAAGTCGAGCTGAAGGCCAAGGTCGCCGAATTCCGGGTTGCCGAGGATGCGCTCCTCGACCTCGGTTCGGAGATCACCGCCGACCATTTCGTCACCGGGCAGCTGGTCGACATCTCGGGCGTCACTCAGGGCAAGGGCTTCGCCGGCGCCATGAAGCGCTGGGGCTTCGGTGGTCTGCGCGCTACCCACGGCGTGTCCGTGTCGCACCGTTCGCACGGTTCGACCGGTAACCGCCAGGATCCGGGCCGCGTCTTCAAGAACAAGAAGATGGCCGGCCACATGGGCGCTCGCAACCGCACCCAGCAGAACCTCGAGATCGTCCGCACGGACGCCGACCGTGGCCTGCTGTTCGTCAAGGGTTCGGTCCCCGGTCATAAGGGCAGCTGGCTGACCGTTCAGGACGCCGTGAAGCTTCCGCGCAACGACACCGCGCCGTATCCGGCCGGTCTCCGCCAGGCGGCCCAGCAGAACAACAACGCCGACGTGAGCGCCGACAACTCGGTCGCCGCTGACGAGAGCACGGAAGGCTAAGCGATGAAGGTCGAAGTCAAGACCCTGGACGCGCAAGGCAGCGGCGACCTGGAGCTCAACGATGCCGTGTTCGGTGTCGAGCCCCGCGCCGATATCCTGCACCGCGTGGTCACCTGGCAGCTGGTCAACCGCCGCGCCCCCGCCCGCGCCACCCGCGAGCGCTCGGACGTGGCCCGTACAGGCAAGAAGTTTGGTCGCCAGAAGGGCGGCGGTACCGCTCGTCACGGCGATCGCCGCGCGCCGATCTTCATCGGCGGTGGTAAGGCCCACGGCGCCCGTGCCCGGGTGTTCAGCGCTTCGCTGAACAAGAAGGTTCGCGCGCTTGGCCTCCGCATGGCGCTGTCGAGCAAGGCTCGTGACGGTCAGCTGATCGTCATCGACAACCTGGATGTGCCGGAAGGCAAGACCAGGGCGTTGCACGAGCGGCTGGGCAAGCTCGGTTTCGGTAAGACCGCGCTGGTGATCGACGGTGACGCGCTCAACGTCAGTTTCGCTCGCGCTTCGTCGAACCTGGGCATGATCAACCTGCTCCCGGCGATCGGTGCCAACGTCTACGACATCATGCGCCACGAGACCCTGGTCCTGACCAAGGCCGCGGTCGAGAAGCTGGAGGCCCGCTTCAATGGCTAAGCAGCCGGAAACCAAGGCGATCGACAATCGCCATTACGACGTCGTGCTGACGCCGCACATTACCGAGAAGTCGACCATGCTCTCCGAGCATAACGCGGTCGTTTTCAAGGTCGCGCCGACGGCTTCCAAGCCGCAGATCAAGGCTGCGGTCGAGGCGCTGTTCGGGGTCACCGTGACGGGCGTCAACACCATCGTCCAGAAGGGCAAGTCGAAGCGCTGGAAGGGAAAGCCCTATCAGCGCTCGGATGTGAAGAAGGCGGTCGTTACCCTCGCTGAGGGCCAGTCGATCGACGTCACCGAAGGGGCTCGGGGCTAATGGCACTCAAGCAATATAAGCCGACGAGCCCGGCCCGCCGTGGCCTCATCCTCGTCGACAAGTCGGCGCTGTGGAAGGGCAAGCCCGTCAAGGCGCTGACCGAAGGCAAGCGCAAGACCGGCGGCCGCAACAACAAGGGCCATGTGACCAGCCGCGGCATCGCGGGCGGCCACAAGCAGAAGTACCGGATCGTCGACTTCAAGCGTCGCACGTGGGACGTCTCGGCCACTGTCGAGCGGCTCGAGTATGACCCGAACCGTTCTGCGTTCATCGCGCTCGTCACCTATGACGGCGGCGAGCAGGCCTACATCCTTGCACCGCAGCGCCTTGCGCCCGGCGACAAGGTAATGGCCGGCAAGAAGGTCGACGTGAAGCCCGGCAACGCGATGGAAATTGGCCAGATGCCGGTTGGTACCATCGTCCACAATGTCGAGCTGAAGCCCGGCAAGGGTGGCCAGATCGCCCGCGCTGCCGGTACTTATGTGCAGGTGGTGGGCCGCGACCGCGGGATGGTCATCGTTCGCCTGAATTCGGGTGAGCAGCGTTACATCCGCTCGGACTGCATGGCGACCGTGGGTGCGGTGTCCAACCCGGACAACGGCAACCAGACGCTGGCTAAGGCCGGTCGCAGCCGCTGGCTGGGCCGTCGTCCGCTGACCCGCGGTGTCGCCAAGAACCCGGTCGACCACCCGCACGGCGGTGGTGAAGGCCGGACCTCGGGCGGTCGTCATCCGGTTACCCCGTGGGGCAAGCCGACCAAGGGTGCCCGCACCCGTCACAACAAGGCGACTGATCGGATGATCATCCGGTCGCGTCACGCGAAGAAGAAGGGCTAAGCTGAGATGGCTCGTTCCGTCTGGAAAGGTCCGTTCGTCGAGCTGTCGCTCCTCCGCAAGGCGGAGAAGGCACAGGACGCGGGTGGCCGCGCGCCGATCAAGACCTGGTCGCGTCGTTCCACCATCCTGCCGCAGTTCGTCGGCCTGACCTTCAATGTCTACAACGGCCGCAAGTTCGTGCCGGTGTCGGTCAATGAGGAGATGGTTGGCATGAAGCTGGGTGAGTTCGCGCCGACGCGCTTCTTCCCCGGCCACGCCGCCGACAAGAAGGGCAAGCGCTAATGAGCAAGCCAGCATCCCCCCGCAAGGTGGGCGACAAGGAAGCGCTCGCCGTCGGCAACACCATTCGTGGTTCGGCCCGCAAGCTGAACCTGGTGGCGCAGTTGATCCGCGGCCGCCGGGTCGAGGAAGCGCTCAACATCCTGAAGTTCAGCCCCAAGGGGATGAGCGAGGATGTGTACAAGGTGCTCGCCTCCGCCGTTGCCAACGCCGAGAACAACCACAACCTCGATGTCGACGCTCTGGTCGTCGCCGAGGCCAGTGTCGGCAAGTCGATCAGCATGAAGCGGTTCGCCACTCGTGCCCGTGGCCGGTCGAGCCGCATCGTGAAGCCGTTCAGCCGCATCCGCGTCGTCGTGCGCGAGCAGGAAGAAGCCTAATGGGTAACAAGTCCTCAGCGATCGGCCTTCGGCTGCAGATCAACCGTACCTGGGACAGCCGCTGGTTCGCGGAAGGCCAGGATTACGGCCGGCTGCTGCTGGAGGATCTGAAGATCCGCCAGTACATCTTCAAGACACTGCCGCAGGCCGCGATCTCGAAGGTCGTGATCGAGCGTCCCGCTAAGTTGTGCCGCATCTCCGTTTATGCCGCCCGTCCCGGCGTCATCATCGGCAAGAAGGGCAGCGACATCGAGAAGCTGAAGAAGACCTTGGGCAAGATGACCGGGTCCGAAGTCAGCCTCAACATCGTCGAGATCCGTAAGCCGGAAGTCGATGCTCGCCTCGTCGCGCAGGGCATCGCAGACCAGCTCGAGCGTCGTATCGCCTTCCGTCGCGCTATGAAGCGTGCGGTCCAGTCGGCGATGCGCCTCGGCGCCGAAGGCATCCGGATCGAGTGTGGCGGCCGTCTTGGCGGCGCCGAGATCGCCCGTTCCGAGCGTTATCGCGAGGGTCGGGTGCCGCTGCACACGCTGCGCGGTAACGTCGATTATGCCGAGGCCCAGGCCCACACCGCTTACGGCGTGTGCGGCGTCAAGGTCTGGGTGTTCAAGGGCGAGATCCTTGGCCACGACCCGATGGCTCAGGACCGACTGATGATGGAAGCCCAGACTTCCGGCGTGCGCCCGGCGCGCGACGACGACCGTCGCCGGTAAGGAAACAGAACCATGCTGCAACCAAAGCGCACCAAGTTCCGCAAGGCCTTCAAGGGCCGCATCCATGGCAACGCCAAGGGTGGGACCGAGCTCAACTTCGGCGCCTTCGGCCTGAAGGCGATGGAGCCCGAGCGGATCACCGCGCGGCAGATCGAGGCGGCCCGCCGCGCGATCACCCGCCACATCAAGCGCCAGGGCCGTCTTTGGATCCGGATCTTCCCGGATCTGCCGGTCTCTTCGAAGCCTGCCGAAGTCCGCATGGGCTCGGGCAAGGGCGCGCCCGAATATTGGGTTGCTCGGGTCAAGCCCGGCCGCATCCTGTTCGAGCTCGACGGTGTTCCGGGGCCGATCGCCAAGACCGCTTTCGAGCGTGCGGCCGAGAAGCTCCCCATCAAGGTCAAGGTGGTCGCCCGCCTTGGCGAAACCCTGGTTGAGGCTGACTGACCATGGCCAAGCGTGAAGACCTGTCGGTCCAGACCGACGATCAGCTGTCGACCCAGCTGGGCGACCTCAAGCGCGAGCAGTTCAACCTGCGTTTTCAGGCGGCCACTGGCCAGCTGGAGAAGCCGAGCCGCGTGCGCGAGGTTCGTCGAACCATCGCCCGCATCAAGACCCTTCAGGGCCAGCGCTCCAAAAGCGCTCCGGCGCAGCAGGGCTGAGGAGAGAATAGATGCCCAAGCGCGTCCTCACCGGCACCGTGGTGTCCGACAAGGGTGACAAGACCGTGGTGGTCCGCGTCGAGCGGCGGGTGAAGCACCCGCTGTACGGCAAGATCATCAAGCTGTCGAAGAAGTACCATGCCCACGACGAGGCCAATGCCTATTCGGTGGGTGAGCAGGTTCGCATTCAGGAATGCGCGCCCGTGTCGAAGCTCAAGACCTGGACCGTCGTCGAGCGGGTCAACGAAGCCAAGGCTTCGGACCTCGCCGAAGCGGCCAACGTCTGAGCCCCGTAGTAGTCAAGGATAGGGTGAACCCATGATCCAGATGCAGTCCAACCTGGACGTCGCAGACAACAGCGGGGCCAAGCGCGTCCAGTGCATCAAGGTGCTGGGCGGGTCGAAGCGTCGTACCGCCGGTGTTGGCGACATCATCGTCGTCTCCATCAAGGAAGCGCAGCCGAAGGGCCGTGTGAAGAAGGGTGACGTGCATCGCGCGGTCATTGTTCGCACTGCCAAGGATATCCGCCGTCCCGATGGTTCGGTGATCCGCTTCGACTCGAACGCCGCCGTGCTGGTCAACAAGAACGAGGAGCCGATCGGCACCCGTATCTTTGGCCCGGTCGTGCGCGAACTGCGCGGCAAGAAGCACATGAAGATCATCAGCCTGGCGCCGGAGGTTCTGTGATGGCTGCCGCCCAGAATACGGCCGCACGGTCGAAGATGCGCATCAAGAAGGGCGACAAGGTCGTCGTTCTGTCGGGCAAGGACAAGGGCAAGACCGGTGAGGTCACCCAGTCCCTTCCGAAGGAGCAGAAGGTGGTCGTCAGCGGCGTCAATGTCGCTGTCCGCCATCGCAAGGCGAGCCAGGAGAACCCGCAGGGTGGCCTGGAGCGCAAGGAAGCGCCGCTGCACGTGTCCAAGGTCGCGATTGCCGACCCGAAGACCGGCGGGCCGACCCGAGTCCGCTTCGAGGAGCGCGACGGCAAGAAGGTCCGGGTGGCGGTCAAGTCCGGGGAGCTGATCAATGGCTGACGCATATGTCGCGCGCCTTAAGAAGGACTATGACGAGCGCATCGCGCCGGCGATGACCGAGCGGTTCGGTTACAAGAACCGCATGGAAGTGCCTAAGCTCGAGAAGATCGTCATCAACATGGGCGTCGGTGAGGCGACCCAGGACAAGAAGAAGGTCGAGCAGGCCGCCGCAGAGATGCAAGCGATTTCCGGTCAGAAACCGGTGATTACCAAGGCCAAGAAGTCGATCGCTCAGTTCAAGCTGCGTGAGGGCATGCCGATCGGTTGCAAGGTCACTCTGCGCCGCGAGCGGATGTACGAGTTCCTTGACCGGCTGGTGACCGTGGCACTGCCGCGGGTCCGCGACTTCCGCGGCCTGAATCCGAAGTCCTTCGATGGTCGTGGCAACTATGCCATGGGCTTGAAGGAGCAGATCGTGTTCCCCGAGATCAACTATGATCAGATCGACAAGGTCCGGGGAATGGACATCATCGTGACGACAACTGCGAAGACGGACGAGGAGGCGCGCGAACTGCTGCGCCTGTTCAACTTCCCGTTCCCGGTTGCCGACGATCAGAAGCAGGCCGCCTGAGCGGCTGTAGGAGAGAACTTAAGTCATGGCGAAACTGAGTTCCATCAACAAGAACGAGCGGCGTCGCAAGCTGGTCGAGAAGACCGCGCCCAAGCTGGAAAAGCTGAAGGCGAAGGCGAACGACAAGTCACTCGACGAGACCGAGCGTCTGATCGCACGGCTCAAGATGGCCGAACTTCCGCGCAACGGTAACAAGACGCGGATCCGTAATCGGTGTGAGCTGACGGGTCGTTCCCGCGCTTATTACCGCAAGTTCCGTCTGTCGCGCGTGATGCTTCGGGAAATGGGCAACAAGGGCCTCATTCCCGGTCTCACGAAGTCGAGCTGGTAAGGGCCAGAACTGATGGCAATGACCGATCCCCTGGGTGATATGCTCACCCGCATCCGCAACGGCCAGCAGGCGCGCAAGGACTCGATCCTGACGCCGGCGTCGAAGCTTCGCACCCGCGTGCTCGACGTGCTGCAGCGCGAAGGCTATATCCGCGGCTACGCCGAGGAAGAGCTGTCGGGCCACAAGGGCCTGCGGATCGAACTCAAGTATTTCGAAGGCCAGCCGGCGATCCAGCATCTCGCCCGCGTCTCGAAGCCCGGTCGCCGGGTCTATTCGGGCGCCAGCGAGCTGCCGCGGATCCGCAACGGCCTCGGCATGACCATCGTCTCGACGCCCCGTGGCGTTCTGTCCGACGCGGAAGCGCGCGAGCAGAACGTGGGCGGCGAGGTGCTGGCGGAGGTGTTCTAAGATGAGCCGCATCGGCAAAAGGCCCGTCCCGGTTCCGACCGGCGTGACCGCCAATCTCGAAGGCCGCACCTTGTCCGTGAAGGGGCCCAAGGGCACCCTTTCGATGAGCGTGTTGGATGACCTCGTCTCGACCACGGTCGAAGAAGGCCAGATCAGCGTTCAGCCGATCGGTGAGAGCCAGCGCGCCCGGGCGGCGTGGGGCATGCAGCGCACCAACGTGCTGAACCTCGTCACCGGCGTGACGGAGGGCTTCACCAAGGTCCTCGAGATCACCGGCGTCGGCTACCGCGCTGCGGCCCAGGGCAAGAACCTGCGCCTGCAACTCGGCTACAGCCACGACGTGAACTACGCCGTGCCGGAGGGTATCGAGGTCAAGACGCCCGATCCCAACACGGTTGAGATCACTGGTATCGACAAGCAGAAGGTCGGCCAGGTCGCGGCCGAGATCCGTCGCTGGCGCAAGCCCGAGCCGTACAAGGGCAAGGGCATCAAGTACCGCGGCGAGTTCATCTTCCGCAAGGAAGGGAAGAAGAAGTAATGGCCAAGCTCTCCCTCTTCGACCGGCGTCGTCGCCGGGTTCGCACGGCGCTCAAGGCGCGTGCGTCGGGCAAGGCGCGGCTGTCCGTGCATCGCTCGGGCCGACACATCTACGCACAGGTGATCGACGATGCCGCTGGCCGCACGGTCGCGGCGGCGTCGACTCTCGACAAGGATCTGCGCGGAAAGACCAATGCCACCACCGAGGGTGCGAAGCTGGTCGGCAAGACACTTGCCGAGCGCGCCAAAGCGGCGGGCGTCGACCGCGTCGTGTTCGACCGTGGCGGTTTTCTCTTCCATGGCCGGGTCAAGGCCCTGGCCGACGCCGCCCGAGAGGGCGGTCTGGAGTTCTAAGTGATGGCTGACGAGATCGAAACCCAGACCCAGGCCGGCAATCCCGACGCTCCGGCGGCGGCGGTCGCAGCCGACGCCGGTGCTCCGGCGCCCGAGGGCCGTGGTCCGCGTGGCGGCCGTGGTGGTCGCGGCGGTGGCCCCGGCGGTCGTGACAATCGCGGCGGCGGCAACCGCGGTCGGCGCGACGACCGTCGTGGTGCCCCGCGCGGGGATGACGACGGCGAGGAACTGATTGAGAAGCTGGTTCACATCAACCGCGTCTCGAAGACCGTGAAGGGCGGCAAGCGCTTCGGCTTTGCCGCGCTGGTCGTGGTTGGTGACGGCAAGGGCCGCGCCGGCTTCGGTCACGGCAAGGCTCGCGAAGTGCCGGAAGCCATCAGCAAGGCGACCGCGGCGGCCAAGAAGGCCATGATCCGGGTTCCGCTGCGTGATGGCCGCACCCTGCACCATGACGGCCTTGGCCACTTTGGTGCTGGTCGCGTCACGGTCCGTACCGCTCCGGCGGGAACCGGGATCATCGCGGGTGGCCCGATGCGCGCCATCTTCGAAAGCCTGGGCGTGGCTGACGTGGTCACCAAGTCGGTCGGCACGTCCAACCCGTACAACATGATCCGGGCAACTTTCGAGGCGCTCAAGGAACAGACCAGCCCCCGTTCGGTGGCGCAGCGTCGCGGCAAAAAGGTCGCGGACCTGCTCGGCCGTGGCGGCATGGGCAGCGCCGAGGCGGAAGCGACCGCCGAAGCGATTGCGGAGTAAGCCCAGATGGCCACCATCAAGATCACCCAGACGGGTTCGCCGATTCGCCGGGACAAGACTCAGCGTGCAACGCTGGTCGGTCTCGGCCTCAACAAGATGCACCGCACCGTCGAGGTGGAGGAGACCCCCGAGGTCGCCGGCCAGCTCCGCAAGGTGCAGCATCTGGTGTCGGTGGAGCGCTAGGCTCCACCTCTTTGCTGGCTCCGGCCAGCTGCGCGATCACAGCGAAAGCGAGTGCAGAACATGAAACTCAACGAACTCCGCGATAATCCTGGTGCCCGCAAGAGCCGCGTCCGTGTCGGCCGTGGTATCGGTTCGGGCCTCGGCAAGACTGCCGGGCGCGGTCAGAAGGGCCAGAAGAGCCGTGGCGGCGTCAGCATCTTCGGCTTCGAAGGTGGCCAGATGCCGCTGCACATGCGGCTCCCCAAGCGCGGCTTCAACAACATCTTCGCTCGGGATTATGCCGAAGTGAATCTCGGCGCGATCCAGAAGCTGGTGGATGCCGGGACGCTCGGCACCGACGGCACGATCGACCATGCGGCGCTCAAGGCTGCCGGCCTGGCGCGTGGCGGCAAGGACGGCGTTCGTCTGCTCGGCAAGGGCGACTTCACCGCCAAGCTGGCATTCCGGGTTGCCGGTGTCTCGAAGGGCGCCCGCGAGGCGGTCGAGAAGGCTGGTGGCTCGATCGAGCTGATCGAGCGCAAGGACCCGGCCGAGCTGGCTGCTGCCAAGAAGGGCAAGGCCCGCGAGGTGCGCATCGCCAACAAGGCCGCGAAGTCCGGCAAGTAAGCCGCCTCGCTCCGGCGCTTCTCAAGCCGGTGAACGCGACTATATGAGGCGGCGGGGGGCTTAGGAGCCGTCCGCCGCCTTTTATCCTTCAAGGACCATTCATGGCATCCGCAGCCGAACGCCTGGCCTCCAGCATCACGTTCTCGAACTTTAGCCGGGCGACCGAGCTCAAGAAGCGCATCTGGTTTACGATCGGGGCACTGATCCTGTTCCGTCTGCTCAGTCACGTGCCCATGCCGGGCATCGACCCACGGGCTATGGCGGAGCTGTTCAAGACGCAGCAGGGCGGCGTGCTCGACTTCTTCAATACCTTCTCGGGCGGCAGTCTGCAGCGCATGAGCATCATCGCGCTCGGCGTGATGCCCTACATCACGGCGTCGATCGTCGTGCAGCTCGCTGCGACCATGTATCCGCCCTGGATGGCCCTCAAGAAGGAGGGCGAAACCGGGCGCAAGCGGCTCAATCAGTATACGCGTTACCTGACCGTGCTTCTGACGATGGTGCAGGGCTATTTCATCGCGGTCGGCCTAGAGGGCCTGGGAGCGACCCAGAACATCGCGGCAGTGGTGCAGCCGGGGCTGACCTTCCGTGTCGCGGCAACGGTGAGCCTCATCGGCGGTACCCTGTTCCTGATGTGGATCGGCGAGCAGATCACCAGCCGCGGGATCGGTAACGGCGTCTCGCTGATCATCATGGCAGGTATCGTTGCGTCTCTGCCCAGCCACCTGGCGCAGCTGCTCGAAGGCGGGCGCGCAGGAACCATGGACCCGATCGTCATCATTCTGGTGATCGCCCTGGTTGTCGGCTTGATCCTGTTCATCTGCTTCATGGAGCGAGCACAGCGCCGGGTCCTGATCCAGTATCCGAAGCGGGCCACCGCGCGGGGCATGATGAGCCAGGAGCGCAGTCACCTGCCGATCAAGATCAACACCGCTGGCGTGATCCCACCAATCTTCGCCAGCTCGCTGCTGCTAATGCCGCTGACCGTCATTCAGATGGCTGGTGCGCGTTCGCCGAACGCGGGGGGGAGCGACTTCCTGATCACCCTTTCGACCTACCTGCAGCATGGCAGCCCGATCTTCATGACCCTCTACGGGCTGGGTATCGTGTTCTTCTGCTTCTTCTACACTGCGGTGCAGTTCAATTCGGAAGAGACCGCGGAGAATCTGAAGCGCAACGGCGGATTCATCCCCGGTGTTCGTCCGGGGAAGGCCACCGAGGAATATTTCGACCGCCTGCTCAATCGTCTGACGGTGCTTGGCGCGGCCTATCTGGTGATCATCTGCCTGGTGCCGGAGATCATGTTCACGCAGGCCGGCATTCCGTTCTATCTGGGCGGGACCAGCCTGCTGATCGTGGTTAACGTGACGATGGACACGGTGAGCCAGATCCAGAGCCATTTGATCGCCCATCAATATGGCGACCTCATCAAGAAGGCCAAGCTGAAGGGTGCGCGGTCGGCCCGGCGCTGACCGCTTGCATCTTGAGTGACGGTCTGATGACAGTGGCGCTGAACAGGCGGGAGCGTTTCGCGTGAACATCATACTTCTCGGGCCGCCCGGTGCCGGCAAGGGCACCCAGGCGCAGCGGCTCGAGCGCGAGCGCGGCATGGTCCAGATGTCGACGGGCGACATGCTTCGCGCAGCGGTCAAGGCCGGCACCCCCGTCGGCCTGAAGGCCAAGGCGGTAATGGAGGCGGGCGAGTTGGTCAGCGACGCGATCGTCTCGGCGCTGATTGGCGAGCGGCTCGACGAGACTGCTGACAAGGGCGCGATCTTCGACGGTTTTCCCCGCACCGGCCACCAGGCCGAAGCCCTCGAGATTCTGCTGGCCCAGCGTGGTCGGAAACTCGACTACGTGATCGAGCTTGAGGTCGACGAGGAGGCCCTGGTCGAGCGCATCACCGGCCGCTTCACCTGCGCCAATTGCGGGGCGAGCTATCATGATCGCTTCAAGATGCCGCAGGTCGAGGGCACCTGCGACGTGTGTGGCAGCCACGAATTCAAGCGGCGGCCCGACGACAATGAGCAGACGGTGCGCACGCGCATGGCCGAGTATCGCGCCAAGACGGCGCCGATCCTTCCCTACTACGAAGACAAGGGGCTGGTGCGCCGGGTCGATGGTATGGCGAGCGTCGAGGACGTCGCGTCGCAGATCGATGCCATTCTCGACGGGGCTTCCGCCTAGGACGCTCTCTCCAAAGTGATGAAGGCGAAGGCGGGTCGATCACCCTCGGCCGGATGTTCTTCCCGGGCCGTCTCGCGCCACCCGCCGCTTTCCCTTGGGTCGGCTATCCGGGTGTCGCCGGGCAGGTCAGCCAGTACCTCGGTCATTTCGATTCGGTCGGCGCGAGGCAGCATTAGTGCAAAGATCTCCGCACCACCGATGATGCTGACTGGTTCGCCAGCGGCGAGCGCCAGTGCCTCCTCCGCAGAGTGAACGACCTCAGCGCCGGGCGCGGTCCAGTCCATCGCCCGGGTGATGACGAGGTGGCGCCGCCCCGGCAGAATTCCCGGCAGGCTTTCAAACGTCTTGCGGCCCATCACCATGATGGTGCCCATGGTCAGCGCTTTGAACCGCTTGAGATCCGTGGGGAGGTGCCACGGCAGAGCACCGTCCCGACCGATGACGCCGTTTCGGGCACGGGCTACGATCATGGTGACGTGCAAGGGGTGTGTCTCGCTCATGCGCTTCACGTCGCCGCTCGCGCTGGGCGAGGCAAGCTATTATGTGACGAACCATGAGCAGTGCCGCGCAGATGATCGAACGATTGCGGCCGAGCCTCGGCGCGCGCGGCGTGCTGACTGATTCTTCCGACATTCACCCCTGGCTGACCGACTGGCGAGGGAAGTGGACCGGGCGGGCGGCGGCGCTGCTGCAGCCGGCCAGCACGGACGAGGTCGCTGACGTCGTGCGGCTTGCCGAGGAATATGGAGTCCCCTTGGTGCCTCAGGGCGGCAACACGTCGATGGTTGGCGGCGCGACCCCGGACGCGAGCGGCGCTTGCATGCTCTTATCACTTCGGCGCCTCAACAAGGTCCGATCCATCGGCGACGGCGTTGCGGTCGCCGAGGCTGGCGTGATCCTTGCCGACCTGCAGGCCACCGCCTTGGAACGGGGGCAGCGCTTTCCTTTGACGCTGGGTGCCCACGGCAGCGCGACGGTCGGCGGCCTTGCCTCGACCAATGCCGGTGGAACGCAGGTGCTGCGCTTTGGGACCATGCGGCAATTGGTCACCGGCGTAGAGGCAGTGCTGAGCGGCGGGCTGGTGCATGACGGGCTTGCTGGGCTCAAGAAGGATAATCGCGGCTATGCCCTGGACCAGTTGCTGGTGGGGGCGGAGGGGACGCTCGGAGTTATTACGGCGGTCGCGGTGCGCCTCGTTCCAGCAGTTCGCGACCGTGCGGTGGCTTGGGTCGGTCTTGCGAGCCCGCAACAGGGCCTCGACCTCCTCCGCTTCCTCCAAGCCCACACCGACGCGGTCGAGGGTTTCGAGATCCTGCCGCAGGACAGCCTGGATCGGGTGCTTCGATACATTCCCGACACGCGCGCACCGCTGACGGGAACGCACCCGTGGCATGTCCTTATAGAAGCGACCTCCACCTCGGATCGTGCACAAGCACCAGGACCCCTTCTGCAGAACTTGCTGGCCGCCGCACTCGACGCCGGCTTGCTGGCAGATGCGACGATCGCCGCAAGCGATACGCAGGCAGAGGCTTTCTGGCGCATTCGCCACAGCATCTCGGAAGCTGAGAAGCGCGATGGCCCGGCACTGCAGCACGACATCTCCGTCCCAGTCGGTGCCATGCCGCGATTCATGATCGAGGCAGCCGCCGCCGTTGAAAAAGCTTTCCCCGGCACCGATGCGTCCGGATTTGGGCACCTCGGCGACGGCAACGTCCATTTCCATGTTCGCGCGCCGGCGCACGGCGCCGCGGCCTGGATGGAGCAGGAAGGTTCGGCGGCGAGCCGGCTGGTGCACGATCTGGTCACGGAAGCGGGCGGCTCCATCTCTGCGGAGCACGGCATCGGCCAGATGAAGCGGGAGGAGTTGCAGCGGTTGAGTTCGCCCGCGCGGCTGTTCGCGCTTGGGGCCATCAAGCGCGCCATGGATCCGCACAACATCTTCAATCCGGGCAAGCTAATCGACTGACGGTTGCCCCGGCTCGTTTGGACTGACACTATCCCCGCCATGGGGAAACGACTGCGCAAGCTGAGCGCCCACGAATATGAGAGCAACCTGGAGCCATTGCTGGCCGAGCTCGGCGACATGGCGCGCTGGGTGGCGGAAACGAAGCAGCGCGTGCTGGTGCTGTTCGAGGGGCGCGACACGGCGGGAAAGGGTGGTGCGATCCAGGCGGTGCAGCGCCCGCTCAATCCGCGGCAATGCCGCGTGGTGGCGCTGAGCGCGCCGACGGATCGCGAGAAGACGGAATGGTATTTCCAGCGCTACGTCCCGCATCTGCCCGCGGAGGGGGAGATCGTTCTCTTCGATCGCAGCTGGTACAATCGAGCCGGCGTTGAGAAGGTGATGGGCTTTGCAACGGACGCGCAGGTCGAACGCTTCCTTGAGGAGGCGCCCGCATTTGAAAAGATGCTGATCGACGACGGCATCCTGCTGTTCAAATATTGGCTCTGCTGCGACCAGGAGAAGCAGGAAAAGCGCTTCCGGGAGCGGCTGGAGAATCCGCTCAAACGCTGGAAGCTGTCGCCGATCGACCTTGAGGCGCGGCAGCGATACGACGATTACACCGAGGCGCGCGAGCGCATGCTCAAGAAGACGCACAGCAAGCACGCGCCCTGGACGCTGATCGATTTCAACAATCAGGGGCTGGGCCGGCTGACGCTCATCCGCGACCTGCTCGACCGGCTGCCGGACACGCAGCTTCCGTTGCCCGTGGTGGACTGGCCGCCGCTCCCTCACGATCCGATCGAGGAGAGCTACGCCGTTCTGAAGCCAATCAAGCCAATCGAGGTCACGCTGATCGATCCGGAATAACTTGGCAAAGCGGGCCGTAGGAGCGTAGCTTCGCGACAAGCCAATTGGCTCGATCGGGGGGACGAGATGCGCGCTGTCCGGCTGCTGGCCATCTTGCTGGCCTATTTTAGCGTTCTCGCCGTCGTCGCCTGGTTCCTTCTGACCCGCTATCCCGCACTTCAGAACATGCTTCCGATCGGCAGCGCGCAGCACCTGATCACTCAACCGACGGGCGCTGAAGGCGCCAACGCGTTCAAGCCGGTGGCCAAGGGCAGCTTCGATCATGTGGCGACCATCGGCGGCAGCATTGGCTGGATGCTTGCGGCAGTGCTGGCTGCCTTCCTTGCCTCATGGCCAGTCAGCTGGGTCTATATGGCCACCCGTAGTGAAGATGCCTACGACCAGTCGCTGATCAGCACCATTCTAGTTCTGCCGATCACTGTCACGTCGATCGTCATCATCGTACAGAACAGCCTCAGCCTGGCCTTCGCGCTGGGTGGCATTGCCGGTGCGGTTCGCTTCAAGAACAGCCTCAAGAGTTCGGGCGACGCGCTCTACATCCTCCTGAGCGTTGGCATCGGACTAGCGGCGGGGACTGGCGCGGCCGAACTGTCCTATGTGATGAGCCTGACCTTCTGCTTCAGCTTCGTGATGCTCTGGCTGACCGAATATGGCGAGCGCGAAGGAATGAAGCGTTACATGGCGGACTTCAGTCCGGGCGTGCGCGGTACGGCCGCGCCGCTGCCGGAATCGATGAGCGAGCTAAGCAAGCCTTCCTAATTCACGCACTTGGACAGGATGCTCGCCTGAACCGACTGGTCGGTGGCCAGTTCGTTCCACATGGGCTGGAGGAACGCCGTCGCGCGCTGCACCGTGGCCGGTGTCAGGCCCGGCATCGATGCGAGCAGCTGGAGAAACTCTTCCCGTTTTTGCCGCATCGAGCCGGCCGCGGCGAGTGCGCCCCGGTTATGGGCGCAATAGCCACGATATAAGCGCACCCGAACATTCCTCACCGGCAGTTCGGCAGGGGGCGTGGCGTAGGGTGCGCTGACCAGGCCCGAGAAGTCGAAATCATAGGGCACGGGCACGTAGGGTCCGCCTGGACTGGCCTGCAGCAGCCGTCCGTTGTGACAGCAGGGCTCGCCCTTCGGGCCGGCGCGCATCGACCAATCGAGGTTCGCAATGACATATTCGAACAGGCCGAAGCGGCCACCATCGACCGGCGAGATCCGCTCAAGCGGCACGCGGTCTGCCTCATGGACCTTCTTCATGTCATTGCGGCGAGCGACGTCATCCAGATCTTCCAGGAAGAAGCCCACTCTAGTGACGACGGGCCGGCCTTGCGGATTGGTGTAGGTGATGTTGGCAAGGCGGGTACGGAAGCTGACCGGTGTCAGCAGATTGTACATGCGGTAGGCAGCCTGCTCGAGAAGAACATATTGCTGGTGCTGCGGCAGGTTTCGGCAATGGGTGATTAGCTTGAGGCTCTTCTGTCCGGCGAATAGCCCTGTTGCCGGTTTGCTGAGGAAATCGACCTTGAGCGGCGGAAAGTCACACACGTCGGCTGCACGCCGGGTGATCCCGCGCGGGCTCAGGCGAACCGGTAGCGTTTCCGTGCCCACCGTCAGGGTGCCGACGCGCTGGTTGCGTTTGTCCCGGTCGCTGCTGAGCTGGCCGATGGGGGCGGAGATCGTGATGACGATCGGCTCTTCGCTGCTGAACAAGGGGGTGGAGGGACCTGCCTTCGCGGGCGTGCCAGCGATTGTCGCTCCCACCAGCAGGATCACTCCAAGGGAATAGCGCATCAGCGTGCCTCCGTTCGGGTTGGTGGGGGCCGTGGCACCACATGAGGTACGAGCCGGTCACCGAGGATCTCGAGATAGGTGAGGGGGCCGCCGTAATAGCGGCTGATCCCGCTATCGATCCGAACGAGCCGGTCGTCCTGATCGATGATAATGCCCTTGAGCGATGGCGTGTGGCCAACGACAATGCGCTTGGCTCCGGTGGCAGCGAGCACCTGGGTGATCTCGTCGCTTATGCTGGGCCGAGCGGCGGCGGGCGAGGTAACCGCGGTCGGCTGTTCACCCGGCTGCGGCGCCCGCGTGATGAGCCCGCGGTACCAGAGCGGACCGAGCGGATCGTTGATCAGGGCTGCCTCGTCCTGCCGGCGGGCGAGCAATTCGGCATTCGCCTGTTGATTGATGTTGTCGAGCGGGCGCTTCGCATATCCGACGGAGATGCCCCCGTGCACAAACAGGGAGTCGCCGATTTTCACCACCACAGGGTTGCCGGCGATCCAGCGGCCATATGGCCCCTTAGCCGGGTCGAAGGCGAGCTGGTGCTCCACCAAACCGAGCGGTGCCTCGCTGTCAAACAGCGCGCGGACCTGGGCTGGCGTGAGCTTACGCTCGGCGGCGCCCACGCGGGCCGCGAAGGACGCGGCCTGGTCCGCATAGAGAAGGTCGCGCAAACGTGCGCTGTCGGGTGTGACAAAGGCCGCATACTCGCCTGGGTCGACGTAGCGCAGGTCGCCGATGACATTCATCGCCTCGTGATTGCCGGTGAGCACGACCACTCGCCCGCCGCTCCGGGGTGCTTCGCGCTGCAGCCGCATGAGCTGGTCGAGGATCCTGCGGCTTCCAGGACCCCGGTCGAGGATGTCGCCCGTCTGCACGAAGGTGGTGCATTTACCGGCCCAGCGCCCTCGGCCGTCGGTCAGGCCGGCGGCTCGCGAAATTGCCTGCCAGGCTTCGAAGTCGCCATGGAGATCGCCAACTGCAACGATGCGCCGAACAGGTCCCGCCTGCGCCGAGGCAGGCGCCGGAATGAGTGCGAGTAGGACGGCAAGCCAGGCGCAAAGGTGTCGGATCATTGATCCCCCCAAGTGCGGAAAAGGCCACCTTTCGTCGCTTGCTGTCAAGCGTGAGCGAGCGGCTGGAACGAGCGTCTCTGCCGCTGGTTCGATTGCATGTGTCTACATCACCATCCGAGCGTCCCAATGCTGCCGCCACCGCATTCCACTTCCCACCGACAATTGAAGAGACCGCAGCGGCCCTGTTGGACGCCCTGCTGGAGGGCGACCTCATCTATCTGGCAAACGATGAGCTTGCTGGCCGTGACCTGCAGCGGATGATTGCAGCTGCGGCGCCGGATGCGCTGGTCCTGTTCTATCCGGCGAGCGACGCGCTGCCCGGCGAGTCGGCCCCTCCGACACCGGCCAACGCGGGTGAGCGAACGGCAGTGCTGCGGCACATCAATGTCGAGCTGAGCCGTCCCGAGCGGCGGCGGGTGGCGCTGATCAGCAGCGGTGAAGCTGCCGCGAGGCTGACCGCCCCACCCGAAGCGTTCGCGACCGCGCCGCCGATCATCGAGGTTGGGCAGGAACGAAGCCTGGAGGAACTCGCTGCTGAACTGATTGGGCTCGGCTATGTAGCCGACGACCGGATCGACGAGCCCGGCGAGGTGGGCTTGCGCGGTCAGGTGTTAGACGTTTTCCCGGCCGATACGGGCCGGCCTTTCCGGATCGAAGCACCGGAAGGCGTCGTGACCTCCATCCGCTCGTTCGATCCCGTCAGCCAATTGACGGACGCAGACTGCGAGCGACTTGAACTCGGAAGGGTGAGCGAGCCCGCGCTGGGCGATGGCGCGACCTTGCTGGACCATTTGCCCGATGCGCTACTTGGAATGGCGGCCAAAGCCGACGGGCGGCGGCTGCGCTTCCTCGCGCTCGCCGCCGACGCGGGCAAGCGCCGTCCCAAGCGTGCCCTGCGCGACATCTGTGAGGATGAACGGTGGGGAGGCGCGGTTCGGCAGCACGGGAATTTGGCCCCTCCGGAGAGCGGTGAAGATCTGCCGCCGCGTTTCGTTGAGTATCGTTCGCCTGAGCGCGCCTTTGTGCGTTTCGCGCGCGAGGTGATCCGCAAAGGCGACCGGCTGGTGATCACCGGAACCGCCCGCGACCTGCGCTTCCTGACGCCGCGGATGGAGCGCAAGCTCGAGGTCCACCCCCGACAACTCGACGCCTGGGTTGACCTGGAGAGGCTCGGGGCGGGAGAGGTGGCGACCTTGTGCACGCCGTTCGCTCGGGGTTTTTGTCGTCCGGGACTGGTGGTCGTCAGCGCCGCGGACCTATTGGGAAGCAGGGCACAGCGCGACGACGCGGGTGCGCTTAGCGACCCTTCAGCGCTACTGCAGGCACCCGAACTGCGCATTGGCGACGTAGTGGTGCATGAGGATCATGGCATCTCTGTCGTCTCTGGATTGCAGGGAATGGGCGAGGGGGAAGGCGAAGCAATCGTGCTGCGCTTCGCGGCTGACGGAAGGCGGCTGGTGCCGGTCACTGAAGCCGATCGGCTGTGGCGCTATGGCGCCCACGAGGAGGCCGTCACGCTCGACAAGCTCGACGGATCGAGTTGGGAGAAGCGGCGTCTCGATATCGTGAAAGGCGTTGCGGAAACCGCGCGCGGATTGGTGGCCCTGGCCGCCGAGCGGGAACGAACGGAAGCGCCGGCGCTGGAGCCCGAGTGCGACCAATATGAGCAGTTCGCCGCCAGTTTCCCCTTCACCGAAACCGCCGACCAGGCCCGTGCGATCGAGACGATCCGACACGATCTCGCCTCCGGCAAGCCGATGGACAGGCTGCTGATCGGCGACGTTGGCTATGGCAAGACGGAGGTGGCGCTACGGGCGGCGGCTGTTGCGGCGCTATCCGGCCGGCAGGTGGTGATCGCCGCACCCACCACGGTGCTTGCACGCCAGCACCTCGAGACCGCGCGCGAGCGCTTCGGCCCTCTCGGCATCGAGGTGACTGGCCTCTCGCGGCTGACCTCTCCGGCCGAGCGCAAGCAGGCTCTTGGCGGGATCAGGGACGGTACGATCAAAGTCGTAGTCGGGACTGGAGCCGTGGCCGGCAAGGCCGTGGAATATCATGATCTTGCGCTGGTTATCGTCGACGAGGAGCAGCGCTTCGGTGCAGCCGACAAGGCTAAGCTGCGCGGGCTCGGTGCCGGCCACGTGCTTTCACTCAGCGCCACGCCCATTCCTCGCACGCTTCAGATGGCCTTGATCGGTCTGCAGCAGGTGTCGGTGCTCGGCACCCCTCCGGCGCGGCGGCAACCGATCCGGACCACGATCGCGAGTTATGACGAGGCAAGCGTCCGCACGGCCTTGCTGCGCGAACAGCAACGCGGCGGGCAAAGCTTCGTCGTTGTGCCCCGGATCGAAGACATGGCCGACATGGCTGCGCGCATCGGCAAGGCGGCGCCCGAGCTTGAGTTGCTGCAGGCTCACGGCAAGCTGCCGGCGACCGAGATCGACGAGGTGATGGTCCGTTTCGCGGGGGGCGAGGGTGACGTGCTCCTGGCGACCAACATCATTGAGGCTGGCCTGGACGTGCCTCGCGCCAACACCATGCTGGTGTGGCGCGCCGACCGCTTTGGACTGTCGCAGCTGCACCAGTTGCGCGGCCGGGTCGGGCGTGGCGCTCGGCGTGGCCAGATCTATCTGCTGACGGAAGAGGGCGCGGAAATCGCGGCGAGGACGCGCGCGAGGCTGGCGACATTGCAGGCGTTCGACCGTTTGGGTGCGGGCTTCGAGATCAGCGCTCGTGACCTCGACCAGCGTGGCGCCGGCGACCTGCTGAGTGACGAGCAGTCGGGCCACGTCAAGCTGATCGGAGTCGATCTCTATCAGCATCTGCTCGAACGCGCGCTGCGCGAGGCGCGGGGTGAGGCGGTGGACGACTGGACTCCGCAGCTCAATCTCGGCTCCGGCGGGCACCTGCCCGAAAGCTGGATTCCCGACGAGGAGATCAGGGTCGGACTTTACGTCCGGTTTGCCCGCCTGAAAGAAATCGGCGCGCTCGAGCAGTTCGAGCAGGAGCTGACCGATCGCTTCGGTGAATTGCCCGCCGAAGTGCAACTGATACTTGCGGCCGCGAGGGTGCGGGTGCTGGCGCGGAGTGCGAACATCGCCAAGGTGGACGCGGGCCCGGCCGCGATCGCCTTCACGCCCCGCCCGGGTCGAAGCGTCGACAAGCTGCCGGCCGACCTGGAGGAGAAAGGCGATCGCTTCCTGCTTCGAGAGGCGCTCGACGACGTGGACGCCCGCCTCCATCGCACGGAAGAGATGCTCGCCGAACTTACCTGACCGGTTTTGGGAAAGGATGTCCAAGGGCCTTAGACCTGCTCTTCTTCCCCCATGGGTATCACTTTTTCATCAAAGAGCATTTGCTCAGAGATGCTCCTAACTCGATCAGGTTTTCACAAGGTTGCTCCTAAGGAAGCCAAGCACAAAAAAACGGGCCGCTAATTCCAGCGGCCCGTTCCTTCCAGTTGACGTCGGTCTAGCTGAGATTGAGCAGCGCGATCGCGTCAGATCGGCAGAAGCCACCCGGATAAATCTGTTTCACGCCAGCAGCCTTTGCCGCGAAGTAAGCGGCCTGCTTGGACTTTCCGAGGCGCCAGCTTAATTCGGCGGTGCTGATGTATCGCTGGGCCAATCGTTGGACATCGTCGTGCGGCACAACGGGCGAGCGCGACCCGCGCGGCGTATATTGGCTCGAGAGCAGTGCTGTCGCCTGAACCGGGCCAAGATTGAGTGTTTCGGCCGCATCTCGCTTTGACATGGTGACGGCGAAATCAGACGTGACCAGCGTTGGATCGAAATGAACTTCGGCCAACACGGGGACTGCCGACGCTGCGATCTTGATGCGCCGAACTAGAGGACCAGGCCCTGCCTCAAGCTCATAGTCGAGACCCCCGTCCAAGAACCGTTCGAAGATAACTCCCCAAGGTTTGAGCCGTCCACCGATGCTGGTCATTGCGATTGGCAAGCGGACGGTTTCGACACCCAGAATCTGAGAAAACTCTTCGAGGCGTCGGCACAGACCTTCGACCGACTGGCGACTAACGGGGCGCCAGTGATACCTCTCTTTGAAGTAAGGATGAGTGACCTCGTCAATCAGACGGAGAGCCAAGAGCTGCTCGACCCCATGGGCGCTGATGCCCAGCTGAGACCGGGCGGTCTCGAGCGAGATCCGATCCTTGCAACCGTCGTTTAGCGAAGCGATTTCGATGGGGCAGAAGGACGCGAGTGGTCTGTCGCGGCGGATAGCAAACTTGGTTTTGAGCACACCGTCACGTCGCAAGGTCGAAAGTCGGGATTGTTTCAGACCAAGCTGGGCCGCCGCTGGCGAGAGACCGATGAATCGACCTTCATTAGCAGGATCGGCGATATCGACGGAACGACACAGCTTCTCTGCGACGGTGCAGACGATGGGATCGGCTGGCGTGGACCGACTGCGCCATAGATTGAGAAAGCGCATGGTTTCGCCTTCATTGCCGTCATCACGGCCGTGCCTCGGCGCGAGCCGGTCAGCGGCAAGATCGAGGAAGGCATGGGGCCAGTGGGATAGGATTTCCCATGCCTTTGCCATCGAGCTGGACAGCGCCTCGGGCTGCCCGAGGTGGGTAGTGGTCCGGCTCAGCGTGATTTGTGGGTCGATCACCTTCATGATTCGGATGAGGAGCTCATAGGCGGCGGCGGTCGTCATCGTGTCCAAGGCAGGTGAGAGGCCGGCCAAAGCCGCTTTGCGAACTTCTGGGCAGGGGCTGAACAGGTTCACAACATTGGTCAGCGCCGCTCGCTCGGGTTCGGGGACGAAGCCGCCGGCGCCTTGTGAAAGGTCGGCGAGGCAGCGATCGCAGCGATCGATGCCAAACGTCCGTACCCATCCTTGCAGAGCGCCGCATGAAGACCGGTGACAGCGGTTCTGGAGATATTGCCAGCTCTCCGGACAAAACGAGATGGTGCGCACCATCCACGTCGTTCGATGGTGCGGCGAGATGCTGAGGCTCGCAGGCGCGAAGCGCCGTTCGAAGACCTCCAAGTCTGTTTTGCGGATGATCGTCCCATTGATCTCTCGCGAAAGTCCGTCGCTGGTGAGCGGGAGCCGGCGCCGTTCCAGCTCAGATATCGAAAGACCGACGCGCTCAGCGATGGAAGCAAGATCACGGCGCTCGTTGAGAGCGGCATCTTGCGCGTTGGGATATTCGACACCGCCGTGGCCGGTCACATCGATCATGCTGTCGATGAAGTTTGCAGCAGCCCACCGGTGCAGGAGGCTGTTGAGGGACTCGCCGACGATGGGAACGACCGATTTCACGACTGAAATCCGTCGTGGAACGGGTTGTAGTCAATGCGCCGATTGGCGATCGACCAGTCATCCACCGCGTCGCTCACGTCGTTCCACGAAATCGAGGCTTCGCCTGCACGAACGATGGCGATGGCCGCTGTTTCGATGATGCGGCAGAACTGGCCGATCAGACCATTGGCGCTTTCGTGGAGGAGGCGAAGCTGGTCTTCGTCCGCAACCAAGCCCGAAAGGGCCTTGGTAACGCCGGACGAAACGAGCGCGTGATCGTAGCGATCAACGAAATCACAGAAGAGCGATCGATCGTCGCTGTCATTCCAATCGAGCTGGCCCATGGTCACCGGGACGTCGAGGCGATTGGAGAGATCACTCGCAGATTTGAACACGTCGTGCGCTGACTCATGTCCAAGGAAGGCGACCGCGCATAAGCCGGCCTCCATCATGTCCTGCACCTTGGCTGCGATGACCGGGCTCATGGTCGGACGGCGGGCTGCTCGCTGGAATTCGTCCAGCACCAGGATCTGGACGCCCCGATCGGGCAGGCAGTTCCAGACGCGCTCCCAGCGTAAGCTGGCGGAGCCTCGATCTGGTCGAGGCTCCCCCAAGGCGCGAAGGATGTCCGTGCCGACACTCGCGAGAGAGCCGTCGGGATCGACCGTGGCGATCGCGATGGGCAGGGTGCCCAAGGCCTTACCCTCATCGGCGAAGACTTTCTCGGCGTGGTCGCGGGCCGCTGTGGTCTTTCCCGCGAACGACGGACCGAACAGGTGCACGCCACGCTGTGGACGGCCACGGGTCAGCTGTGCGGTTTGCCGCAGTTCGTCGATTGCGACCTTCAACTCGATCTGTGGAGCATAGGGTAGCGAGATTTCGCCAATAGCGAGGCGCGCACGGGCCACGCGATCGTTACGATCGCGCATGTTTTGAATGGCGCTCATGCTGCGTACTCCCCACCAGCGGCCCGCGAGCGCTTATTGCGCTTGATCGGTGCTGCATCCCCCTTGGAGGCGGTGTCGGGAAGACTGCGCCGATCTGAGCGACCCTTTGCAGGTGTCCGGCGGTGCCGGGGCGGCGCTCCGGTCATCACTTCGACGTCAAACGCCGTCTGCGAAGCCTGGTCGTGGGTGATGAACCCGTCGGTAGGGACAGCCTCTGCAACGTCGAAGTCCACGCTCACGATATTGCCGGTAAGCTGGCGAATGCGCGGATGCTCGTAGAGGCGGGCGAGTTCGGCCTTTTCGCGGGCTTTTGCCTTCGGGGCGACATCTTTGATGGCGGCAATGCGGACAGCGCGGAACTCGAGCCGCTCGTCCTCAGAACAGAATGCCCGGCCCTCGGCGGCGGCACGTTCCATCAGGCTTTGATGGAACGCCAGCGGCATGCCGTCACTGTAGGACGCATCCTCACATTCCAGTGTCACGTAGGTGCGGGTGTGGCGGTTCCACGCGTGGACCGTCGCGATGTTGGAAGGGTCGAACTTGACCTTGGTGGTGATGCCGACGGCATCGTCCTTCTTGCGCCGGGGCTCAAAGCGCAAATTGTCGTTGAGGAGAGTGGGAACGTTCCGGACGGAATGATACCGCAAGCCGAAGATACGGGCGCCAGAGTTCGTGATCCGTACGTTTTCTTCGACTTCCATGATGTTAATCATGGCTGCGCGGATATCGCACATGACATCGATGCCGTGCGCATTGGCCGAATTTTGAAACATGAGGGCTGGAGGGCGATTGTCGATGCCCTCGTGAGGAGCAACATTATACTCGCCGGTGGTCCAGTTCGCGCGAGCCTCCAGTCCGAGTAGAGTTACTTCGGCTTTGGCTTGCGGTTCGTTCTTGGCAATGCGGTTGTATTGAATGCTTTTTGTGTGACCGGGCAGCCCTTCCAGGAGCCAGACGGGAATGGTGCCGAAAGCTCGTTCGCCAATCGCCTTGTAGCGCGGCTTCTTGATGGGAGCGTGGCGAATGCTGATGCCGGTGCTGCGGGCAAAATCGCGCATGCTCTTGCAACGAAACTCGACGCCATTGTCGACGATGATTTCCGTCGGTCGACCACAAAGCCGGCGCAGGATCGGAAAACGCTCAACGAGGCGCGACGGCGGCCGCTTGGGCAGCAACATACGCCGCACGATCTCGAAGACCGTCCAGTAGCTCGGCGGAAGGAGGGTGACGAGCGCGGCAAGGCAGGCGCGCGAATGCACGTCGATGGCCAGCGTGAGCCACGCGCGCTCGGCGCACCATGGCTTGGCTTCATCCGAGACGATGAAACAGTCGAGCTCGGTGTGATCGATGATCACACGCTGCAGGATGCGATTGGCGGTGAGCTTCTTTCCCGCCCCCTTGTGCTTGGCTTCGACGTAATCGGGGCCATGCCGCGCCTCGTCGATTTCGCTCCCGATGATCTTCCGACAGGCGCGCCGGAAGGTTGCGTAGCTGAAGCACCGGTAGGGCGTATCCGGTGCGGGATAGAAGGGATGATGCCCATTGTTGACCAGGGTCAGCTCTGCGGAAGCGAGTGCGAGGTGGTCGATGAATGAACCTTCCGTCGCCGCGCAGCGCATAGCATGCTTCTGTTTGATCTGCTCGACCACGTCGTTGAGCCAAGGCGCACGGGGCACCTTGCCGTTCATCCGCACCATGTCCTTGCAGGTGCGGCGGCCCTTCACCCCGCGCTCACTGCGCCAACGCCTGATGTTGTGAATGTTGTCGTGTTCGCCGTATTTCTGCCGAAGTTCGTCGGTCCAAAGGTGAGGCAATGCGATCTGCATTGCCTTGATGCCGTTCGGAACATTGTTCTCGTCGAGCAACTCGCATTGCACGAGCATCTTCTCCGAGCCGGGATCGAGTGCGAGGCAGTCGGAATGGTCCCACTCAGTCTTGGCAGCGATCTTCTGTGCATTGAGCAAGGGCTCGGGATAGATTTCACGGAGACGCCCCTGGATCTTCAGCTCGTCGAGCGCCTCGGGCGTCGGATAGCTGATGGTGCCGTCGTGGTCAGGACAAAGAAAGGGCTGCCCGGTGATGACGTGGATGAGGTGAAGCCGTCCCGGGACCGGTGACGGCTGGGGATGGTACTGGGCGCCATCGATCTCGAGAAGCGTGTTGGCCGGATAGTTGTAGTGAGGCAGCTGGCTCATGTGGAATTCCTATGTTGATGGACGCAGGTCGGCCTTCCGCCGACCGTATCGGTCTCGGTGTGAGGTGGTCGCGGGTGGGTGGTGTGCTTCGCTGTAGTTACGAGCGCGGCCGAGACTAGCTTGAGTCGATGATCGCCGGTCTGATCGGCATGCCAATGAGGCAAGCGTTGACGGTCAATTGACACGTCAAAGGGGTCTCGAGCGGAACCGGAGATTTGAGGGCCTCCGCAGCCATGAGGCAAGAGACCATGCTCAATGGATCTTCACGAGAGTCCGGTCGCTCAAGTGACCGGTAAGATCGATCTCAAGCTTTCGGCGCACACAGAGCGCCTGCATGACGGCTTTACCAAGCGGCGGGAAATCAGGCTCGAGCAGCGCTGCCATTGCGCCATAGGTCGTGACATCACCCTCCTTGGCGGCGAAGGCATCGATTGTCCGCAAGTGCTTTGGCGTGACGGTGGTGAACGCCCTCCCGGCAAAGAGTTCGATGTTATCGCGATGATGGCGATCAACGAACACTTCGTCCGCCATGACGACCTCGAACTGGAAGCCAACCCGGCGACAAATTTCGTGAACGCCTGCGAGGGTCAGGCGATAATCGGGGTCGCGCAATGAACGTTCGTCGGCCTTGTTCTCGATGATCCGACGGGTCCCGTCGGCCATCATGATTTCCACGTCGCAAGTGTATTCGCGCCAGCGGCCGTCCAGCATGAAGCAAAAGCGGCGAGCTTCTGACTGCGCCCATAGAACGTCGTGGTCGCACTCGGCTTTGAGCAGAGTGTAGAGCTGGGTCATTCCTTCCCAGTGCTGAAGGCGCTTGCGTTTCCAGCTCGGGAACCACCCGGTTTCGTGCCCGGACGCGCCACTCATCAATCGCAGCGATCCACCGTCGGAGCTGACCTTCATCTCGGCGGTAAGGACGAAGTTTGGGTCAGCCTTTCCTTCGAGCGCGCTGGCGGCGATGAGGTTAGCGCGGGACGGGAGAATTGACGGATCACGCATTTGCAGCGGCAGCGGCAAATCTCTGACGATTTCCTGCGAGACCGGAATCGAGATCACCTTCGCTCGATCATTTTGGCCATCAGCAGCGAAAGTGCCGCCGTCCGTCTTGCGACGGGTCTTGCTCACGAACGAGCCGAGCCATGGTGGCCGATCCAGCGCCCGCGCCGTTCGGCACCGCGCCGTGACCACTCGGGCACGTCCCGGACTAGGTAATTGGACGCATCTTGCAGCCGAAGCGCTTTGACGAACATGCGAAGAACGAACAACGGCATAAGCGCGATAACCTCAATCGTAAAACCAATACAGTGCACATAATAAAGCTTGGGAGCTTGTGCAACAGATAGATTCTACGTTGATGAAACCGGGAAGACACGCTAAGGTAGATGCATGGCAGACGACGAACTGAATGAGCGCCTCCTTCCGCTCCTGTCGCACTATCTTCCCGAGGGGAGCGAGCGGAGCCCTGCCGGCGAGCTTCGAGACATCCTCGCGCTTCCCCCCTCTGTGAGGGAGGCGATCATTGCTCGGCTCGAAGCGATCGCGCGGTTCGACAAGGAGCCGGGCACCGCGAGCGCAGACGCGGAGGCGGCTCGCCTGGGTATGAAGCGGCGAAACTTCTATAATCTGGTCGCACGCTTACGCTTGGACGGGCCGATCAAGGCTTTGTCGCCTTCAAAGACAGGTTATCGTCGTCCATCGGCTTTGGAACCAGGTTTGGGTGACTTGGTCGAGCAAACCATCGGCAACGTATTGCGCGGTGATCCCAGCAGTTCGGCAACACGGGTGATTGAAGCGGTCAGATCAGAATGCGATTTGCATCAGATCAAGCCGCCAAGTGATCGCACCATTCGGCTGCGGCTTGCCGCGCTGCAGGCGAAGAATATCGCGCCTTTGGCTGGTGATGCCTTGCTCGGACGCGAGATCCTGATCGATCAAACGGCGGCAGCATTTGTGCTGACCGGAGAGGAGGAGAGGCTTGGCCTGATCAACGTGGTGGCCGATGTCGGCACACGGTTGATTCTTGCCGTCGGCGTGGGTCAGTGCGGAAAAACAGATTCCGGCCTGGCGCGGCTTCTTCTGGATTGGGAGACGCGCCGCAGCACGCTGCCTTGGGATCGCTTCGAAAACGTTATTTGGCCCGAGACCATTGAGTGGATCGTGCCTGACGAGCTTGCAGACGAGGCGAGACAGTGGAGCCGGAATGCAGCGCTCAGTGACATCACGGCCCTAACAACGACAAAGGGCGAACGCCGGCACGGCCGTCGCCTGACTGCTGTTCTTGGTCGAAAACTTGGTTGGCTAGATTTTCTGCCCCGTCGCACCGAGCACGCCCTCGTTCCGGCTTCGGAGGCGGCCGCCAAATTCCCGAGGCTTGAAGCAAATGAGGCGCAGGCAGCGATTGCGGCTCTTGCTACAGCATGGAACGAGAAACTGGCCTCCGCGAGCCCCCTGCATCGTCAAGATTCAAACAATCACGGCTTGGGTTGGGTGTTTGGTAGCCTGGAAACAATGCTTCGGCATTCAGCCGAGTGGCACGCGCTTTTGCACGCCACCAAGCGCTAACTTTGACGTGATCCGAGGTCGCAACTGAATGCTGCCGGCAATCGGAACGGGTACAGGACCTCGCGGTCCGCGTTCCAGAGCGCGATCGAGTGGGCCACAGTCTTGCGCGCGTCCTCAAGTCGCACGGGGGGCACTTCCGCGATAAGGGTGGTAAGGCGCTCATGATTGAGGCGGGGACGCATAGGGACACGACCGATCTGTGCCATGCGTTCGAAAAGGAAGTTGCCCTTCGAGAGCTGTTGCATGTGACGGCCGCTCGTCTTCACGCCGGCAGC
Organism: Sphingomonas sp. KRR8; assembly: GCF_023559245.1. Lineage (NCBI taxonomy): Bacteria > Pseudomonadati > Pseudomonadota > Alphaproteobacteria > Sphingomonadales > Sphingomonadaceae > Sphingomonas > Sphingomonas sp. KRR8. The sequence goes on from NZ_CP097462.1 coordinate 162,497, forward strand.
ACGCAACGACTTGCGTAGCGGACCCCAGTGGCGTTTCGTCTCGCTGTGCATGGTGATCGCGGGCACGTTCGCAAATGGCGAAGATGAGGTTTGTTTCGCCCAGTCGAGTAAGGCCTCGAGGGTCGACGCCGGTGAGGGCGGCTCAAGGCCAAGGCTATGACCAAGGATTGCTCCATTGGCGCGGTCGATCACCACGGAAAGGTAGGCCGGAGCCTTTCCCATCGGAGTCTTGATTGCCAGTTCCAGTCCGGTGTGATCGATCGCAAACCGTTCGTCATCGGGCAGGTCGCTCAGAACTCGGGCATTCTTTTCTCGCCGCTTTTTGACGAGAGTTCGTTTGCTAAAGTCCGTGCCGTCAGGATGATTTCGCGGCGCTCTTACGACTTTAGGCGATGGATTGTTCGACCGCTGAAGCATCGAATAAAACGCCCGCCGCTTGATGTTGAGCTTGGAAGCTGCCTCGTCGACGTCCGCGACGGTCGGCGATGGAAGGGAGCGATAGTGGGCAAGCACCGCCGCCACGTCGAGCGCCCGCGACCAGTGTTTGGGCGCGAGAGAAGTCAAGCGACCATCTTGCGTCATTTTCATACCTCCGAAGTGTTCGGAGGCGAAACTTGAACTTACTTGGTGTATACCTGCTCGGCTCGGCGTGAACCTGTATCGTCTAATTCGCGGATCGAACGTCCAGGCACTCTATCCTTAGAAAATCGAGGAGCGCCTGGAGTGAACCTGTATCCAGACGATAGATGATTGATCGGCCGCAACGCTCCGTGCTGAGAAGCCCAGACCGGGCAAGCAAACCGAGGTGGTCGCTCAATGTATTTTGCTGCACCTGAAGTTTGCGAGCGATTTCGCCGGCCGCAAGACCTTCCTTACCTGCTGCGGAAAGCAGGCGAACGACTGCCAGCCTCGTGTCGAAGCCAAGCGCGCCCAATGCCGCAACGGCATCCTTTTCTTCCATCGTCCTCATCGCCCAAGATGTTCCCCAACATCGAACCGGGCTGACGTTCTTCTAGGCGGGCCGAGGCCAATGCGCTAGAGCGACACGAAATAATATCGTCGTTTCGGGATACACCGAAACTTAAGAGCTTGGCGATTATCAATGCGTCTCAGGGCCGCTGCTGGCTCGCGAAGGCAGGACGATGACGAGATTTGAGCGACGTACAACCAGCGCGCATTCCATGGGACGCTTGCGGCCGCGCTTTCCGACGCCTGACAATCCAACCCGTTTGGGATTGGCTGACATTCGCGTTCTTAGCGTGGCCGTAGAGACAGGGGCGCGTTTTGTTCGTGACCGCCTTGAGGGTGATCCGCTGGATTGGCTCTTCGGCGCTAAGTCGCTGTTTGACGGTCGCAGTGCGGTGGCGACGTGTCGGCATGAGGAGGGCTTTCGCCGCGCCATTGTCTTTCACGGCCTCTCGCTTGGGTCCGACGTGCATCCATCTGCCCTGGAAGGATTGCCGGCGTCAGATTTTCTTAGCCAGGGGGCCAGAAAGCGCCTCAACTACGTTGCAGAAGCATCGACCGGCGGACCGAGAGCGAATCATTCGCCGCTTGCTCTTTTCACTGCAGTAATCGCAGCCGAAACCCGGTCTGGTTGCGTCCAGATTTATAGCGGAATGATCGCTCACGCTGAGGAAGAGGTGCGGCGTCGACTGCGCATGCGATATGGAGCTGTCCTTGAGGGCGAGGCGCGCATCCAGCGTGGTTTCGATTGGAGCGAGCCTCTCGCGGCTGCGCTCGTGTCAGGCGCGATGGCTCATGTTCTAACTGTTGCTCAGCACGATCCTGAATCGACTTTCGCTGAAGGGCTCGATTTTCACGTCGAGCAAAGGTTCGCGAATTGATGGTCCGCAAGATCGATGGGGCCGGGGATGAACGCGGTGACGTTCCACGGCCGTCCTCAAGCCACGATGCTGAGCTGCACGAATGGTCGTTCATGAAGGTCGATGATGCGACTGTGGCGATAGGGCGGGTGTTTCGGGACAGCAAGAAGCGCTGGCCCGACGGCTATGCAATTGTCACCTCAGCGGTATTGAAAGGTTCGCGCCGCACTAACGGCGTGATCACCACCATGAACACGCGATACCGTCTCATTGGCCCATCTGGTCAATTGAAGGGGCTCAAAGAAGCCAGCGCTAACCTCGCGCGCCGGGTCGCGATCGAGAACGATGCACAACTCTTTGACCTGCTCGCCGCCGCTTGGGCGATGGACGATGAAACTTTCGAGAAGGTCGCCGGCCTTCCCTCGAAGTGGATGTGGCAGTGGCGCCATCATTATCGATCGCCTACCGATGATGATCTCGTGTTGGTCCGGCGCCTAGCGCGGTTTCATGCATCGCTCAGATTGGCTTACTACCGTCAGCCACATTACGGTGAATGGTGGCGTCGGCCTTGGCGCGGAGATAGCCTTCTAGGGGGTCGATCGCCGTTGGAGGCGGTCCTCTCTGATGGCTCGATCATCCTCGATCAGATGGAAAGGTATTTCCGTTCCTCGGTGGGATGGTGATAATGTCCCATCTACCGTAGATGACAGCCGTACAGAATGAACGACTAGCAGGGCACTCCGGTCGCTGCTAGGAGCCTCCCAGTGAGGCTCTTGCTGAACATCTTTGCTTTCGTCGCGCTCGTCGTCTCATTGGGAGCGGCTCCGATGGCGCATGCGCTAGAGCTTCCTGACATCAGCATCTCTGCTCAAGCGCCCATTGGTGAGCAGGTTTCAGCGGGTCATGCGCCGGGTGATTCCGACCAGGTGCCAGCGGACAGTGACAAGAGCTACCCACATCACCACGGCGGTTGCCATAGCGACCACTTAGCCGAACCGGTCAAACTTCCGGCATCATCGTGGATGCCGAAGCTGCCTAAATCGCTGGCGTATCACGTCGCATCAATTCTGCCGGGATCAGCGGCAGATCCAGCTTTGAGGCCTCCGCAAGCCTGACGATCCGCTGACCCCGCCGGCTTGCCGCGCGGGGAAATCATGATCCGTCAGGAGTCCTCATCTCATGTTACGCACGATCGCGGCCGTGTCGGCTGCGGCGTCCCTCGCCTCGATGGCAGGGGCACAGGTGTCGTCATTGCCGGGCGTACCGGCAATCGACGCCCAGATACCATCATCACTCTTCTCGCTGAGCCGAGCACTCCAGGTTGGCAACGTCGCGCCAGCCTCATCGCCCGACGGCGTGGCGACGGGCACCGCCCTTGGCTCCGAGGTGGCAGATGGAGCAACCGAGTTACCATCGGTCGGAGCCGCTAACGCCGGTGTTGCGGCGGCGACGGCCGCGCGGAGCGTGGCCGGCCTTCGCCCAAACCCTGAAGTGCAGGCGCAGGTCGAGAATGTCGCTGGAACCGGTGCCTATCGCGGTCTGCGCAGCTCAGAAACGACGGTTGGCGTCGCGCTTCCTCTTGAACTTGGCGGCAAGCGGTCGGCGCGGGTCGCCTTGGCGGATGCCCGTCTGACGCGCGCACGAATTCAGGCGGAGATTGCGCGAGCCGATCTACGCCTCCGTATCACGCAACTCTACGTGGCGGCAGCCGCTGCCGAACGTCGCTCGGAGGTGCTGCGAGAGCAAGCTGCCATCGCGGGCAATGCGCTCCGCATCGCCAGCGAGCGGGTCAAAGTCGGCGACGTTGGTCCAATCGAGCAGCAACGGGCCGAAGTGCTACGGGTCAACGCGCAGATCGCAGCTGACAATGCCGCCCGACAAGAGCAGGCCGCTCGCCTGAGCTTGTCTACGATCCTTGGGCAGCCTGTAGATGGGCCGCTCGACCGTGCTTGGTTCGACCGTATTGATGACGTGGGGCCGTTGCGCTCATTCTCGGTGGACGAGACGCTGACGCTTGCAGCAGCGCTGGCTGACATTTGGACAGCGGGCGCTCAGGTTCGGGTGGCACGGTCGTTGCGAGTTCCGGACGTGACGGTCAGCGCCGGAGCGAGGCGGCTTTCGGCCACCAATGACACCGCTGCCGTGTTTGGCGTCGCAATTCCAATTCCACTGTTTAACAACGGTGGAGCCTTGATTGCGCAGTCACGGGCTGAGCAGACGCAGGCCATCGCGCTGCGGAGCCTTGCAGTAGTGGAAGCGCGACAGGCCATTGCCAATGCTCAGGCCGAGGTCGCCAACGCCGGGGCCACTGCACGTGCCGCCGGCGGTCCAGCCCTTTCTGCAGCGCAGGAAGCGGCGCGGATCGCGCGGGTCGGCTACTCGGCGGGTAAATTCGATCAGATCGCGCTGCTCGATGCCGAGCGCACCCTTTCGCAAACACGCCAAACCTACATCGACGCGCTTGCCGCCTATCACGACGCGCAGGCGCGCCTCGACCGGCTCACGACGCCGGCCCCCCATATTCCTGGAGACAATCGATGATCGATCAGGATGCCAGTCAGAAGCGGCGCCTGCTTGGCGGCGCGACCGGGATCGCGCTCTTAGCCGCCCTTGGCGGCTTCGCACTCGCAAAGTTCAGTACCGACACCCCCCCCGCAACCGAAATGGCGAGCGGCAACGGTTCCGCGCCGGCAGCAGCGGAAAATAAGACGCCCGACAGCCTAACGATGACGCAGCAGGCCATCAGTCAGGTGGGCATCGCGACGGAGACCGTCCGTGCGGGCGGCCTTGGGTCCGAGATCATTGCGCAGGCAATCGTGAATGCCTCGCCGCAAGGGGAGGCGATTGTCACCGCCCGCGCGGGGGGCGCAGTCACACGGTTGTTCAAGCGATTGGGAGATCCAGTCCGCGCCGGGGAGACCTTGGCGATCGTCGAGAGCCGAGATGCCGCGCAGATCGCCGCCGATCGCAGCGCGGCAGCAGCCAAGGCCGTGCTGGCGCAGAAAGCACTGGCGCGTGAATCCTACCTTTATCGACAGAAAGTATCGGCACGGGTCGAGCTGGAGCAGGCCCAAGCTGAGGCCGCCGCCGCCGCTGCAGAGGCTCGGCGTGCGAGCGTAGCCGCAATCGCTGCGCGGGTAACGGCGAACGGGCGCGGCGTAGTCGTTTCCAGTCCAATTTCCGGGCGGGTCACATCCGAGAACATCACGCTGGGCGCTTTCGTCCAGCCGGAAACCGAGTTGATGCGCGTCTCTGATCCGTCCAAGGTTCAGATCGAGGCGGCCGTCGGGCCAACCGATGCGCAACGCCTTGCTCGCGGCGATCGAGCGATCATCGAGCTGCCCGACGGACGGGCGATCGAGGGGCGAGTCCGCGCTGTAACGCCGGCGCTCGCGGCAGAAACCCGCTCGGCGACTGCAGTTCTAGATGTGCCGGGAACGCTGCAGCCGGGGCTGGCCGTGCGAGTGCGGTTGCTTCCCAGCGGCGCTTCAGTCTCGAACGCCATCGTCGTGCCCGAGGATGCCGTCCAATCGCTGGAGGGCCGAGACGTGGTCTTTGTCCGCACAGGACAGGGATTCAGGGCTCAAACAGTGACGCTCGGGCAGCGCAGCAGCGGCCGTATCGAAATCTTGAAAGGTCTCGAGCCGGGAAGCGTGATCGCGACCACAAATGCATTCCTGCTCAAGGCCGAGCTCGCCAAGGGCGCCGGTGAGGAGGAGTGAGCCGATGATCGCCAACCTCATGGCGCTCAGCGTGCGCGCACGCTGGGCGGTAGTCGCCCTGTTTCTCGTCGTCGCCGGGCTGGGCCTGTGGCAGCTAACCAAGCTGCCGATCGACGCTGTTCCCGACATCACGAACAAACAGGTCCAGATCAACACCGTGGATCCTCGCCTATCACCGGTGGAGATCGAGAAGCTCGTCACCTATCCCGTCGAGATATCGCTGGCCGGCATCCCCGGTCTCGAAACGACGCGCTCCATCTCGCGCAACGGCTTCAGCCAAGTCACGGCGATCTTCACCGACAGCACCGACCTTTATTTCGCCCGACAGCAGGTCGGCGAACGGCTTCGGCAGGCGACAGAGAACCTCCCGGACGGCGTGCAGCCACAGATCGGGCCGGTCACGACGGGTCTCGGCGAGATCGTGATGTACACCGTAGGTTATGCCAATCCCGACGGTCGCGGCGCCAAGAAGGTTGCGGGCCAGCCCGGCTGGCAGCCGGACGGCAGCTATCTCACGCCAGAAGGTGAGCGGCTGATCGATGCGACGGCCAAGGCCAGCTATCTGCGGACAGTTCAAGACTGGATCATCAGTCCGCAGCTTCGTTCGGTAAGCGGCATCGCCGGCGTCGATTCAATCGGCGGCTATGCCAAGACGTTCGTTGTCGAACCTGATCCGGTAAAGCTCGCCAGTTTCGGTATCTCTTACAGTGAACTCGGGCAGGCCCTCGAAAACGCCAATCTGGCGGTTGGCGCCAACTACTATAACAAGGGCGGCGAGGCGTATCTCGTCCGCGTCGACTCTCGCGTCCGCACCGTTGACGAAATCCAGAACGCCGTCGCTGCCACGCGCGGCGGGGTGCCGATCACGATCGGCCAAGTCGCCAATGTGAAAGTCGGTGGCGATCTGCGGACCGGTGCCGGCAGCATGAACGGCCAGGAAGCCGTGATTGGCACGGTGTTGATGCTGATCGGTCAGAACAGCCGCATTGTCGCGGAGGATGCCTCCAAGAAGCTCGATCAGATCGCCAAGACGCTGCCGCCAGGCATTCAGGTTAAGGTTGTGCTTGATCGCGCCAAGCTGGTCGGTGCCACGGTCGGCACCGTCGAACGCAATCTCACCGAAGGCGCAATCCTCGTCGCGGCTTCCCTGTTTCTGTTGCTCGGAAACTGGCGGGCAGCCCTGATCGCCGTTCTCGTCATCCCCTTCTCATTCCTGATGATGGCGATGGGCATGAACGCGTTTGGGGTGCCCGGAAACCTGATGAGCCTCGGCGCGCTCGACTTCGGCCTGATCGTCGACGGCGCAGTGATCATCATCGAGAATTGCCTGGCGCGGCTTGCGCAACGGCAAGAGCATGAAGGCCGCCTGCTCAATCTTCGCGAACGTCTTGAGGAGACGATGCGAGCGGCGCAGGAGATGATCAAGCCGACCGTCTTTGGTCAGGCCATCATCCTGCTCGCCTTTGCTCCGTTGCTCACCTTCACCGGGGTCGAAGGCAAGACCTTCTCACCGATGGCGATCACCATCATGCTCGCGCTGGTGGCGGCGTTCGTCCTCGCGATCACCTTGGTGCCGGCGATGGTAGCAATCCTGATCCGGGGTAAGATTGCCGAAAAAGACGTGTGGCTGATCCGCAAAGCCAAGGATCGCTACGTCCCGCTGCTCGACAAGGCGATCGCACGGCCATGGCCATTCATCCTTGCCGGGCTCGCCTTCTTCCTATTGGCCTTTCCCGCCTTCGGGCTGCTCGGCTCGGAATTCATTCCTCAACTCGATGAGAAGAACCTGGCGGTCGCCTCAACACGCGTGCCGTCGGTCAGCCTCGAACAATCGCTCGCTATGCAGCGGCAGGTCGAGGCGGCCGTGAAGAAGCTGCCCGAGGTCGAGACCATGTTCTCGAAGACCGGTACGGCCGAGGTCGCGACCGATCCGATGCCGCCCAACGTCTCTGACGGCTTTGTCATCCTCAAGCCTCAGGAGGAGTGGCCGAAGGACGTAGAGACAAAAGCCGATGCGATAGCCAGAATCGAAAAGGCGGCGGGTGGGCAGCTCGGCAACCTGTATGAGGTTAGCCAACCGATCCAGCTTCGCTTCAACGAATTGATCGCTGGTGTTCGCGGCGACGTCGCGATCAAGCTCTACGGCGACGATCTCGACAAGATGTCGCAGGCCGCGAATGAGATGGTTCGGGTCCTTCAAGGCATTCCAGGGGCGGCCAGCGTGAAAGCCGACCAAGTGGGCGGTGCGCCGACACTCGACGTCAGGCTCGACCGGGTGGCAATCGCCCGGCTCGGCCTCACCGTGCGGGATGTCGCCGATACGGTGGCGGCGGGGCTGGGAGGGCGCGAGTCGGGACTGGTCTATGAAGGCGATCGCCGGTTTGATGTGACCGTACGCGTCCCAGATGCGACGCGTGCCAATCTTGACAGTATCCGTGCACTCCCAGTGCTTCTTCCAGCAATGGAAGGTCGCCCGCGCAGCCAAGTGCCATTAGCGCAAGTCGCACAGATCCGGCTGACCGAGGGACTTAACCAGATCAGCCGCGAGAACGGCAAGCGGCGCGTCGTTGTCCAGGTCAACCTTGCCGGCCGCGACGCCGGTTCGTTTGTCCAGGAAGCGCAGGCGAAGGTCGCCAAGGTCAAGTTGCCGGCGGGCTACTATCTCGAGTGGGGTGGTCAGTTTGAGAACCTGCAGGCGGCTTCAAAACGCCTGTCGATCGTCGTGCCACTCTGCTTCGCGGCGATCTTCGGCCTTCTCTACCTCGCGCTCGGCAGCTTTGGACGTGCCGGAGCTGTGTTTCTCGCGGTGCCGCTCGGGCTGGCCGGTGGCGTTTTCACGCTTGCATTGACAGGCATTGCCTTTTCGGTCTCGGCCGCAGTGGGCTTCATCTGTCTTGCCGGTGTCGCGGTGCTCAATGGTCTGGTCGTCATGTCGGCGATTCGGGAGCGAAGCGAGAACGGAGCGCCTCTCGAAGAAGCAATCCGAGAAGGGATGCGCGAGAAGATGCGCGCTGTGGTCATGACCGGGTTTGTGCCGGCAATCGGCTTCGTACCGATGGCGCTTGCCCATGGCACGGGTGCCGAGGTCCAGAAGCCGCTTGCGACCACCGTCATCGGCGGCCTGATCGCGGCGACGATACTGACCCTGCTGGTGCTGCCGGCCATCGCCCGGGTGGTGCTCGGCAAGTCCGAGCGCAGCATCTCGGAGCATCCCGCACCAAGCGAGACTGAGGAGGCGTTCGCATGACCGTCCATAAGCTGCTTCGCATCTACACCGACGAGAGCGCCTTCAGCGGTGACCGAAGGCTCTTCGAGGTCATCGCCGAACGTGCCCGCGACGCCGGGCTTGCCGGTGCAACGGTGCTCGATGCGCGGCTTGGCTTCGGCAGGTCCGCGCATGTTCGACGACGACACATCCTCGAGAACGAGCGATCGGTTGTCATTGAGATCATTGATGAGGAGGCAAAGCTTAGGTCGTTCGTGGCGAGCCTTGCCGGTTTCCACGGCATCGGCCTCATCACAGTCGAGGCAATCGAATTGATCTTTCTGCCGACGGAGGCTGCGTGATGCCTCCAAGGCTTAGCTTCGAGCTTCGTACGGCGAGTGCCGACCATCGCTGTGGGCAGAATTGCTGGAGGAAATTGTGAACCTCCAGCGCGTCGTTCTGACCGTAGTGCCCAAGGGGCGGCCGCGTAAGTGGCCGCATCGCCGTGGGTTAGCGCTGGCGACGCTTGTCGGCCTGAGCGGACTTGCCGCATGCAAGGGTCAACCGGACCTGTCCAAATCAACTCCCACCAATGCGGCCACGCCTGCCCCCTTCGGGCAAGCCCTGTTGCGCTGCGACGACGGTACCTCAGTCGAAGTGGACTTGCTTGATCAAGGCCTTCGAATGGCTGTCACTTGGTTGCCCCGAGGACCGACCGAGCAGCTTAATGCCTTGAACGCGGGAGGCACGTTCGTTGGCAAGCGAACGCGCGCCACGATCGTCGGCAGCACCACGGCCTTCCAGGTTGCGGGCGGTCATATCCGCATTTGCCATCGACAGTCCCGATGATCTTCACTGCTCCCCGGACGGCCCGGCATCGCCTTCCCCCGCGATGTGGTGTGCGATCCCCCTGTCGCACGCTGACGGTGGATGGGCCGAGCACCGGCTCGAACCAAACCACCGAGCCGACCTTTACTTGCAGTCCAACCTCGGAAGCGATCCTATGCTCGCGCTGACCTACACCATCATTCCAGCATTAGCCGTGGTGCTGGGCGCCATCGTCTCAATCCTGCGCAAGCCGGGCCCAAGCTTTACCAGCGCAATGCAGCATCTTGCCGCTGGCGTCGTGTTCGCTGCGGCGGCAACCGAAATCCTGCCACAAGTAAAGCATGAGGGCAGCCCCACCGCGACGCTCCTAGGAGGAGCTGCCGGCGTGGCCGTCATGCTTACGCTCAAGAGCTTCGAATCGCGGTTTAAGGGACCTGCAGCCCTTCTTGGCGCGATCGGCATCGACATCTTGATCGATGGGCTGGTGCTGGGACTGGCCTTCGTCGCCGGCGCAAAGGCGGGTGTGCTGCTGACGGTCGCGCTTACGCTTGAGGTGCTCTTCCTCGGCGTCACGCTGACGACTGAGCTCGGAGAGACAATTAGGTCTCGCGTGCTTGTGATGCTGATCGTCATTGGTCTGGCCCTGCTCATGCCAGTGGGGACCTTGATCGCATTGCCGGTCGCCACCCTGTCGCCCGTCGTGATCGCGGGCTTCCTAAGCTTCGGCCTGATGGCGCTGCTCTACCTCGTCACTGAGGAGCTGTTGGTGGAGGCGCACGGAAAGCCAGACAGCCCTTTGATCAGCGCCTTCTTTTTCGTCGGCTTCCTCGCCCTTCTCGCAATCGAAGAACTGGCCGGGTGAGCTGCGAAGTTAAGTCGATGCTTCACCGGTTCCCGACGCGATTTTCGCCCCCACCTTCAAGGAAAGATAGATGCTAATTCCACGTCGAATTTTGACTTATATCGGCGTTTTTGCGGCTGTGCTGAGCAGCAACGAGGTGGCGGCTCAACCGTCGCAACACGGGCAGCACAATCGTCCAGCCGCTGAGACGGATACGGCAGCAACAACCGCCTACCGCGCTGCGAATACGCGAATGCATGAAGCGATGGACGTCCGCTTCACCGGCGATGCCGACGCTGATTTCATGCGAGCGATGATCCCCCATCACGAAGGCGCGATCGCGATGGCGGAAATTGAGCTGAGATACGGCCGCGATCCAGCCGTGCGGCGCTTGGCACGAGAGGTCATCGCAGCCCAAAAGCGCGAGATTGCTGACATGCGCGCTTGGCTCGCTAAGAAGGGCAGCGGCAAGTGAGCAGCGTCCATAGCCACGCCACAGACGCTCACAGTCACGATCACGGCGCAGGCGGACATAATCATGCCGCTGGCGCCAATGCGAAGATGCTGAGCTGGGCGCTCGGACTGACGACGATATACCTCGTCGCAGAGGTGGTGGGCGGCTTCGTCTTCAACAGCCTGGCGCTGCTATCGGACGCCGCGCACATGATGACCGACGTCATGGCGCTCGTGATCGCGCTCTTGGCAATCCGCCTCGGCAAAAAGGCACCCGATGAAAAGCGAACCTTCGGGTATCGCCGGTTCGAGATCTTGGCAGCCTCCTTGAACGCGGTGCTCCTTTTCGGGGTGGCCATCTACGTCTTCGTGGAGGCGATCAAACGCTTCACCGCCCCTCAGGAAGTTCAATCTTGGGGGATGCTGATCGTTGCCGCGATTGGCCTCATCGTGAATCTCATCTCAATGCGACTGCTAATGGCAGGCAAGGATGCCAGCCTGAACGTGAAGGGTGCCTATCTCGAGGTATGGGCTGATATGATCGGCTCTGTCGGGGTGATCGCTGGTGCGCTCACCATCCGCTTCACAGGTTGGACGTGGGTCGACCCAGTTGTCGCGGTGGGAATCGGGCTGTGGGTTCTTCCGCGCACGTGGGTTTTGCTGCGTGACACGGTGAACGTCCTTCTCGAAGGTGTGCCGGCCGGCCTGAAGCTCGCGGAAGTGCGTTCGTCGATTGCGGCTACGCCCGGCGTGTCTGAGCTTCACGATCTCCACATTTGGTCGATGAGCAACGACGAGGTGAGCTGCACGGTGCACGTCGTTCTTCAGGAGGGAGCTGATCCAGACGGCACGCGCTCAGCTGTCCAGGAGATGCTGCAGGCGCGATACCAGATCGAGCACAGCACCATTCAGACTGAGGTTTCTAAGGCCAGCTGCGTTGGGCGGCTCCATCCGTAGGCACCCCAAGATGTCAGGCCACTCGAAAAAGCAAACCATCAGGCATGGACGCGTAGGCCAGCTCTACTTCAGTCCTCTCGGTTCGCAATATGATTGTGTGAGGCGGACTCTCGCTGCGCAGGGCGGTTCGTGTAGCCGAACGACCCTCTCCAAGGCTCTGGCCGCATATCCCCAGATGCAAGGGAGGGTGCAGCAAGACTCGCGATTGGCCGCGTTGCTTTCCAACATGCGCCATAGCGGCGAGATCACGCTTGCTGGCGACACGGTGAGCTTGACGGAGCGAGCCATCAAGAGACTTCGCCAACAAATCGGAGAGCCCCCGCATGAAGCGTAACCGGTCATTGCTGGAGTTGGTGTTTTTCCTAGTTGTCGGCCTCCTGATTGGCGCGGCGGCCTTCTTCGCGTGGCGAATGCTCGACAGCTCCGGACTTGAGCAGAACGACATGGTTCTCGACGCCCGTGCGGCTCAGGACCGCTAGTCGACAGAAGGCGCAATTCCATCTCGAATTCGGATAAATCACCGAGCGCGCGGCTGACGGAGCAGCACGGAGGATGCCACGAATTCAAGACCGGACTGTCTGATTTTTGGGCCAAGTCTCGCCCTTCGCTAAGGGCGAAGCCGTCAGTCGGCTGTCGAGAACCCTCCGCAGAACGCAGATAATGCTCGATACCTGTCAGCGAACTGTGATTTCGCCTTTTATGCCAGATGCTCCGTGCAAGGTGTGCGAGCAGCGCAGCGGATAGCGGCCCGCGACCGGTGTGAGCGCAATTCTCACAATCGAATGGCCGGGAACTTCGATCTTGCCGTTCTGGACAAGCAGCTCAGACGAGGGCTCAAGACGTGCCGCCGCGAAGAAAGCGGGTGCTGCTAAGCTGTGCCCGCCAGCGCTGCTGCTCGTGAGCCGCAGCACTGGCGGGACCTCGCGCGAGGTCTCTTTCCGGCCAGCTGCCGCCACTCAGGTCGGCGCCTCGAGCGCCCGTTTCTGGTGGAATCCGGAGCGGCTGCTTTCGAGCGAGACCAGGGCGGAAGCAGCCGTTGGTTCAGCATTCCGCGATAGTCTACTTCGACCCATCGCCGTCGTTAGTATCCCCACCCGGCGGCCGACACTGGGGCCTAGCTCTTTACCGAAAGGGGCGTCACTGACGCGCAAACATAGGCCCGAGCTGCTGTTCAAGTGAGTCATGGATCTTCCGCCAATTGGGCAGATCAGTCTTGTTGATATAGGCGCGAACTCCGCTCGGGACGCCCGCCAACGCGAAATCCTCGAGGCAAGTCGAAATGTCGGCGAATGGCGCAACGACCTGCACGCTCCTGTTGCAGGTGATGTTCACCGCCGGCTTCGCACTGAAATAATTCGCGCTGAAGCCCTGTATCTCGTTGCGGTCGGTAGGTGACGGAACCGCGACGACGCGCAGGCCATTGCCGTCGACGCGCTCGTCCCGAAGGTCCCGATGCATAACGCCCACGACGAAATCACGATGACGAGCTTCGATGCCCCGATCGTTGATTGGCACGCGGTGGCGATCGACCTCGACAGTGATGTAGCGGTCCCGGTCGCGGCGTACCTTAAACCGCGACTCCGGCTTCATATGCACAAGCCGCCAAGTCGTGCGGTCCAGCGCGACATCGAATGAAGCGATCTGACCTTCGGGACGATGCTCGACCCGTGACGAAGGATCCCAAATGTCTTCGCCTTCGTACATCATGCCGCCGAGCAGCAGGTCGGATGGCACTGCGACGATGAGCCGCCCAATTCGACCGCGCGCAACAGTCTCTGACGGCTCCGCATGACAGGCACTGACGAGTAAGACTCCCGATATCGCAAATACAAGGCCGAACACGACCACAGCGCATGCGAGCCGTGAAGATACGGTAGGCTGTTCATCATGCGTCATCGACGTCATCCACCAAGCGCCGCTTTAGTGAATACGGTATCGACTTGTCGGACAGACGTTCTTCCACATGGCCAACGCGTCTCCCGGTCGAATGTAGGTTATTACGTCTCCGTTTTGCCAACGAGAGAACCAGAAGCTCCGGCCATCGAAGACCTTTGCTACGTCCGCATCGCTGACAGGCTCGTTGTCGCGCCGGATTGTGACGTCCCGATCGCCAAGGCCGCAAACTTCATACCAGGCCTTGCCCACGAGTATAGGAGCTGCGCTGCAGACATGCGTATTCGCGTCCATGATCTGTTCGGCGGCCAACCCGTCGCTGCTTCCTTGTAAGACTCGCACGACTTTGATCTTTAGCTTGGCGACATATGTCGGCTCGCACTCGTCTCCTGCCTTCCTGCGGCACTCCACAGCTTTTGCTGATAAAACCGTGCCGAGGAACATCGAGGCTGGCGAGCAAACCATCTGCTCTACAGTGGCGGGGCTTGTTGCAGCACCGGCTGAAGCCAGCGCCGCTGTCACAACTGTAGCCCGCCCTACAAAACGCATTTATTCACCATCTTGCCTGCTAAGTGACCAAACGACCATGGCGCGGATAGCGGCTGCTTTCCACCCATCGCAGACATCGATGCTACTGCGAGCTAAGCGGCTGGTAATGGTGGGAAGCGGACTGGCTGCTCTCGGGCGGCGGACAGGTGAAAGCGGACATCCGTTCACAAAGAAGGTCGCGACAGCAATGCGCCCATTGCTGCCATTCCGACTGCAGGTTGCGGCTCCGATTAACGGACGTTCGTTCAAATCCGAAAACAGCGGCGCGGCTTTGCGGACTGCGCCTCTGCTAGCGGATTTGAATTCGTCACCGGCTCGCATGAACCAAGAGAAAGGCTCAGAGATGCCTCGCGCTCGCGAAAACCTGCGAGAACTCTGCAGTCGCGTGAGCGCCGACGAGCAAAAGACCGCCGATCAGATAGCCAGGCGTGCCAGGTAAGTGCAGCCACGATGCGTCGAGATTTGTTTGCTCGATCCGGCGAGAAATCTCTGGACCGTGGGTGACCAAGTCCTTCCTCAGGTTTGTCGCATTCAGGCCGGCAGTTTGGGCTATTTCTATCACCTCCTCGGAGGTGAGCGCCGCTGTCGACTTCATCAACGCCTGATGAATTGGCAGATATCGTCCTTGGTACGTCGCGGCGAGAGCCGCCCGGGCGGCTTCGATCGAGCGCGATCCGAAGATCGGCCAGTCACGGTAAATGATCCGGGTTTTGCCGTCGTTCTCGATTGCCTCAGCGAGCTTCGGCTCAGCAAAGCGGCAAGCGGGGCATTGGTAATCTGTAAAGCAGACCACCGTCAGGTCGGCGTTATCGGGGCCGTACACTGGCCAGTTATCGTCCTCCAAAATGGTTCGGGCGGCTGCGCTGGCTCTCACGTCTCGCGCGAGCGGGGCCGATCGCTGCAAGGCCACGCTTGCGGCACCGCCGACCACCGTCAGACCGGAAAGTGAGATGGCCTCACGCCGAGTTAGAGAACGAGCCATCAAGCCTCAGGCAAATTAGTCGAGCGACGACACAGGGAGAAGGAGTGACGCGCTCATTGGGATCAGTCGGCTACGACCGCCCATCCCTTCAATTGTAGCGTTGTCACCGTCACCATTGCCGAAAGGTCGACCGCAACCATCGGCAAAACGTCTTCGTGATGTAGCTTCAGCGCCGCCAACGCTTGCCCGCAAACATGGATTTCGGCCCCGGCAGCAACGAGTTCCTCAATCAATTTCTGATTGGGGTTCGCGACGCCAGATTTTTGGCGAAAGGCGGCTTCCCTGAGAACGAGTGGGGTCGCCGTACCCGACACGATCACCATGATTTTCGTGCGAGACCTTGCCACGCCGGCAGAACGCATCAGGTTCATAAACCGCGCGGCCCTCAGAAGCCCGGGGTTGAGATCGTCCGGCGACTTCGCTGCGTTGGAGACATTGAAGGCAACTCGATAGATCAATGCCGGATCGGGCTGCATTGCTGCCTGCGGCAACGGAGTGATCGCTCCAAAGTCGGGCACGGCCGGAGTGGGTTTGCTGCCTGCCGCTTCGGCTTTCAGCGGAAGCGCGGCGGTGAGCAGAACGATGAGGGAGCGCATGATCAAGACGCGAGTGCTCCTATGCGAGGTGTCGCCAGCTCATCCTTACCGTAGATGTCTTTCTGCGCGACGATTTGCCCGCTTATCGGAAAGGCGGTGAGATAGGTAAGGTAGACCGGGACGGGTTGAGGCAGCGGCATGTACTTGTCTGTTTCGGTCACATTCGGATCCAAAGGACGACCGAGCACGAGGCGGGCGAGACCGTCGGCATCCTCGAGACGCACGCAGCCGGCGCTGGCCAATCGGTCGTCCCGCTGGAACAGGGCTCGACCTGGCGTGTCGTGAAGATAGATGCCCATCTCGTTGGGGAACTTGAAGACGATCTTGCCCAAACCGCTCGTCGGGCCAGGCTTCTGGCGCACATAGGCTTCTCGTTTACCCTGCACGACGGCCGTCCAGTCGATGGCAGCGGGATCGAGCACCTTGGCATCGGCGGCGAAGTCGGAAAGCACCTCGTAATTCTTGTTGCGAAGGTAGGCGGCGCCTTCCTTGAGCACACGGGGTGCCACCTTCTCGCGGGTGATGTCGGTCGGGATGTGCCACGAGGGATTACGTATCGCGTAGCGCATCATTCCGGCCATTACCGGCGTTTGTGTGTGCGTCAGGCCGACGATCACCTTCATACTCGTGAGCACATGGTCACCTTCGCGAACCTCGAGCCTGGCCGACGGAATGTTGACCAGGACGTATCGTGCCGGTCCACGTGGCAGGACGCGGGCGCGCCGGAGGTTCAGTTTCAGCAAGCGAGCGCGGGCAGGATCTACTGTCTGAGCCAAGTCCTTGCGCAGTTGCCCGTAGATGGGGTTCATCCACGCCAGCGTCTCGATGTAACGCTGCACCGACCCACTCTCGCTTGCGCGAAGCAGCAAGATCGTCGGACGAACGGGGCGTGGGCGCGCTGCAGGGTCGACGTACGTCACTCCCGTATCAGCACCCCGGGCGAGATCGGCGGCGAAGCGAACAAACGCGACGGACAGCGCAACGTCCATCGCTCGGCGATCCTGACGAGGGTCCGCCAAGGTAATTTGCGATAGCCGACGTAGCTCGGCGACATGGTAAGCCTGCGGTGAAAGCCCATCGAGGTCGCTGCTGTCGAGCAGCGTCAGAAGGGTACCGATTGCGGCGGGGGTCCAGAAGGGACGGTTGCGCGGGTAGCGATGGAAAGCCTGCGCTTCGGCCACGATCTGCGACATCGTCGGTGCGACTTGAGCATGAGCGGAGCCCGCTCCCAGCATAAGAGGCGCCACGGCGATCGTAGAGAGGGCTGTAGAAATCATGTGAGGCCAAGCTCCGTAAGAGCAGGGCCAGATGTAAGGGCTGCCTTAAGGCAATCTTAGGCCTGCTCTCGGACCGCGTCGGGTTGAAACTGCAAGGAAGCTTCCAGCCCCCCACTCGTGCGATTGGCGAGCTTCAACGTCGCGCCGAAGCCTGCAGCGACCAGCTCGACAATGGACAGTCCCAAGCCACTTCCCGAACCCTTCGCGCCACTGCCTCGGACGAATCGCTCCCGAATTCGGGAAAGCTCGGCAGGCGGAATGCCGGCCCCCTCGTCAAAGACCTGAATAGCGAACATGCCTTCGTTCCGGGTCACGCTGACCCTCACGTCCGAGCCTTGAGGGGAATGCTCGACGGCGTTGCGGATGAGATTACGTAGCGCGAGGGTCAGCGCGGCTTCATCAGCGCGAATGTCCGCGTTCGCAGCGGCCGCATCCAGCCTTAGCTGCACCTGGCGACGTTCCAGGAAGGTCTGTGCCTCTTCGGCAATCGACTGGAAGACGCTCGAAAGCGGTATCCAGCCTGGCGCAATCTCACTTGTTCGCGCTTCTTCCCGCGCCAGATCGAGCAGCTGCTCGACCAGTCGCGAGGTGCGGTCGACCGAGGTCTCGATGCTGCGGAGCGATCGTTCTCGCAGCGTTGGGTCGTCCGTAGCAAGGGCAATCTGCGCGTGAGCCTTCAACCCGGCCAAGGGCGTCTGCAATTCGTGAGCGGCGCTGGCGATGAAGTGGCGCTCGCTTGCTCGCAGTTCGTCAAGCCGTTCGAACAGGCCGTTGATCGCGCCCACGAGCGGGGCGAGTTCGCGAACTGGCTCTTCGACCTCAAGCGGCCTGCTTTCGTCCGGCGCACGCTTAGACAACTCGTCTGTCACGCGGCGCATTGGCGACAAACCCTGACCGATTGCGGACCACAAGAGGACTGCCAGGGCCAAAATCCCCACAACGGCGGGTACCAGCAAGCCCTTGAGGACGTCGGCAATCAGATTTCGCCGGACCTTGAGATTGTCCCCTACAAGGATCCGCAATCCTGCCTGCGGTTCAACGAGCGAATAGACACGCCATTGCTCGCCCTTGATTACCTTCTCCGAAAAGCCGTCTTTGGTCATCGACAGGGGGATCATAGGAGCACTTCCCGACCGTCCGACAAGGCGGCCGTCGAGGGTCCATATCTGGCACGAGAGCTGACGACTGACATGCACCGGCGCTGCATCTTTGCCGCCGCCAGGAACGGCTTGAAGATTGGACGCACTGTTCCGAGCGAGCGAAGCCACCATCCCTGCCGCCTCTATGAGACGGTTATCCAATACCCTCTGCACGTCGTTGCGCGTGCTGATGTTGATCCACGCCGCCGCCGCCGACCAGACGAGCACGGTTCCCGCCAGGAGAAGAACGAAGAGGCGCCAGCGCATGGATCTCATCTGCGAGGAACCCGATAACCCTCGCCGCGCACCGTCTCGATCGTTTCACGCCCAAGCTTGCCGCGCAGATTGTGGATGTGAACCTCGATCGCGTTGCTCTCAATCTCGTCTTGCCAGCCGTAGAGTCTTTCCTCGAGCTGGGCTCGGGACAGCACTCGTCCCTGCTGCTCCATGAGCGTTTCCAAAATGGTGAATTCTCGGCGGGACAAGGAGACGGGAGAGCCTGCCTTCATCAACTCCCGTGTCGCGGGATCGAGTTGTAGGTCGCGCCATTCGAGCATTGCCGACACTCGTCCCTGCTGTCGCCGAGAGAGAGCACGCAGGCGAGCGGCAAGCTCGTCGAGGTCGAAAGGTTTGCCGAGATAGTCGTCGGCCCCACCATCAAGGCCGTTGATGCGGTCCCGGGTCGCGTTCCGCGCGGTCAACAGCAGCACGGGGACGGCGAGATCCGATTTTCGCCAGTCGGAGAGAAGATCCAGCCCGGAGCCATCCGGGAGCGTCAGATCGAGGACGACGGCATCGTAATTCCAGTCGAGGACGGCCGTCCGTGCGTCAGCAATCGTTGCGACGGGGTCAACCGTGAAGCCGGCGAGCATCAGGCCCGTCTCCAAGGCTTCGCGGAGCACTTCGTCATCCTCGACGACCAAGACTTTCATTCGGCTTCGCTCATGTTGGTCTCGCCGCTGCAAGGCTCGGCTTAAGGCTGACTTAAGCTCAACGGTCTCGTTTCGCGAGCACCA
Source organism: Sphingomonas sp. KRR8 (assembly GCF_023559245.1). NCBI lineage: Bacteria > Pseudomonadati > Pseudomonadota > Alphaproteobacteria > Sphingomonadales > Sphingomonadaceae > Sphingomonas > Sphingomonas sp. KRR8. Next base: position 181,781 of record NZ_CP097462.1, read on the forward strand.
ACGGCCGATTAGGCCGACCTTCGACGGGAGCTAGATCATGAAGACCCTTCTTGCGGGCGCCGCCCTGATCCTTGCAGGTTCAATGTCGGGAATGGCTCTCTCCGGTGAAGGCTTCGTGGCAGCCGTGCCAAGCAAGTCAGCCGTGCCTCCGACAGCCGAAGCAGATATCGAGGCGACGAAACGCGCTTTCCTCGACGACGCGGTAGCTCCGCAGGTGAAGCCGGCCAATTACGACGTCACGATCGTTGAATACGCCGACTATCAATGCCCCTACTGTCGCACAGCGCACGATGCGTTGGTCAAGCTCGCTGCGACCGACAAAAAGGTCCGGATAATCTTCCGCGACTGGCCGATATTCGGCCCTCAATCTCAGCGGGCGGCTCGCTTGGCCATCGCCAGCCAATGGCAAGGGAAATTTCTAGCCTACCAAGATGCTCTCATGAAAACGCCGCGGCCGCTGACGGAGGAGTCGATCAGGGCCGCTGCGGCCAAAGCTGGCGTGGACTGGACCAAGCTCGAGGCCGACCTCAAACGACGCCAACCTGAGATCGAGGCTCTCCTTGATCGCAACGACAATCAGGCGATGCAGCTCGGTCTTGAAGGTACGCCCGGCTTCATCATCGGTGATCGACTTTACTCGGGGGGCATGAACCTAGCCGGGCTCAAGGAGGCCGTGGCGCAAGTGCGTAAGTCAGGTGGCAAGAAGGGTCTGGTTCCTGTCACGCCGCAAGGCATCTGAGATCGTCATGCGGCTGCTGCTCGCGATCACTTTGCTCCTCTGGCCGGCCGCTGCGATGGCTCGCGAACAGCATATCGCAGTATCCCTGCTGACAAGTTCGGGCGAGCCCCGGGCGGGAGGCAGCGTCACCTTCGGATTACGCTTCGAACCGCAGCCGGGCTGGCACGGCTACTGGACGAACCCCGGAGACAGCGGTCTCGCACCTCAGGTCGTATGGAGCGCACCCGGAGGGCTGCGTTTCGATCCCCTGCGGCATCCAGCGCCAACGATCCTTCAGGTCGCTGGAATCACCAGCTTCGTTCATGCGGGATCGCATGTCCTGCTGACGTCAGTGCATATGCCTGCGTCGCTAACGACAGGGTCGAGCGTTCCGGTGAGCGCGGCGATTAGTTGGCTTGCCTGTTCCGAGACACTTTGTGTGCCCGAGCATGCCACACTCACGACTGTACTTACTGTCGGTAAAGGAACGCCGGGCGCCGACGCGACATTGATCAGTCAAGCACAGGCTGATCTCCCGAGGGTCGTTCCCACGCCTGTCCCGTTCGAACGCCGTGGTCGCACCCTGCGCATGCCCCTGCCGGCCAGGCTGCATTTGCAAGGCGATCGAACGCAATTCTTCCCCGATCGGAATGGCTATTTTGACGCGTCGACCACACGAGTGGAGGACGGCGTTCTTCACGCAAGCCTTTCAGGCTCGTTGCCGGCGGCGATTACGGGCGTGCTGGCGGACGGTCGGCAGGCCTATCGCGTTCGCCTCACCCCGGTCGTCGAGGCGAGCTCCAACGCGAAAGCACCTGCGCCCGTCCCCGCGTCGACATCGGCACTGCCTCCCCAAGCTTCGCAAGAGCAAGGCGCCCAACCTCAAGTCTCATACTACGATCACGATGAAGCCGGACGGAGAGCGCTTCCCCCGTCTTCGGGCAGCTTAATCGCGCCGCCGGTCGGGTCGCTCGCTGTTGCCGTGCTCCTGGCGCTCTTGGGTGGTCTGTTGCTCAATCTGATGCCCTGCGTGTTCCCTATCCTCAGCCTCAAGGCGCTGGGGCTCGCGCGGTCTGGTGGAACGAGCGGGGAAGCATGGATTGAGGCAATGGGCTACACGGCCGGTGCGCTCTTCGGCACGGGCGCCCTAGGCCTGTTGCTGGTTGTTCTGCAGCGAACAGGCTTGGAAATTGGCTGGTCATTCCAGCTGCAGCATCCGGCGACGATCCTAGGCCTGTTTCTGCTCTCCGTTGCGATAACCCTCAATCTTGCCGGCCTTTTCGAGCTGCCCGCCGTGTCCATCGAAAGCAAACGAGCGCCCGGCGCGTTCGCCTCGGGGGCGTTGGCGGCCTTCGTAGCGACGCCGTGCAGCGGACCGTTCATGGCGGCGGCATTGGGTTCAGCGATGCTTCTTCCGATCGGAGGCGCGCTGCTAGTCTTCCTGGCTTTGGGTCTTGGTCTCTCACTGCCGTTTCTCGCCATCGCCTTTGTGCCGCCTGTTCGTCGGCTGCTGCCGCGACCGAGGCCATGGATGGCGACTTTCCGACGCATTCTGGCGCTCCCCATGCTCGCGACGTCTGTGGCCTTGGTGTGGCTGATTGGGCGCCAGGGCGGCACGACGGCCATGACCCTTGCTATCGGACTGGCGGCCATCGTGGGCACAGCCACGTGGTGGATGGGCCTTCGGCAGGCCGGAGGGCGGCCACGACCCTGGCTTCCGCTGTTGCCCGCCGCCTTGGCCATGACCCTGCTCATTTCGGCTTCACCGATCAGATCCGCAGACTTTGTCAGCGTGGCAGCCACGGCGGGCAGCGAGCCATTCTCTGAAGCGCGCCTCGCCGAGTTGCGGCGACAGGGCAGGCCTGTCTTCGTGGACTTCACGGCCGATTGGTGCCTCACCTGCCAGGTCAACGAGAAGGTGGCCATTGACCGCTCAGAAACCCGGGCGGCGTTCGATCGCGCGGGTGTGATCACTTTGCGTGGCGATTGGACGAATGGCGACCCCGCCTTGACCCGTTTCCTTGCCAAAAACGGCCGAAACAGCATTCCTTTCTACCTTTTCGTACGCCCGGGGCAGAGGCCTGAACTGCTTCCCCAGCTGCTAACGCCTACGATGCTCATTGAGCGAGCCGAAGCCAGGCCCTTGACGGTCCATTAGAACATGCTAAATAAGCGTTCTCTTATGGAGTGACGCATGGACGTTGAATTGCTGGCTAGGTTTGGCGCGCAGGCTGAGAAGGCGGTGGGTCTCCTCAAATCGATGGCCAACGAATGTCGGCTGCTGGTGCTTTGCCACCTTGCCGCCGAGGGCGAACTTTCGGTCAGTGAGCTTCAGGACCGGGTGGGCCTAGGACAATCGGCGTTGTCTCAGCATCTCGCCAAGCTGCGCGATGAGGGGCTCGTCGCCACCCGCAAGGAATCGCAAACGGTTTTCTACCGCGTTTGCGACCCTAAGGCGCAGCAACTCCTTGCCCTCCTTCACGATCTTTTCTGTCCCGATCTCGGGACGTCGAATTCACGCAGGAGCTAGTCTGATGACCACCGCTTCCGTCAACGACCGACATATCGATAACGCCGCCTCCCAAGTCGCCGACGTCCTGCATGGCGAACTCCGCGCTCCGCAGGTGAAGGCCTTCTTCGACGAGCCGACGTTCACCGTCAGCTACGTCGTCAGCGATGCTGCGACCGGGCGCGCTGCGATCATCGACAGCGTCTGGAACTTCGACCAGGCTTCCGGCCGCACCAGCTTCGATAGCGCTGACAAGATCGTCGCCTACGTGCGGGAGCAGGGGCTCACGGTCGACTGGATCCTTGAGACCCACGCTCATGCCGACCATCTCTCGGCCGCTCCCTACCTGCAGGAACAGCTCGGCGGAAAGCTGGCCATCGGGCGCGAGATCGTCACGGTGCAGGGCGTCTTCGGCAAGATCTTCAACGAGGGCACGCAGTTCGCGCGTGACGGATCGCAGTTCGATCGGTTGCTCGACGATGGCGACGTCCTCGACATCGGCGGCATCCCGCTGATCGCGCTGCATGTGCCCGGCCACACGCCGGCCGACATGGCCTATGTCGTCGGCGACGCCCTGTTCACGGGCGATACCATGTTCATGCCGGACTATGGTTCGGCGCGCGCCGATTTCCCAGGTGGCGACGCGCGGCAGCTTTACCGCTCGGTTCGCCGGCTGATGCAGCTGCCGGACGAAACGCGCGTGTTCCTGTGCCACGACTACAAGGCACCCAATCGTGACGAGTTCGTGTGGGAAACCACCATGCTCGCCGAGCGCACGGGCAACGTTCACATCCATGAGGGCGTGAGCGAGGACGACTTCGTCGCAATGCGCACCCAGCGCGATGCGACATTGTCGATGCCCAAGCTCATCCTGCCCTCGCTGCAGGTAAACATGCGCGGCGGTCACCTGCCGGAGCCGGACGACAATGGCGTCCGCTACCTCAAGCAGCCGATCAATCTGCTATGAGCAGCATCTTCGCCAATGCGCAGCCGCTCCATGGTCTAGTCGGCGGCGTCCTGATCGGCCTTGCCGCAGCGCTGATGCTGCTCGGAGCCGGCCGGATTGCCGGCGTGTCGGGCATCACCGCGCGCGCCACCGGGCTGGCTGAAAGCGGCATGTCGCGCAGCAGTGCGTGGCTGTTTCTCATGGGCCTGCCGCTGGGTGCCATCCTCGCGGCAGCCGCCATGGGTACGCAGAAGGCATCGTTCGCACCTTGGCCAGTGCTTGCAATTGCCGGGCTACTGGTAGGTATCGGCACGCGGGTCGGCAGCGGGTGCACCAGTGGTCACGGCGTGTGTGGCGTGAGCCGGTTATCAGCTCGCTCGATGGTTGCCACGGCGACCTTCATGGCCGCCGGCATTGCCACTGTCGCCATCACGACCATCCTGGGAGCTCGGTGATGGACCGTTTACGGCACCTTCTGCCACCGTTGCTGTCCGGCGCATTGTTCGGCGGCGGGCTCACTATCGGCGGGATGACCGACCCGGCACGGGTGCGCGGCTTCCTCGACCTGTTCGGCTCGTGGGACCCCACGCTGGCCTTTGTCATGGGAGGCGCGGTGATCGTCATGGCGATCGCTTGGAGTTTGCAGGCGCGCATGGCGCGTCCGCTCTTCGGTGAACGCTTCGCTTTGCCGGACCGCACCGACTTCGACGGTAAGCTGATCACCGGCTCTGCGCTGTTCGGGATCGGCTGGGGCCTTGGGGGCCTCTGCCCCGGTCCGGCCATCGCCTCGCTGGCTCTGGCTCCGGCCGCCGTCTTCCCGTTCGTCGGGGCCATGATTCTCGGAATGGCCCTTCATCGCCTCCTGGAAACGGGCGCCGCTCGCGTCCAAGCATAAGGAATCTGATCCATGAAGCTTGCCGTCCTAACCCCCAACGTTTCAGTTCTCGCGCAGCCCTCGCCGGATGACATCGCTGGCCTTGGACAGCGCGGCTACCGCTCGATCATCGGTAATCGTCCGGAGGGCGAGAGCGAGGATCAACCCGCATGGGCCGATCTGCAGGCGGCTGCGGCAAAGGCCGATTTGAGTGCCCTGCAGATCCCCGTCGTGATGGGGCAGATTACCGACGATCAGATTGCCCATTTCCGCGAGGCGCTCGACACGCTGCCAAAGCCGATTGCGGTCTTTTGCCGCAGCGGCACCCGCGCGGCCCTAATGTGGGCGCTGGCCAATCAGGCCAATCTGACCGCCGATGAGCGGATCGGGATCGCAGCCAAGGAGGGTTACGATCTTGAGCCCTTCCGCCAGCGCCTGTCGCGGGAGACCAACAATGCTGAAGCATGATGTTGTGATCATCGGCGGCGGTGCAGGCGGCCTTGCCGCTGCCGCGTCCCTGCTCCGGCGCGACCCGGAACTCGACATCGCTGTCATCGAGCCGCGCGAGTTTCACGATTACCAGCCCGGTTACACCTTGATCGGTGCCGGCGTATTCAGCCTGTCCGATGTCCGTCGGCCCATGGCGAAAGTCATGCCGCGCGGGGTGACCTGGCTGAGAACGTCGGCCAAGAGTCTCAAGCCGAACACCAATGAAGTAGTTCTCGCGACCGGGGTGATCGTTGGCTACCGCATCCTCATCGTCGCGACTGGGAATCGCCTCGACTTCGATGCCATCTCCGGTCTCACCGAGACACTTGGCAAGAATGGCGTCACGTCCAATTACCGGTCGGACTTGGCACCGTATACATGGGAACTCACGCAGGGCCTGCGGACAGGTCGAGCCCTTTTCACGCAGCCACCGATGCCGATCAAATGCGCGGGGGCGCCGCAAAAGGCCATGTATCTCTCGGCCAATCATTGGGAGCGCACGTTAGTTCTCCGCAACATTGGCGTGGAGTTCCACAGCGCCGCTCCAACGATTTTCGGCGTCGCGGATTATGTACCCGCGCTCGAAGAGACGATCGAGCGCTATGGGATCGATCCATACTTTGAGAGCAATCTCGTTGCTGTCGATGGGCGGGCGCGGGTGGCCACATTTAGATCGGCCGGGGGCGAAATCACGCGCTCGTTCGACATGTTGCATGTCTCGCCTCCCCAAAAGCCGGTGGAGATTGTGACAAATAGCTTGCTCGCTGATCGGGCCGGCTATGTCGACGTCGATCCGATGACGCTCCAGCACAAGCATTTCGCGAACGTATTTGCGCTCGGTGACATCGGCGGCATGTCCAATGCAAAGACGGCAGCTGCGGTCCGCAAGCAAGCCCCGGTGGTCGCGGAGAATGTCGAGGCAGTGTTCGCGGGTGAAAGCCCTCACGCGATCTACGATGGCTACGGCAGCTGCCCGCTGACAGTCGAAAAGGGCAAGATCCTGCTCGCGGAGTTTGGGTATGGCGGCGTGCTTCTGCCGAGCTTCCCGAAGTTCGTAATCGACGGCACGAAGCCCTCTCGGCTTGCATGGCACCTCAAAAAGGACCTGCTTCCCGCCATCTACTGGGACGCGATGCTCAAGGGCCGCGAATGGCTCGCCTCGCCCGCCGAGATGACGAAGGCCGCCTGATGCTTGACACCCTCCAATACGTCCTTGGCCTGCTGTCCGGCAGTCTTGTGGGTTTCACCCTCGGCCTGGTCGGCGGTGGCGGTTCGATCCTCGCGGTCCCGCTGATGGTCTATCTTGTCGGCGTGCAGAACCCGCACGTGGCAATCGGGACCAGCGCACTCGCAGTCGCCGTGAATGCCGCCACCGGTCTTGCCAACCACGCCAGGCACGGCACGGTGAAATGGCGCTGCGGATTGATGTATGCCGGCGCCGGCGTGATCGGGGCGTTCTTCGGGTCAAGCGTTGGCAAGGCGTTCGACGGCCAGCGCCTGCTCTTCCTGTTTGCGATCGTGATGGTGGTGGTCGGCGTCCTGATGCTTCGCCGGCGCAAGCAAGAGGGTCACGATGGCGCCGAATGCAACAGTGAGAACGCAGCGAAGGTCCTTGGCGCTGGCCTCGGCACCGGCGGCTTTTCCGGCTTCTTCGGGATCGGCGGCGGCTTCCTCATTGTGCCCGGCCTGATCGCCTCGACCGGCATGCCGATGATCAATGCCGTCGGCACAAGCCTCGTCGCGGTTACCGCTTTCGGCCTGACCACGGCGGCCAATTACGCCTTCTCAGGCTTGATCGACTGGGTGCTGGCAGGCGTGTTCATCGTGGGCGGAGTGATCGGCAGCTTTGCCGGCACGCGCGCCGCGAAGCGGCTGTCGAGTTCGGGTCAACTGTCCACCATCTTCGCCGTGCTGATCTTCGTCGTTGCCGGCTACATGCTGTGGAAGAGCGCCGGGGCTGCATTCTGAACCATGACCCTACCGCAGACCTTTCAGCTGGGCCCCCTGATCCTCTCCTCCGACCGGGTGTTGGCGCTTGTCCTATTTGCTTTCTTCCTCGCCATCACGAGTGTGGTCGCCAAGCGGGTGGATGTGCGAGCAGAGAGAGCAGGTTGGTGGGCGCTGGTGATCGGTGTCGCGACAGCACGCGCTGGCTATGTTCTGATGAATTGGGACGCGTTTGCGGCAGACCCTCTCTCGATCATGTTGATTTGGCAGGGCGGCTTTTCGCTGGCGGCCGGTCTGGCGGGCGCGCTGGCGGCGATCACTGTTACGATGCGTCGCCTGCGATCAGCAATTATTCTGGCGTCCTCGATCGCCGTGCTGGGCGCCGCATTCCTTGGTGTCTCGGCAGCTCTCCATCCTGCGCCTATATCATTTCCGGCGAGTATCGCCCTTCGCACGCGTTCCGGCGAGCCGGTGGTCCTTTCAGAGCTTCGCGGTCGACCGTTTGTGATCAACCTCTGGGCGAGTTGGTGCCTGCCGTGTCGACGGGAAATGCCAATGCTGGCGGCGAAAGCGTCGCATTCTCCCGTCGCAATCCTGCTGGTGAACAGCGGCGAGCCGCGCGACGTCGCTGCGGGGTTTCTCGAGCGTAGCCGCCTGCCAAGCCAGTCCGTTCTGCTTGACCCTGGAGCCGCGTTGGCGGCGGCTATCGGCGTCAGTGGTTACCCCGCCACACTGTTCGTAAACTCGGCCGGCAAAATCGAGACGATGCACTTCGGCGAAATCTCGCGCGCAATGCTGGAAGCTGAGCTGCGTGATCTGGAACGTCAGACCCGCTAGGCTATGTTGGACCCGCTAGGATCAGCCATGCCAATCTTCGGCGATTGGGTCGCCCCACGCGCCGCTGCGAAGCTGCCGGGCAAGAAAGGATGGATAGCCTCGTGCTGACCGATGTCACGGCCCTGACCCTCGCGCGGATCCAGTTCGCGTTCACCGTCAGCTTTCACTTCATCTTCCCGGCCTTTTCGATCGGCGTGGCGAGCTACCTCGCGGTGCTCGAAGGGCTCTGGCTGAAAACCGGCAAGTCGCTCTACCTCGACCTCTTCAAATATTGGCTCAAGATCTTCGCGATCGCCTTTGCCATGGGCGTCGTCAGTGGGATCGTGATGTCCTACCAGTTCGGGACCAACTGGGCGGTCTTTTCGGACAAGGCGGGTGGGGTGATCGGGCCGCTGATGGCCTATGAGGTCCTCACCGCCTTTTTCCTCGAGGCAGGGTTCCTCGGCGTGATGCTCTTCGGGATGAAGAAAGTCGGGCCGCGCCTGCACTACGCGGCAACGCTGATGGTTGCGTTGGGCACGTTCATCTCAGCGTTCTGGATTCTGAGCGTCAACAGCTGGATGCAGACGCCGCAGGGCTATGTCGTCACACCCGATGGCCGGCTGTTGCCGGGGCCAAGCTGGTTGCCGATCATCTTCAATCCAAGCTTTCCATATCGCTTGGTCCACACGGTCATCGCCGCCTATCTGACGACCGCCTTCGTGGTCGGCGCGGTCGGCGCCTGGCACCTGCTTCAGGACCGGGCGAACCTGCATGCGCGCAAGATGTTCTCTATGGCAATGTGGATGGCGGCGCTTGTCGCACCGGTGCAGATCGTGGCCGGCGACATGCACGGGCTTAACACGCTCGAGCACCAACCCGCCAAGGTCATGGCGATGGAAGGACATTACCAAAGCCATCCCGACGGCGCCCCGCTTTACCTTTTCGGCATTCCTGACGACGCCAAGCAGCAACTTGATTATGCGGTTGGCGTCCCGAAGGTATCGAGCCTGATCCTCAAGCATGATCCCAACGCTCCCTTGGCCGGGCTCGACACCATTCCCCGTGATCGGCAGCCCCCGGTGGAGATCGTTTTCTGGTCGTTCCGGATCATGGTTGGGCTTGGCTTCTTGATGCTTGGCCTCGGCCTGTGGAGCCTGCTCGCGCGCTGGCGCAAGAGGCTCTACGACTGGCCGATGTTGCATCGGGCGGCCTTGCTGATGGGGCCGTCGGGCTTCATCGCTGTCATCGCTGGCTGGGTCACCACCGAGGTCGGACGCCAACCGTTCACGGTCTACGGCATTCTCCGCACCGCGCAGAGCGCCAGTCCACTGGCGGCCCCGGCCGTCGCGGCGTCGCTAGCCGCCTTCGTGCTCGTCTACTTCGCCCTGTTCGGCATCGGCACCTGGTACATCCTGCGGTTGATGAGCCATCCTCCGCATGTCGGTGAGCGCGGCGTGGCAAGCACCGAGCGGGCGCCGATCCGCACCGCCGGCATCACCCCCGGGCCGACCCAGAATCCGGGGCCGGAGGTCGGTCGCGAGCCGCTTCCTGGGGCGGCGGGGTAAATCGATGGCTGTCAACGTCGACCTCACCACCGTCTGGGCGTTCATCATCGCCTTTGCCGTCTTCATGTACGTCGTCATGGACGGCTTTGACCTCGGCATCGGGATCCTCTTCCCGACCTTTCGACGCGGGGAAGAGCGCAGCCAGGCGATGAATGCCATCGCGCCCGTATGGGACGGGAACGAGACCTGGCTGGTGCTCGGTGGCGGTGGATTGTTCGCAGCCTTTCCGCTCGCCTACGCCGTCATCCTGCCGGCGGCCTACCCACTCGTCATCGCCATGCTGCTTGGGCTCATCTTCCGTGGCGTCGCCTTCGAGTTCCGGTGGCGCGATCACCGGCATGAGCTATTTTGGGATTTCGCGTTTTTCTTTGGGTCGCTGGTCGCGGCGATGACTCAGGGCATGATCCTAGGTGCCCTGCTTCAGGGCATCGCAGTTGAGGGCCGATCCTATGCTGGCGGCTGGTTGGACTGGCTGTCGCCCTATTCTCTGCTGACCGGCATCGGCGTGGTGATCGGCTATACGCTGCTCGGCGCCTCGTTCCTGGCGATGAAGGTGACCGGCCGCGCCGAAGAGCATGCCTATCGCCTGGCAGGGAGGGCCGGGATAGGCACACTGGCTCTGATGGCAGCTGTGAGCCTCGCTACGCCGTTTCTCTTCCGGCAATATTGGGATCGCTGGTTCGAATGGCCAAGCGTGCTGATCGTGGCCCAGGTGCCGCTGCTGTCCGCCATTCTATTCTTCGCCCTGTTTCGTAGTATCGCCAAGCGCCGTCGTTATCGCCCGTTCCTCATCTCGCTGGGTATTTTTGCGCTCGGCATGGCGGGTCTCGGGATCAGTATGTGGCCCTATGTCGTGCCGGGCGCGCTGACGATATGGGACGCAGCGGCTCCGGAGCGTAGCCAAGTCTTCATGCTGGTCGGCGTCGCCATCATCATGCCGATCATTCTTGCCTACACTGCCTGGGCCTATTGGGTATTCCGCGGCAAGGTCGCGGAAGAAGGCTATCATTGATGCAGACGCCGCAGCCGCCCGCGAGCCTGTGGCGAAGGCTTGGCTGGATGGCGCTCATCTGGGCAGCGAGCGTCCTGTTGCTGGGCTTGGTCGCCTTGGTGATCCGCTGGTTTCTCCACTGACACCTGTCATCGTTGATAGGATTGATGATGTCCGACGACCGACACCATTGGCAGCACGTCTATTTATCAAAAAGCTCGACCGAGATGAGTTGGTATCAGCCGAAGCCAGCAGCCTCGCTCGATGCACTCGATAGAAATGGCGCAACGCCCGCAGACAGCCTGATCGATGTCGGCGGTGGGGCATCGACCCTAGTGGATGCGCTCATCGAGCGCGGCTGGGATGATCTTGCAGTGCTCGATATCTCTGAAGCGGCGCTCGACGCATCTCGAAAAAGGCTTGGCAATCAGGCGCAAAAGGTGCGCTGGATAGCCGACGATATCCGCGACTGGCTGCCGGACCGACGCTGGAGCGTTTGGCACGACCGAGCTGTATTCCACTTCCTCGTAAATGCGAACGATCGCGAGCGCTACAAGCAGAGGCTGCTTGAGGGCCTGTCACCTTCGGGAATTGTCATCATGGCAACATTCGCTCCAGATGGACCAGAACGCTGCAGCGGTCTGCCTGTCCAACGTTACGACGCTCCCGCTCTTCAGGCCGAACTTGGATCTAATTTCGAACTCGTCGAGGCGTGGTCTGAAAAGCATTCGACACCTTGGAGCAGTTCTCAGGCATTTTGCTGGACAGCTTTCCGCACGGTGAGGTGATCCTTCCTTTCAAGTGCCCGCGCATTCGAGTGAACAAACGACCGAATTATCTATCTAGCGCGATGAAACGGACGGGCTGGTACCGGCCAAAAGCGGACGTTTGAAGCGGGAGAATGGTGGGCCGGCTGACCAGCCCACCACCCCTGATCAGACCTCGGTCGCTTCTGCCAAGGCCAAAGCGTCTTCGACTTCCACGCCAAGATATCGAACCGTCGTCTCGATCTTAGTGTGGCCGAGGAGGATCTGTACGGCGCGCAGATTACCTGTCTGCTTATAGATCAGGGCTGCCTTCGTCCGCCTGAGCGAGTGGGTGCCATAGTCCTCTCGACGCAGACCGATCGCAGTCACCCATTCGTCGACTAGGCGGGCATATTGTCGGGTACTCATATGAGTGAGCCGGTCATTGCGACTGGGAAAGACATACTCATCGAGTGACCCACCGCGTCGTTCAAGCCACTGGAGCAAGCTTGTGCGAGCGGGCTCTAGAAGCTCGAACTGCACCGGGCGCCCGGTTTTCTGCTGGATGATGATGGCTCGCTGACGGATGCGAGCTCCACTGACCACCTCATCGATCTTGATCTTCACGAGGTCGCAACCACGAAGCTTGCTGTCGATGGCGAGGTCGAAGAGCGCGCGATCGCGAAGGCGGTGCTCTTGGTCCAGGAAGAAGCGAACGGCCCATACCTGCTTGGGCAGGAGTGGGCGCTTCGCGCCAAGCTTACGGCCAACATTCCACGCGGGTCGGTCTTCCTGACCGGGATCGTAGATTGCATGTCCCATGCTTCATCTCCTCAGGCCAACAGCTGCCGAGGAGAAAACGAACGGAAAGACGTGGCATGGTGGTAAGCGGACGGACTGCTTTCAGGGCGGAATTGGGGAATAGCGGACGTTCGTTCAGGCTGTACGAAGCGGCCGTTACGCGCCCATCGCAGTCATATCGAATGATCTACGCACCGCGAGAAGCGGACTTTTATTCGGTCGCCTTTGAAGCTCTCCATGAGCGAGGGTGATCCAATTTGATCAACCGGTTCATTGGCCCGGTCCGCTGTTGACCTTCACACGATGTCAGGCCTCAACAGTGTGCCATGCACGAAGATGAAACGAAGCCGACTCCGGCGCCGCGAAATGGGCACCAATCAGATCTCCACGAGCATTCGCACGCTATAAGCGTGACAGATCCAGTTTGCGGAATGTCGGTCGATCCGGCGACCACACCGCACCACGCCCATCATGGCGGCCAAGTTTTCCACTTCTGCTCGGCCAAATGCCGCGAGCGGTTCGAGCTCAGGCCCGAGATCTATCTAGAGGCGGGGCCCAAGCAAACGTCATCACAATCTGCTGACGTCGAATACACCTGCCCGATGCATCCCCAGATCGTGCAGATTGGCCCCGGGACCTGTCCCATCTGTGGCATGGCGCTTGAACCCAGGGCTTTCGATCCCAACAGCGGTCCGTCCGAAGAATACCTCGATATGCGCCGACGATTCGTCATGTCGGCGATCCTGTCCGCACCGTTGTTCGTGCTCGTCATGCTTCGGCATCTCGCGCCAACGACGGTCGAGTTCGTGGGCGGCCGAACGCTCGATTGGGTCGAGCTCGTGTTGGCTACGCCGGTCGTCCTCTGGGGAGGCTGGCCATTCTTTGTCCGAGGCTGGCAGAGCCTCAGGACCTTGCACCTCAACATGTTCACGCTGATTGCGATCGGAACGGGGATCGCGTGGGCCTATTCAATCGTGGGAGCGGTTGCTCCACAGGTCTTTCCGCCTGCCTTCCGCTCACATGACGGAGGTGTTGGTCTCTACTTCGAAGCGGCGGCGGTGATCGTCACGCTTGTTCTGCTAGGTCAGGTGCTGGAGCTCAGGGCGCGCGAGCAGACCGGCTCGGCCATCAAGGCGTTGCTCAACCTCGCGCCCAAGACCGCTCACCTGGTCCACGCGGGTAAAGAGCGTGAGGTTCCGCTCGACATGGTGCGCAGCGGCGATCAGCTGCGCGTGAAGCCGGGCGAAGCGGTGCCGGTCGATGGCGAGGTCATCGAGGGCACCTCAAGCGTTGACGAGTCGATGCTGACCGGTGAACCTTTGCCGGTCAGCAAGGAGGCTGGTGCCACCGTGACAGGTGGCTCGATCAATGGCGACGGCAGTTTCATGATGCGGGCCGATCGGGTCGGCGCCGAGACAATGCTGTCGCGCATCGTCCAGATGGTCGCTGAGGCCCAGCGAAGCCAGGCGCCCATTCAGCGGAAGGTCGATCAGGTCTCCGCATGGTTCGTTCCGCTGGTGCTCGTAGCTGCCGTCGCCGCCTTCATTTTCTGGTCCTTTGCTGCGCCTGAGCCGAAGCTGGCGTTTGCGCTGGTGGCGGGGGTCAGCGTTCTCATCATCGCTTGTCCCTGTGCGCTTGGCCTTGCAACGCCGATGTCGATCATGGTCGGCGTCGGCAAGGGCGCTCAGTCGGGCGTCCTGATCAAGAACGCTGCAGCGCTCGAGCGCTTTGCCAATGTTGATACCTTGGTGCTCGACAAGACTGGCACGCTGACCGAGGGGAAACCCGCCTTGGTTGCCATCGAGCCCTCCTCGGGCTTCAGCGAAGTCGATCTGCTTCAGCTCGCGGCTTCCCTCGAGGCGAGCAGCGCTCACCCGCTCGCGCATGCGATCGTGAAGGCAGCCGAAGATCGTAAGCTCGATCTTCATCCCGTGACTGACTTTCGGTCGATCAACGGTAAGGGGCTGACAGGGACGGTGAATGGCCGCCGGGTGGCGGTCGGAAATGGCCTCCTGATAGGCGACCAAGGCGCGGCAGTGGACGCCTTCGAGGCCGCAGCCGGCAAATATCGGGACCAAGGCGCGACGGTCATGTTCGTGGCGGTGGATGGTAAGGAGGCGGGGCTGCTCGCTGTCGCTGACCCAATCAAGGCGACCTCCCAGACAGCCATCGAGATGCTTCATAAAGAAGGCCTGCGGATCATCATGCTTACGGGGGATAGTCGCCGCACAGCTGAAGCGGTGGCAGGCAAGCTCGGCATTGATGAGGTCGTCGCCGAGGTTCTCCCCACCGACAAGGACGCAGCGATCGAGCGCTTGAATCAGCAGGGACGCGTGGTGGCCATGGCTGGCGACGGTGTGAATGATGCGCCAGCCTTGGCCCGGGCGGATATTGGAATTGCGATGGGTACGGGGGCAGACGTCGCGGTCGAGAGCGCCGGTGTGACGCTGGTAAGAGGCGATCTCACCGGTCTCGTGCAGGCTCGGCGTCTGAGCCAGGCTGTGACAAGCAATATCAGGCAGAACCTGCTGTTCGCCTTTGGCTACAATGCGCTTGGCATTCCGATTGCCGCTGGCGTGCTTTATCCGGTCTTCGGCGTTCTCCTCTCTCCGATGATTGCCGCCCTTGCGATGAGCTTGTCATCAGTGTCGGTGATCGGAAACGCGCTGCGGCTTAGGAGTTTGAAGCTCTGATGGTGGGACGTAGCTCTGATGGCGTCCCCAGCGCCCATGGACGAAGCAGGCGTCGCGATGCCTGTGACGAAAGACGCATGTCGATCCGCGCCGTTCGGTTTGCCTTGGCGCTCAGGAGCACGATGTAGGTGAAGATCGGTCAAATCTCGAAGGCCAGTGGCGTCAGCCAGCGGATGATCCGCCATTACGAGAAGATCGGTCTTATCCCGCCGGCCGCACGTCGGGATTCTGGTTACCGCGACTATGACGAGCGCGATGTGCACACCTTGCACTTCATTGGCCGAGCGCGCGACCTGGGGTTCCCCATTGAGGAAATCCGCCAACTCCTGGCCCTATGGCACGATCGGTCTCGATCAAGCGCTGATGTGAAAGCCCTGGCGCTTGCCCGCGCCGATGAACTTGGCAGGAAGGCCGAGCAGCTGGAGACCATGCGGCGAACGCTCGAGCGTCTTGCGAATGCTTGCCACGGTGATGACCGGCCAGATTGCCCCATCCTTGAGGACCTTGAGGCCATGGGCTCTTGCCACCCAAGTCGACGCGCTTGACTCTGACACTGTGTCAAACCCTAGATGGTCTTTCCGCCGAGGAATGTCGCGGCGGAACCCGACCAGCTATGATGGATTGAGCCAGAAGCCACTTCAATGATCACAAGACGCCTCTCGACGAGCCTCCGCAGGCTTCTGCAAGCGCTGCTAGCGTTTGCGGTCGTGGTGGCGCCCGTGAGCGCGAACGCTATGGAGCGTCTACCCGCTTCGGCTTCTTCTCATCACCAAATGGTTGAGGGCGCCGAGCATTGCGCCGAGGCGCCTGCGAAGAGCGCCAAGCACGATCAGGGTGATGGCAAATCCTGCTGTGCTTCAATGTGCATGGGGATCGCCGTTGCTCCGCAAGGGACGGCGACACGGTCCGATGCTGTTCGGACGACGGCGTCGTTCGCCGCCCCCTCATTCCGCATTGGATCGCATTTGGAACTCTCAACCCCTCCTCCGCGAGGGGCGTGAAGTCGAACCTCACCTCGATTTCACGGAGATTTTCAATGAAGACGCTTCTTTCCGCGATCGTTCTGTCGATCGCCGTTCCTGCCGTGGCTCACGCGCAGACCGCGCCTGCTGCCGCGCCGAAGGCTGGCTGCTGCGCTTCGATGCAGAAGGACTGCTGCAAGGACATGAAGTCCGATTGCTGCCAGGGTATGGACCACTCGAAGATGGATCATTCCAAGATGGACCACTCGAGCATGGGCAATGCGCCACAGACCGGCGCTGACCCGCACGCGGGTCACAGCATGCCCACGGCGCCTGCGCCGAGCGCTCACCAGCACTAAGCTGCATGAACTGGCGGCGGCGCTTCCGAGCGTCGCCGTCGGTCCTGCGTCATGCATCCGCGAGGATTTCAGATGTTTGAAAAGCTCGTTCTCGAGCGCCGCCAGTTCCTGCGCGCCGCCGCCATAGGGGGAACCGGAGCCAGCGTTGCGGCTGCCTTTCCGGCTTGGGCGCAGAATGTCTCGCCTGGCCTTGCCCGGCCGCTTCCTACCGTAAGTGGGAACGACATTGCCCTGACAATCGGCCGCGTCGCCGTGAAGGTGGATGGCAAGGTCAGCCGCGCGGTCGGAATTAACGGCACTGTCCCGGCTCCTCTCGTTCGCCTGAAGGAAGGCCAGCGGGTCCGCCTACGGGTGCAGAATACGCTCGATGAGGACAGCTCGATCCACTGGCATGGCCTGCTGGTGCCTTTCCAGATGGACGGCGTTCCGGGCGTCAGCTTTCCGGGTATCATGCCGCATTCCACCTTCGACTATGAGTTCGAAGTCGGTCAGTCGGGCACCTACTGGTATCACTCACACAGCGCGTACCAGGAAGAGGACGGCCTATACGGTCCCATCGTGATCGATCCTGCTGGACCCGATCCCGTTGCCTACGACCGTGAGCACGTCCTTGTCCTGTCGGATCATACGCCCCTCAGCGGCGCGACCATCTTCAAGAAGCTCAAGCAGATGGGCGGCGGTTATTTCAACATGCAGCGGCTGACCCTGTCGGGAGCGTTGGCCGGGCGCGATATGCCTGCTGGCGAGCGCCGCGAGTGGGCGAAAATGCGGATGGATCCCGCCGACATCGCAGACGTCACCGGGTCCACTTACACCTACACGGTCAACGGCGTCGGACCCTTTGATAATTGGACCGGCCTTTTCAAGACGGGTGAGCGGGTTCGGCTGCGGATCATCAACGCCGCCGCCCAAACGAACTTCAACGTCCGAATCCCGGATCTACCGATGACTGTGGTGGCGGCTGACGGGCAGAACGTGCGTCCCGTGACCGTTGACGAATTCCAGATCGGTGTCGCCGAGACGTTCGACGTCATCGTAACGCCTGGTGACCGCGCCTACAGCTTTGTGAGCGAGTCGATCGACCGCTCGGGACTTGGCCGCGCCACCCTTGCTCCGCGAACGGGAATGTCCGCTCCTGTCCCGCCACTGCGCCCGCGCCCGCTCCTGGCCATGAAAGACATGGGCATGGACATGGGCTCGATGGGCGGATCGGGAGAGATGTCCGGGATGGATCATGGCGCTATAGCTATGGATGGGCCGGGAACGCCGAATGTTGCCGTCACTCGCGGGGTTGACCCTTCGGCTGAGCAAAATGCCTCCCGCAATCTCTGGAAACTCACAGGCTGGAAGGAGCCGACCGATCACGGAACGGTGAAGGCAGCCGCAGGAACTGCGGTGGCGATGGCTGGAATGTCGGGCATGGATCACGCGGCGATGGGCCATGGCTCACCTTCGAGCGCGGCCTCGCCGATGACGGGCATGGATCATGCCGCCATGGGTCATGCGGCACCGCCGGCTGCAGCAAGTCAGCCCGCAGCCCCGATGGCGGGCATGGATCATGGTGCGATGGGACATGGGTCGTCTGCCGCGTCGGCGCCGCAAGGTGGCACCATGGCCGGAATGGATCATGGGTCGATGAGCATGCGGGATTTCCGCAATGCCCCTCAGGTGGCGAAGAACCCGGGCGTCCAGACCATCTCGCCCATGCCGACCGATCGCACGGGCGAACCTCCCCAAGGCCTGGAGGGAATGGACCACAGGGTGCTGACCTATCGCGACCTGATGGCGCTTTCGCCCAATCCTGATGTCAGGGCACCCTCACGCAAGCTTGACATTCACCTGACCGGCAACATGGAGCGGTACATGTGGTCGTTCGACGGCGTAAAGCTGAGCGATCCGGCCGAGCCCATCCCGTTTCGTGAGAACGAACGGGTGCGCGTGACCCTCATCAACGACACGATGATGCCGCACCCCATCCACCTGCATGGCCACTTTTTCGAGCTGGTGACCGGCCACGGCGCGAATGCACCGCGCAAGCACACGGTGAATGTGCCGCCCGGTGGCAAGATGACCTTCGACCTGACTGCCGACGCGGTCGGGGATTGGGCGTTCCACTGCCACAACCTCTATCACATGACCGCTGGCATGATGCGTGTCGTGACGGTCCGGAAGGGTTAAGCGACATGATCAGAATGCGCTTTGTCACGCCGGTATTCTTCGGCACGGCAGCCATCATCCTGTCTTCGCCGGCGAACGCCCAGCACGCGGGGCATATGCAAGGCATGAATATGCCGGGAATGAACATGCCCGGCATGTCGATGCCCGCAGCGAAGAAGCCTGCCAAAAAGGCGACCGCGAAAACGACAGCATCCAAGAAGAAGACGGTTAAGGCGTCTGGCAGGGCGGCATCGAGCAGCGCCAGCGGCAAGGCCGGCGCGTCGAAGCCGAAGAAACAGACGTCGAGCGCGCGGTCCGGCAAGGTTGCTAAGGCGAAATCTACTGGCACTCGTACCGGTCAAGACATGTCGACCATGAAAGGCCACGATATGTCGTCCATGCCCGGGCATGACATGAGCTCGATCTCGATGTCACCTTCGGTCGGCGCTGATCCTCACGCTGGCCACGATATGAGCACAATGCCGACTGGCACGATGAGTGGGCAGGACATGGGCGGCACGCCATCGGATACGATGCAGGGTCACGATATGTCGTCGATGAGTCCCGCTCCGAGCGGGACGGATCTCCCGGCGGGCGACGCGGCCGCACCGGCAACTCCGACAGATAGCGCAGCCGACGCCATTTACGGCGCTCAAGCGATGGCGATGGGCCGGCATCACCTGATGCAGTTTCATGGTGGTCAGAAGCTCGGCCAGGTCCTGTTCAATGTCGCCGAGGTGCAGATCCGAAAGGGCCGTGAGGCCTTCGAGTGGGACGGAGAGGGTTGGTACGGCGGGGACATCAATCGCCTGTGGATCAAGAGCCAGGGCGAGGGGGAGTTCGGCGGCCCTCTGGAACGCGCCGAAGTCCAAGCGCTCTATAGCCGCGCGATTGGCCCCTACTTCAACCTGCAGGGCGGCATCCGCTACGATGTTAAGCCCAATCCTTCCCGGGCCTACGCGACACTCGGCATCGAAGGGTTGGCGCCGAGCTTCTTCGATCTGGAGGGCGCGCTCTTCCTGTCGAACAAGGGTGAAGTGCTGGCGCGCGCACAGGGCTCTTACGATCAGCGCATTACCCAACGCCTGATCCTTCAACCTCGAGCTGAGCTAAACTTCGCGGCTCAGAACTCGCGGTCGATCGGCGTTGGCGCGGGCCTCAGTGACGCCGAGCTCGGTCTTAGGCTCCGCTACGACATCCGGCGCGAATTCGCCCCATACGTCGGTATCCAGTATCGACGCGCGTTCGGGCGAACCCGCGATTATCTTCGGACCGAGGGCAGGGATGTCGGCGGTTGGAGCCTCCTGACGGGAGTTCGGCTGTGGTTTTGATGAATTCTAAGCGTCTCGTTCAGCGCGCGGCACGAGCATGGCTTGCGTTGATGCTGATGCTTGGCGTCGGCCTGACGGGCGCGGCGTTCGCTCACAAGCACGGAAAGCATGGGGAAGAGCATCACGCCGAGCAGACCAGTCCAATGCAGACTTCCTCAACGGGCAGTCAGGGGGCCTCGGGCTCAGCTTCGTCTTCGTCGCCGAGCGCCAGCGCATCCGAGCTCCATGAAGCCGATCATGGAATGATGGGCGATATGGACATGGAAGCCGATCGCTCGAAGCTTCCGTTTTTCGAGCGTCTGTACGAATGGCTGGGACGGCTCCATCCGGTCATCGTTCATTTCCCGATCGCCTTCTTCCCTGCGGCCTTGCTTACCGCCGTCGTGGGCAGGCGTCGGCCAGCTTTTGCCGCGCCAGTGCAATTCCTGGTCATCGCCGGCGGTGTCTTCGCGCCGATCGCAGCGATGGCGGGCTGGCTCGCAGGGATGACCGCCGATCCCGATCCCATTTTGACGTACCACCGCTGGCTAGGCGTTGCCGTCGGTGTCGGCGGGGCTGCCCTGGGCGTGTGGGCTTGGCGGCGGCCATTCGAAGATCGTGGTGCAGGAATGATCCTTGGGCTTGCTGCCATCACCGCAGCGATCGCCATTCAGGGCTTTCTCGGCGCGACCATCACACACGGGTGGGATCACCTGATGTTCTAGTTTGACCAATCACTTCGAGCGGGGCGGCTGATGGAGGAGAGTTCAATGAAGAAAATCGCATGTCTGGCATTGGCGACGACCGCGTTTGCCGTGTCCGCCTGCAGCGCTCGGCAAGATTCTCAGGCAGCAAACAATGAGGTCGCTGGCGAGAGCAACATGGAGGCGCCGGCCTCCATGTCCCGAATGAGCGGCTCATTTGCCGAGGGCGAGATGAAGATGGACCAGAAGATGATGTCTGCTGTCGGCAGTGATGTGGCGCAGAACTGGTTGAAGAAGATGATCGCACATCATGACGGGGCGATCGATATGTCGCGGGTCGTCCTCACCCTGAACCCCACCGCAGACGTCGCGAAAATGGCGCGGGATACCATCGGGAAGCAGGGAGAAGAGAATGATGCTCTGCGCAAACTGATGAGGGAGGGGGCGCCAGATCAGCGTGCTGCCGACCTCTACAAGCCAAGCATGATGGACATGCATCAGAAGATGATGGCGGCGTCGGGTTCGAACGCGTCGGAAACCTACCTTCGCAAGATGCTCGAGCATCACCGGGGAGCGGTGACGATGTCGGACGTGGCGTTGGCGAACGGCGTGAGCGGCCCGATCCGCAGCCAGGTCGAGAAGACGAGGGCCGAGCAACTTAGGGAGATCGCCATGGTTGAGAGCATGCTTCGTGGCGGGTCGGCAAAAACCGGCAGCCCAGTCGCAGCAACGAAGGCAGCATCCTCCTCTGCCGCCGCAGAGCAGGATACGGCCAGGCCAACATCGGCTGGATCGGATGGAAACTCCATCGGTCCGTCAGCGGGTCCGCATTCCGGTCATGACATGAACAACATGTGAGATGTCGGTGCGCGGTGGCCTTGCTTCCGCGCACCCTCTCGTGGGCCAAAGATGATCCTCTCGAGTAATCATCGAACGTCAGGTTTCGCTGCCGACGAGAGCCTTTCCGCTTCTGAAGGAGCCAGTGATGATGAGCTACCAGCGTTTCGCGGCAATGATCGCGACTTCCACAGTCGTGATGTTCGGTTTGATGTATCTCAACACCTACCTGCTCGATCACGTCGAGTTCAGTCAGACCAGAATGTGGATGGCGTTGCTCATGGGCGCGGTCATGGCGATGATCATGCTCGGCTTCATGTGGGGCATGTATAAGAACAAGGCCGTTAATCTCGGTATTCTCGGCGGCAGCCTTGCGGTGTTTGTCCTATCCCTCTGGCTGGTCAGGAGCCAGGAGACGGTTGGTGACGTTGCCTGGATGAAGGCGATGATCCCCCATCACTCCATCGCCATCATGACCAGCGAGCGCGCGCACATCAAGGATCCGGAGGTTCGTCGCTTGGCCGATGGCATCATTGATGCGCAGGTGCGTGAGATAGCTGAGATGAAGAAGATGATTGCCCGGATCGAGGCTCGTCCGCCCGCCGCTAATGCACCCGACCTCTTGTCATACCGTGATCGGAACGCCCCGCCGCCCGCGCCTGAAACAGACGCTTCTTCGGGCATCAACACCATGGCTACCCAGTAGGCTAAGCGTGTTCGCCGCGTGGCGCGCTCCCGGCCGGTATGCTATCAGCGGAGTGCCTCTCGCACGGAATGATGACGTACCCGCCAGATATAGCGTTGTTGTAATTCGAAGGGCAGCGATATGAAGCACGCTTCAGAGATGAACATCTTCGAGCTGGTTGATCTTATCGCGCGAGATAAGGGTCGGGCGCTTGAGGAGCTCACGCTGCGTTTTCGTCGTAGCGCCAAGGAGGCGTCTGATCGAGCCCATCGGCTCGGCTTGCCGGTTAGCGATGGGCGCCCCGGCCAACCGCTTCCTCCGGTTGAAAATTGGAATGGCGTCCCGGTCGCACGTGCTCGAGGCGACGATCGTCGCACGAGAGGAGTAGAGGATTAGGAAAGCGTTTCTGCGATCTTATCGATCTTGCGAATGATGGCGTCGAACTCGGGCGGCTCGCCCATGATCATTCCCGTCATCGCCGTATAATCTGACTTCAGCGCATGGCGCATGCCCTCGGGCGGCGAGATCAGCAGGCGGCCGTCAGCCGCTTCGTCCATCTTCATCCATGCGCTACTGAATGCAAGCGAGCTGTGGCGAATGACGTCTGCGAGTAGGGCTTTGTTCGCGATCGCCGCCGGGCCCACGTTATCCGCCATCAACGCCAGATCGTAGTAGTGACGCGATTCCTTGTTGGCGTCTTTGTGAATGACGCCGAGATCACGGAACTTGGCGTGCCGGCCGTGGAGGATGAGCACCTTGTCGAGAAAGGTCCGCTCAGCGTCGACTGTCTGCACGTGCTCGGCAATGAGATCGGTGTCGGGGACGATGTCCTGCACGTAGGGGCGAATGGTTGCCTTACGGGCCGGCAAGGTGGCGCTTCTTGCGCCAGCCTCGATCTTGATGACCGGCCTCACGTAGACATCTAGCTTATCAAAGGCTGAGGGATAGGCGACGAGTAGCGTCTCGCCGCCTGAACCTGGGTCTGTCGTCACCTCACAGCCGAGCGGCTTGAAGGCTGCTTCAATCAGGGGCTTCAGTTTTTCCTGGATGTGAGCGGCGGCCGCAGCCTGAAGGTCCTTGATTAGCTGCTCGCGTTTGTTGCGGCTGAGGTCGCAAGCAGGATCGAATGGGTCGCGGTCGCCTTTGAAACCGAGTTCTTCGCGAACAATGACGAGGTCGATGTCCTCGGAGAAGCGCTGGATAAGGCCGTGCGCCTTCGAAAGGGATGTGCCACCCTTGAAGACGAGCTTCCCGGCTTCGGCCGGATCGTCGTTGAAGAGCACGCTCAGAGCGGCGCAGACAAAAAGGTCTTTTTCGATGAACTGGGCGTTGGTTGGCCACTGGGTGGTGGCTTCAGCGTAGACCTCACGTCGATCGGCCGGCTTGGCCCCGAGAAAGTCCAGATAGCCGGCCTTCACGAGGCGGCGAGCACCCGGTCAGCCACCTTGGCTGTCCAACCCGCCATGGATGGCTTGGCCTTCGCGAGGTCAGACTTCACCTTCGTTGGCAGCTTGTGCCGAAGCGTACGCACGACTTTGTCGTCGCTGGCGGCATCGGCCCCCAGCCAGTGAAGGGCGCGCACGACATCGCCTGCTGGCTTATCTTTGAGCGCCATCAGCTTTGGCCCGGCGTGCTTCAGCCGAATGACCCGCCCTCCGATTCGGAGAGTACGGCTGGTGCCATCGGTCAGAAACTCATTCCGGGCTGACACGGCATTGGTAAGGCCAAGCCGGTTTGCGGCTGCCATGCCGGTGGGTACGACGACGATATCGTCACGGCGAGCGATTGCAGACACGACGGCGGAAACGTCGGGCGCAGCCACGCGCTTGAGAATCGGATTGACCCTTGGGATGTCATAGAGGCCGCGCTGCACGCGGCGAAGCCGCTGGCTCTTGGCTAGCCGCGATAGCGCCTGATCAACGGCAGCTCGATCGGCCATGTCCAAGAAGTCCTTGGGCGTGAACACCAAGCGGGTGCCATGAGCCACTTGCGCTCGTGCACGACGCATGATGCGATCAGCTAGGCAGGCCATTTCTCTCATTCCCTCTGTCAGAAGTTATGCACGTTTTTTCTGACAAACTCAACCCTCAGTTGACTGCTCAACTCTCTCACGAACGTTGGGTTTCTCACCAAACCGGTCAAGATCGTGCCTGAGCTCAAAGTGCGCCGCTTGACTGAGCGGCTGCGTCTATTGGGCTGGACGGCTTCACGCTGAGTTCGGTGAGACAGAGAGCGGTCACATTTCGAGCTAAGCAATCTCAGCAGGAGCAAGCTATTTGACCGTCCGGCGCAACTATTGTGTTTGCCAGACAAAGGAGTGGCGCGCCCGGTAGGGTTCGAACCTACGACCTCAAGCTTAGAAGGCTCGTGCTCTATCCAGCTGAGCTACGGGCGCGTGCGGCGTGGCTTATCGCCTAGCGGCTGGCGGCGCTAGGCTCCGACGGTCTCGAATAGGCCTTCGAACAGGCGACGACCGTCCGTGTTGCCGTGGGCTGCTTCGAGCGCGCGCTCCGGGTGCGGCATCATGCCGAGGACGTTTCCCGCCTCGTTGAGGATACCGGCGATGTTGCGGGCCGAGCCATTGCAACGCTCGGCATAGCGGAACGCCACGCGGCCCTCGCCCTCAAGCCGGTCGAGGGTCTCTGGGTCGGCCTGGTAGTTGCCATCGTGATGGGCGATGGGGATGGTGATCGCCTCGCCCGCCGAATAGCGGCTGGTGAAGAGCGACTGGCTGCTGCCCACCTCAAGCTTCACCGGCCGGCAGATGTAGGCGAGTTCGGCGTTGCGCATCAGTGCGCCTGGGAGGAGGCCTGCCTCGGTGAGGATCTGGAAGCCGTTGCAGACGCCGATCACCGGAACGCCGCGGGCAGCCGCTTCGGCAACGGCTCGCATGACCGGCGAGCGTGCAGCCATGGCGCCCGAGCGTAGATAGTCACCATAAGAAAAGCCGCCCGGAACGCCGATCACGTCCAGGCCGTCGGGCAACTGGCTATCGCCGTGCCAGACCATCGCCGGCTCGCGGCCGCCGACCTCGCGAAAGGCCACGGCCAAGTCCCGGTCGCAGTTTGAGCCCGGGAAGATGATGACCGCGCTACGCACCGGCGCCGTCCGTCTGCTCGATGCGGAAGTTCTCGATCACCGTGTTGGCAAGGAGCTTGCGGCACATGTCCTCGATCTGGGCAGTGGAGGTGCCGTCCGCCAGATCTAGTTCGATCAGCTTGCCAGCGCGAACGTCGTTGACGCCGTCGAAGCCAAGCCCCTGGAGCGCGTGGTGGATGGCCTTGCCCTGCGGATCGAGCACGCCGGACTTCAAGGTGACGAACACGCGCGCCTTCACTTGTTTATTCTCGCCCGCTGTTGAGTGGTGATGCGCCTATGAAGCTCGGGCTCGTGACAGGCAAGCCTTACCGCAGGCGCAAAGGCGACTCTGAGCCATTGACGTCAGCCCAGTGCTGGATGCAGCATCCGCGGCGATGAGCGAGGCTGATCCTGCTGCCGGCCTGAGCCTGGGCGAAGACCATGTCTTCCCCAAGGACGTGCACGAGTTCCTGCTTGCCGCCGACAGCGGCCAGATGGCGCTGAGCGAAATGGCCGACAACAAGTCGTCGATGCTGATGGGCGCCAGCTTTGTCGTCTTCAGCCTGTCGATCAGCGATGTCTCGTCCGGCAAGGCGAGCCTGCCGCTGATCCTGCTGACCGCTTTCTCGTTCATGGCGACTGTACTTGGTATCCTTACCGTGCGGCCAGGCCCCATGCGCAAGTGGAAGGTCACGCCTGAAACCGCCAACCTGTTGTATTTCGGCTCGTTCACAAACATCAGCCGGGAGGCCTATGTCGAGCAGGCGATCAAGATCATGCAGTCTGAGGAGGCGGTCTACCGGCACATCGCCCGCAGCGTTTACGATCATGGTTTCGTGCTGCGGAAGGAGAAGTATCGCTGGCTCTACTGGAGCTACACCTTCTTTCTGACCGGCCTTATCGTGACCGGCCTGGCGGTGGTCTGGGAGCTGGTGCTCAAGCGCTAGAGCCAGCCCTGAGCGGTATACCAGGCGGCTGTCTCAGCCATGCCAGAGGAGGCGCCGATCCGCGGCTGCCAGAGGTCGGCCGGCGGGCGCTTGGCAGGATCGGCGACCCAATCCTCGTGACAGAAATAAGCGGCGCGATCGGGGGTAAGCTTGGCGCCGCCCCGACGGAGCAGTTGATCGAACCGGGCTCCAAGTTTGAGCAGCGGCGCCGGAATCGAAACGCTGAGCGGCCGGCGCTCGACCGCCGCGCCGATCGCGCGGGCGAATTCCTTGTGGCTGTAACCGCGCGGTTGCCCGTCGTCGGGCTCTAGCAGGATACGGTGCGGCGCATCCGGTGCCGCCAGCGCGAGCAACAGCCGGGCAAGATCGTCGGCATGGATGATTGATAGCCGTCCCCTTGGGGGGAGGGGCACGAACCCGCCGCGTGCGGCCTTGAACAGGTCGAGCATCTCGGCATCGCCCGGGCCATAGACCGCAGGCGGACGCACGATTGCCCAGTCGAGACCGCTGTCCATGACGATGCGCTCGGCCCGCGCCTTGGAGGCCCCGTAGAGCGAGAGCTCGGGCTCACGCGCTGCGAGGCTGGAGACATGAACGAAGCGGTGAACCCCGCCGGCAGTGGCCGCCGCCAGCATGTTGACGGTCCCTGTGACGTTGCCGGCGTCGAAGTCCGCGCGGGTGCGCGCCTTCAGCACGCCGGCGACGTGGATGACAGCATCGCAGCCTTCAACAAGTCGCTGCAATGTCTCGCGATGGTCCAGCGCGCCCGTGATCCAGTCCACACCGCGCTCGTCCTGCTGGGGACGGCGGGTGAGCGCGCGCAGCTGGTGACCCTCGGCAACGGC
Organism: Sphingomonas sp. KRR8; assembly: GCF_023559245.1. Taxonomy (NCBI): domain Bacteria; kingdom Pseudomonadati; phylum Pseudomonadota; class Alphaproteobacteria; order Sphingomonadales; family Sphingomonadaceae; genus Sphingomonas; species Sphingomonas sp. KRR8. Next base: position 208,763 of record NZ_CP097462.1, read on the forward strand.
GAGGCGGAGGAGCCGCCCGCCAACGAAGCCGGTGCCGCCCGTCAGCGCCAGCTTCACAGCGGTGACCAGGCCTTGCTGTCTTCGACCGCGTCTTCGCCAGCTTCTTCGGTTGGCTCGTCGCCGCCGCCGAGCCGTTCGAGGATGAGGTCGAGGGCACCTTCGATACCGTCGCCGGTCGCGGCCGAGATGAGCAGGGGCTCTGGCGCGCCCGCCTTCTTCAGTGCCTTGCGGGCTGCCTTGATCTGCTCGGGCGAGGCAAGGTCAGCCTTGGTCAGGACTAGCACCTCGGGCTTGTCTTCGAGCTCGGCCGCGTAAGCTTCCAGCTCGCCGCGGATGACTCGATAAGCTTCGCCCGGATCCTCCCCGGCTGCGTCGATCAGGTGGAGCAGGACGCGGGTGCGCTCGACATGGCCGAGGAAGCGGTCGCCGATCCCGGCGCCTTCCGCAGCGCCCTCGATCAGGCCGGGGATGTCAGCGATGACGAATTCGCGGCCCTTGTGTCGGACGACGCCAAGCTGCGGGCGGAGGGTAGTGAAAGGATAGTCGCCAACCTTGGCGGAGGCGTTGGTGGTGCGATTGAGGAAGGTCGACTTGCCGGCGTTTGGCAGCCCGACTAGCCCGACGTCGGCAAGCAGCTTCAGCCGAAGCCAGACCCACAACTCCTCGCCGGGGATGCCCGGCTGGTGCTGGCGCGGCGCACGGTTGGTTGAAGTTTTGTAGCTGGCATTGCCGCGCCCCCCCATGCCGCCTTCAAGCAGGACGACACGCTGACCGACCTCCGTGAGGTCAACGATGACGCTGCGGTCTTCGTCGTCGGCGAGGACCTGCGTCCCAACCGGCACCTTGATGACCAGGTCCTCGCCGCCGGCGCCAGTGCGGTTGGAGCCCGACCCACCCTTGCCGCGCGGGGCCCGGAAGTGCTGCGTGTACCGGAAGTCGATGAGTGTATTGAGGCCCGCGACCGCTTCGAAGACGATGTCGCCCCCCTTGCCGCCGTCGCCCCCATCAGGGCCGCCATATTCAACAAACTTTTCGCGCCGGAAGCTGACGGCGCCGGGTCCACCCGCGCCCGCCCGGACGTAGATCTTTGCTTGATCAAGAAAATGCATGGTCGCGCTCTACTCCGGAGCGGCCGCAAAGGCCACCTCAGGCAAGGAGGCGGTAAAGCCCCCAGGCGCTGGTCAGGGTCAGGACGCAGCCGACCATGACCAGCAGCCGGTCGGCCGGGATGCGCTTGGCGAGCATGGCTCCCAACGGGGCAGCGGCCACGCCGCCAATCAGCAGGCCGACGGTCGCATAGGTGAAGGCTTCCCAGCCGAGTGCGGCGATGAACGTGGCGGATACGGTGACGGTCACGAAGAACTCGGCCGTGTTGACGGTGCCGATGGTCGTGCGCGGCGCGGCGCCCTGCACCATCAGGTTTGACGTGACGATCGGACCCCATCCGCCGCCACCCGCCGCATCCAGGAAGCCGCCGACGAGGCCAAGCGGCTCGACGACCCTGGGCTCCTTCTCGACATGCCGGTGCATGGCTCCACGCCAGAGAAGATAAAGGCCGATTGCGGAGAGATAGAAGAGCACAATCGGGCGCGCGGTAGCCGCGTCGATATTGCTCACCGCATAGGCTCCGAAGATGCCGCCGATCACGCCCGGGATAACGATCCGCAGGAACAGCCGCCAGTCGACGTTGCGATGCGCGACGTGGCTTACCGCCGAAACGCCGGTGGTGAATGTCTCCACTGTGTGAACGCCGGCCGAGGCCATGGCCGGCGTCACACCCATGCCGATCAGCAAGGTTGAACTGATCACGCCATAGGCCATGCCCAAGGCGCCATCAATCAATTGCGCGGCGAACCCCACCAGGATGAAGGGCAGCAGCGCCGACGGATCCGTGAAGAATTCCGGAATAGCCGGACCTTTCCTGTGATGGCTTTCGCGGCTTTGGCGCGACCGGCCCAAGCCTGCAAGTGGCCCGCAATAAGCAAGGCGCTCGGCACAGCCGGACCGGCGCACAAGGAGGCGCCCGGGAGCGAGCAGGGGTACACGTCTGGCATTTGCGCTCCGCGGTGCTTAAATTGCCGCCGCAAAAGGGAAGAGGCGCAGGCGACTTGGCGTTGGGACTGATCGAATATCTGGACTCGGTGAAGACCCGCGACCCCGCCGCGCGCAGCCGCTGGGACGTGATCCTCTACCCGGGCGTCTGGGCGCTCGGGCTACACCGGGTCGCGCACTGGCTGTGGGTCGGCAAACTCTTCTGGCTGGGGCGGTTGGTGAACCATCTCGCCCGCTTTCTGACCAGTATCGACATTCACCCCGGCGCCACCATCGGCCGCAACTTCTTCATCGATCATGGCTTCACCGTCATCGGCGAGACCGCCGACATCGGTGACAACGTCACCATCTACCAAAACGTGACGCTGGGTGGCACGAACCCCTCGACCGGCGTCGGCGGCAAGCGTCATCCGACCCTGTGCGACAACGTCGTCATCGGATCGGGTGCGCAGGTGCTTGGCCCGATCGAAGTTGGCGAAGGTGGGCGGGTCGGCGCCAATGCAGTGGTGACCAAGGATGTGCTGCCCAATACCACCGTGGTCGGCATTCCCGCCCGGCCAGTTCCGGTTGACCTGGTCCACTACAGCCCTGGGTTTGTTCCTTACGGCACTCCTTGTGGCGAGGATCTGGACCCGATGCGAACGCGCCTGGCCGAGCTGGAGGAGGAACTGGCAGCCCTGCGCCGTGACGTGCAGGTGCTTCGCTCCCGGCAGCAGGATGCCCCGGAGGTCAAGGCTTCGTGAGTGTCGTCACTCCCTTTCCGGGTGCGTACCCCCGGAAAGGTGTTGCCACTTTCGAGAGGCTGGAACTCCAGCGCATCATGGACTTGTACGGCCGAATGGTCGCCGCCGGGCACTGGCGCGACTATGCGATGGACTTCGCGCCGGACTTGGCGAGTTTCGCCGCATTCCGTCGAGCTGCCGAGCGACCCGAAGTACGCATCGAAAAACGCCCCTCGCTTCGGGCGAAGCAAGGGGCGTGGGCATTGATCAGCGAACATGGGCAAGTGCTCCGGCGGGGGCACGAGCTGCCGCCCGTGCTTGCCCCGCTGGAGCGCCGTTTGATCAGGTTGGTCGAGGACTGAGCGCCGCCGGGCCGAGTACCGGCAGGTGGCTCTGCAGCCCGCCGGGAAGCCGGGTGACGATCGCCGCCCGCGCCTGATGCCAGAAGGCCGACAGCAACAGCAGCGCCGAACCAATCACAAGAGCAGTCAGTGCGACGTTGAGCTCGACCGCACCGGCCGTCTCGAACAACCGGTTGAGGGCGAACAGGACGTAGGCAAGCGCCGACACCAGCAGTGCACGCCGGTCGATCGCAAGCGCCGTGATTGCGAGGGCGACATAGAGGGCGATCACAACCAGACCTTCGCCGACACCTGACGTCCCGTTGTTCAGCCCAAGAAGGGTGAAGACGGGATGCACAATCATCGGCGCCGCTAGAAGGTGCAGCCAGAAAGCCACGTCCGAACGACGGGTCAGCCGCTGCGGATCGCTCGAGTCCCAGCGCATCGCGAACAGGAATACGCCGATACCGAGCAGAAGCACTAGGCCAAGCATCACGTTTGTGGTGTTCGGCCCTTCTCCGAGGGCGGCGAGCAACAGGCCTGCGACGATCGCCGACACCGACGCAGCGCCGGCAGCGACGGTGATCGGAACATGGAAGCGGCGCCAGTGAACGTAGGCAGCCGCAGCGCCGACGGCCGCGGCAATAGAGCCCGCAACGCCGCCGACGATGACTGCTCGTTCGCCCTGCAAATTGTCCCCGTTGTAGACCAGCGCCTCCAGGAAGCCGATCGTAGCCGCCACGCCACCGACGAACGCCAGCAGCAGCAGGATGGAGGGAAGCGCCATCCGACGCTTGCCGGTGAAGAAGGTCGCCAATCCCCAGGCGGTGGCCGCGACGGCTGCGGGGGCGAGCGCGGACGGACCGTCCTTCACCACGATGCCCAAACTCTCGCCGATACTCTGGCCGATCCAGCCGACCGCAAACAACAGAATGGCGGCGGCGATCGAGACGAAGATGTCATTGAAGCCAGTGATCAGCCGGAACTGCTCATCATCGACCGCCGGCATTGCGCGGGCCTGGTCGAGGAAGCGGCGAAGCGAGTCTGCCGAGTCGGCGCTGAGTGCGCCGGCCGCGACGGCTTCGTCGATATCGTTTTGAGAATACATGGACACCTCCCTGTCGGCACGAAGCCTAGGGTCAGTGTCTTACCAAGTCAATACAGTAGTACGCTGAGCGCCGGCCTCCGGTGAGGGAGGCCGGCGTCCATGCCAATGCCGCTTTAACGGCAGACGTAGCGGTGACCCTCGCGGTTACGGTCGATCGAACGGCCGAGGAGCGCGCCAGCGGCCGCGCCGAGGATGGTCCCGGTCGCGCGGCTACCATGAGTATCGATCGATCGGCCGACCAGTGCACCGCCGACGCCGCCGAGCAGCAGGCCAGTGGTGCCGTCCGAACGGCGGCAACGGGTGCGACCCTGATCGTCGTACCAGGTGCGGCCCTGGTAATAACCCTGGTTGTTGTAGTGCGGGCGGGCTTCGGCCGGAGTCGCAACCGCGACCGGAAGGGCGAGCGAAGCGGCGCTGAGCGCCATCATCATGGTCCGCATGAGTGTTCTCCTCTGAGTTGTTGCGGGCGTCTGCCCTCCTTGTGGAGGCTACAACATGAACAGCCCGCGACAGGTCTGTCAGGTTAAGCGGAGGTTACCTTGTTATCGGTCGAGCGAGCCGTTTTGGCAGATGGGTGGAGCGAATTCACCCGGCTGTCGTTGCATGTCGTGCTGAGAGCGGGCGTTTTCCCTCATGGCGACGCATTTTGGCCCAACCGTTGAGGAAGGCTTCCATGAACAACCAGCAATCCCGGCACCGCATCGCCATCATTGTAGGATCGATTCGCGAGGGGTCGCTGAACCGCAAGCTTGCGCAAGCCATCTGCGGGAGCGTGCCGCGCAGCCTGGATTGCCAAATGCTGACGATCCACGATCTGCCCCTTTACGATCCCGACCTCGACCGAGATCCGCCCGCGCCTTACACCCGCTTCCGGCAAGAGCTTGCGGCCTGTGACGGCGTGCTGTTCGTCACGCCCGAGTACAACCGCGGAGTGCCGTCCGCCCTCAAGAATGCGATCGACGTCGGATCGCGACCGTATGGAAGAAGCGCGTGGGCGAAGAAGCCCGCTGCCGTGATTACGGCATCACCGGGTGCGATTGGTGGCTTCGGCTGCAATCACCAGCTGCGGCAGAGTTGCGTCTTTCTCGACATGCCCGTCATGCAGCAGCCGGAGGCCTACATTGGCGGCATATCCGATGAGAAATTCGGCCCTGACGGCGCGATCACGGACGAATCGCTCGCCAATCTCATCGGCACCATCGGCGAGGCCTTCGCCGCCTGGGTGCAGCTGATTCACGCCGGCCGCGCCGCGCTGCAGCCCGATCCAAGCGGAAGCGGTGCTTGATCAGAGCTTCGGCAGCGTTACCCCGCGCTGGCCCATATATTTGCCTGCCCGGTCGGCGTAGCTGACTTCGCACGGACCTTCGCCACGGAGAAAAAGAAACTGGCAGGCGCCCTCGTCCGCATAAATCTTGGCGGGGAGGGGCGTCGTATTGCTGAACTCCAGCGTGACATGGCCTTCCCAGCCCGGTTCCAGCGGGGTGACGTTCACGATGATGCCACAGCGGGCGTAGGTCGATTTGCCCAGGCAGATCACCAGTACGTCGCGGGGAACGCGGAAATATTCCACCGTCCTGGCTAGCGCGAAGCTGTTGGGTGGGATGATGCAGACCTTGGTCTGGCGATCGACGAAGCTGTTGCCGGCGAAATCCTTGGGATCGACCAGCGCATTGTCGACATTGGTGAAGATTTTGAACTCGTCGGCCACGCGGGCGTCATAGCCGTAGCTCGACAGGCCGTAACTGATACAGCCATCGCGGCGCTGGGCCTCGACGAACGGTTCAATCATGCCGTGTTCAAGCGCTTGCTCGCGGATCCAGCGGTCGGGAAGAATGCTCATGGCGTGGTCTTAGACGCGCGCCCAACCGTTCGTCGATTCACCAGGCGCGGATTTCCCCAGCGGAGACGCACTTGTCCACAAAGCGTCCACCGCTATTCGGAGCAGGCATCTTCACGTGCCTTGGGCGGAGGCATAGAAGCGCGCCATGGCCGAAATTCTCCGACATCCCGGTGCTGGCACCGAAGCTCCCGCGCCGCCCGCGCTGCCGCAGAACATCGAGGCTGAAGCCGCGCTGCTAGGCGCGATGATGCTCGATAACCGGCTGGTCGAGGACGTGCAGCTGAAGCTGCGGGCCGACCACTTCTTCGAGCCGCTGCATGGCCGCATCTACGACGGTATTCTGCGGCTGACCGACCGCAACATGGTCGCCAACCCTGTCACGTTGCGCCCGCTGTTCGAAGCGGACGAAGCGATGAAGGAAGTAGGTGGTCCCGGCTACCTTGCCCAGCTTACGGGCTCGGGCGCGGCGATCATCGGCGCGCGCGATTTCGCCCAGCAGATATATGACCTTGCATTGCTCAGAAGCCTGATCTCGGTTGGCCGAGGGATGGTCGAGGTCGCGCTCGACACCAGCGAGGACGTAGTACCCCTCGAGCAGATCGAGCGGGCCGAGACCGAACTCTACAAGGTCGCCGAGCAGGGTGGGGGCGAGGGCAAGGTCAAGGCCTTCGCCGAAGCCTCGACGATTGCCCTGCGGACGGTCGAAAAGGCGCTGCAGTCGGGTGGGCACCTGTCGGGCATCACCACTGGCCTCGACAGTCTCAATGCCAAGATCGGCGGCATGCACTCGAGCGATCTGATGATCCTCGCCGGTCGACCGGGCATGGGGAAGACCTCGCTTGCCACCAACATCGCCTTCGCCGCCGCGCAGCGCTGGCTGCGCGACCAGGAGGACGGGATCGAGCCAGAGAAGTCGGTGGGTGCGCCAACCGCTTTCTTCAGCCTCGAAATGAGCGCCGACCAGCTCGCCACGCGTGTGCTGGCTGAGCAGTCGGGGATCAGCTCCGAGAACCTCCGCATGGGCAAGATCAGCACTGCCGAGTTCCACAAGCTCGCCCGTGCCGCCGCCGAGCTTCAGTCGCTGCCGCTCTACATCGACGATACGCCCGGCCTGACCATTGCCGCGCTGCGGGCGCGGGCTCGTCGCTTGAAGCGGCAGAAGGGCATCCGCTTCGTGGTCGTCGACTATCTGCAGCTGCTGTCGGGCACCGGACGGGGCGGCACCGACAATCGCGTGCAGGAGATTTCGGAGATCAGCCGCGGACTCAAGCAACTCGCCAAGGAACTGGACGTGCCGGTGCTTGCGCTGTCGCAGCTGAGCCGTGCGGTCGAGCAGCGCGAGGACAAGCGCCCGCAGCTCTCGGACCTGCGTGAGTCCGGCTCGATCGAGCAGGACGCGGACATGGTCTGGTTCGTGTTCCGCGAGGATTATTATCTGAACGCCAAGGAGCCGAAGATCCCGGTCGACGGCGATGATCCCAAGATTTTCGAGCAGCACGACCAGTGGCAGCGCGACATGGAGCGGGTCTACGGCCTGGCCGAAGTCATCGTCGCCAAGCAGCGCCATGGTTCGACCGGCAAGGTGCGCATGAAGTTCGACAGCCGGGTCACCCGCTTCAGCGATCTCGCCGAAGATCATTATCTGCCGGACATGGACGACTAGATCCCGGGGGTGGGGCAGGGCGGACCGGGGCGCGAGCCGCCGGTCCGCCCCAGGCTTTAGCGGTCGCCGACCGGCGGACGGAGACCCTGCGCGATGCTGGCGCGGGCGATTTCTGCTTCGCTGCTGGTGACCGGATAGGCGCAGTAATCCGCGGCGTAAAAGGCACTTGGGCGGTGATTGCCGGACAGCCCGACGCCGCCGAACGGGGCGGTGGAGGGCGCACCGTTGGTTGGCTTGTTCCAGTTGATGACGCCCGCCCGGACGTGCGCCCAGAACTGGTCATATTGCTTGGGTGAACCACCGATCAGGCTGGCGGCGAGGCCAAAGCGCGTGTTGTTGGCCTCTGCGATCGCGGTTTCAAAGTCGGCGACCCGGATGATCTGCAGCACCGGTCCGAACAGCTCCTCGTCCGGGCGGTTCTGTACGGCCGTGACGTCGATCACCCCGGGGGTGAGGAATGGCAGGTCCGGGTTCGTCCGGTCGAGCCGGCGGATGACCTTGCCGCCCTTGATGATGAGGCCCAGGAACTGTTCCTGCAGATGATCGGCGGCGCCGTTGTCGATCACCGGACCCATGAAGGGCACGGGTTCGGCATGCGGCTGGTCAACGATGATCCGGTCAACCAGCTTGAGGGTTGCGGCGAGCAGCTTGTCGCTGTCCTGCTCCGACACGATGAGGCGGCGGGCCGCGGTGCAGCGCTGTCCCGCCGACAGGAAAGCCGATTGGACGATCATGGCCGCGGCGGATTCGACATCCTTGGCGTTCCACACGACCAGGGGATTGTTGCCGCCCAGTTCCAGCGCAAGTATCTTGTGCGGCATGTCGGCGAACTGGCGATGAAGCGCCTGACCCGCCCGGGCGGAGCCGGTAAATAGCAGTCCGTCGATGCCGTCCTCGGCAGCCAGCGCGCGGCCTTCTTCGGGACCGCCGATCACCAGCCGGGCGACACCCTCCGGCACACCGGCTTCATGCAGATAATCGATCAGCCTGGCGCCGACGGCCGGCGTCTTTTCCGACGGCTTGAATACCACGGCGTTGCCCGCCAGCAGTGCAGGCACGATGTGGCCGTTGGGCAGGTGGGCCGGGAAGTTGTAGGGTCCGAGCACCGCCAGCACGCCGTGCGGCTTGTGGCGGACCGCGACCTTCGCTCCAAGGGCGCCTTCCGACCTCAGGTTGGGCGTACGCTCGGCATAGGCGTTGATCGAGATGTCGACCTTGTTGACGACCGACTGAACCTCCGTCGCGGCTTCCCACAACGGCTTGCCGGTTTCGCGCGCAATCAGGTCCGCGAAGGCGTCGGCATTGCTCCGCACGACATTGGCGAAGCGGCGCAGCGTCTCGCTCCGGTAGGCGACGGATCGTTCGGCCCACTCGGCCAGTGCCTCGCGAGCAATGGCCACCTCCTGGCCCGGGTTGCCGACAGGTCCCGACCAGAGTTCGGCTCCGGTCGCGGGCTCGGTGGAAACGAGAAGGTCAGTCATTGCGGGCCCGTGTCGAGCAAGAGGACAGGCCGGTCAAGCGCCGCTCCCCATCGCTTCTCCCATTCGGCGGATGGCAGCGACTTTGCGGTTCATTTCGGACCAGTCATCGGCTTTCGCGATCGGCTCCCAGATCGCCTCGACCTCGTCGATCAGCATCGAACATGGCGCGTCGTCCTGCCAGTAGGGGTGGGTTTGCGGTGTGAGGCGAGGTTGTAGAAGGTCAATGAGTGCATCGGAGGTGCCTGCCGGGCGTCGTCCGGCACGCAAGTCGAAGAAGAAGCGATCGATCCCGATCTCCTGCTTGCCCAATTCGGCGACAATCGCCCGGGCAAGCGCGCGGTCCTCGTCGGCATCGCCGGGAGCAACGCCCAGCCGCTTCAGCAAGGCCGCGACGAGCGCCAGGTGGAAGCGCTCGCCCCAACCTTGCAGCAGCGCCGATAAGGCTGGTGGATCGGCGATTAGCGCCAAGCACCCCGCGAGTTGGGCGAGGTTCCACTGGATCGCCTCGGGCTGCCGCCCAAAGGCGTAGAGGCCCGAATGATCAAAGTAGGCGGCCGTGAACTGCGGATCCCAGGTCGGCGCAAAACGCCATGGGCCGTAGTCGAAGCTTTCGCCGGTCACATTAATGTTGTCGGTATTGAGGACCCCGTGGACAAAGCCGGCGGCCATGTAGCTGGCGGCAAGTTCGGCGGTGGCCTGACTGACCCGCTCGAGCAGCTGGACGGCGCCGGCGTCGGGATCGTCGCCGAACAGGTGCTCGAGACAGTAGCGGACGAGGCTTTCCATGTTCTCGACTTCCTCGAAGAAGGCGAGCCGTTGAAAGGAGCCAATGCGGATGTGCCCGTGGCTAAGCCGGGTCAGCACGGCCGAGCGGGTGGGCGAGGGTTCATCGCCACGGACGAGGTCCTCACCAGTTTCGAAGACGGCGAAGGTGCGACTGGTGTTCACTCCCAAAGCTGCAAGCATCTTGGTCGCCAGTACCTCGCGCACCGCCCCCTTGAGGGTCAGGCGTCCGTCGGCAGTGCGGCTGTACGGCGTCTGGCCGCTGCCCTTGGTGGCAAGGTCGAGCAGCCGGTCACGGTCGTCACGAAGTTGGGCGAAGAGGAAGCCGCGTCCATCGCCGAGGTCGGGATTGTAGGAGCGGAACTGGTGTCCATGATAGCGGAGCGCCAGTGGCTCCGGGAGGTTGTCGGCAAGCGGCTCGAAGCGGTGGAAGTGCGCTTCCCAGTCCACCTTTTCCAGACCGACCGTTGCCGCCGCGCGGCTATTCAGGAAACGCGGAATGGCTGCCGGAAAGACTGCCGGAGCGACAGGATCATAGAAGGCCTCTCCGAGTTCCAGGATGCGAGGGTCTGGCCGATAGGCTTGCGTTCGGGTCATATGGTCCGGATAGGAGAAGGGGAACAGGCAAGGGAGGTCATGTGGCCGCTTTCGAGGACCGCTACTACAACAGCGCGGACGGCGTGCGGCTCCATTATCGCGATTATGCGGGGGGTGAGCCCGAACAGCCGCCGATTATCTGCCTGCCAGGCCTGACGCGCAATGCGCGCGACTTCGAGCCCGTGGCCGACCGCTTCGCGGGAGAGTGGCGGGTGATCGCGCTGGACTTTCGCGGGCGTGGGCTGAGCGACCCTGATCCGCAGCCGGGCCGCTACCTTCCGCCCACCTATGCCCGCGACGTGTTGAAGCTGCTCGATCAGCTCGGCATTGCGGACGCGGTGTTTGTCGGAACCTCGCTTGGCGGGCTCACCACGATGCTGATCTCGGCGATGGAAGAGGAACGGATCGCCGGCGCGTTGATCAACGACATCGGTCCGGAGGTCTCGCCAGCAGGGATCGAGCGGATCAAGGGCTATGTCGGGAAGCCGACCAGTTGGCCGGACTTTGCAGCCGCCGGTGCTGCGTTCGCCGACCGCGCCGGCGACGTTTATCCGGATTGGGCGCCGGCGAATTGGGAGCGGTTCGCTCGCCGCTGCTGCCGGGAAGAGAATGGCAAGGTCGTACTCGACTATGACATGGCGATCGCCCAGCCGTTTACCGCAGCCAACGAAGCGGTGCAGCCCGACCTCTGGCCGCTGATCGACAATCTAAAGGGAAAGCCGGTTGTCATCCTGCGCGGTGAGCTTTCTGACCTATTCAGTGCCGAAACCGCTACCAAAATGGTCGAGGTGCTCGGCCCAAGCGCCGAGCTGGTGACGATCGAGCGCGTCGGCCATGCGCCGAGCTTCGATGAACCAGCGTCCATCGCCGCTGTCGAGCGCTTGCTGGCGCGCGTCCCCCGCTAGGCCGTTATTCGCTTGAGCTTGGCAATGGCGGCCTCGTCGCCTTCCTCCTGGGCGATTGTGGCGACGAACTTGCCGTCGCGGCCGAACAGCAGTGCGGCCGCGCCATGGTCCATGGTGTAGCCGTCAGGTGCGCTCGCATCGGGAACCTTCGCCTCATAGATCGCGTGCTGTTTCGCGACCTGATCGATCTGTGCGCGGGTTCCGGTCAGGCCGATGATCGGGCTGTTGAACAGCTTGGCATAACTGCCGACGGCCTCGGGCGTGTCGCGTTCGGGATCGACGGTGACGAAGACGATCTGGAACGGCGTTTCCCCCTTGCCGAGCTGCTGGCGCAAGCGGACCAGCCGGGCCAGGGTGTTCGGGCAGACGTCCGGACAGTGGGTGAAGCCAAAGAACATGACGTACGGCGTGCCCGCGAGACTTGCGGAGGAGAACGGCTTGCCGTCAGCGCCTGTCAGGGTGAACGGGCCACCAAGTTGGAAGTTTGAAGAACCCGGATCGGCGCGCTGGGTCACCTCGCCTGAGGTCGAGACCACTGGCCTCAACCAGAAGAATGCGAGCGCGAGAAGGGCGATCAGAACGATCGCCCAGACGATCAGCCGTACCCGCCGCAGATTGCTGTGCCCCGCTGGCGGATCAGTGTCCATGGGGTTGGTCATATGGCGCGTTCATCTGAATGGGCAGTCGAATTTGCCGCTCACCGCCATGCTCGAAAAGAACGGTCAGCGGGAGGGTGGCTCCGGTCCTCAGCGGATTCCTGAGCCCCATCAGCATGACGTGCAAGCCGCCCGGCGCCATGGCCAGCATCTTGCCCGCTGGCACAACAATCGAGCCGGCCGAACGCATGCGAGCCACTCCGCCACTTATCTGTGAGCGGTGAACTCCGGCCATGTTTGCGGCCGGGCTGGAGACGCTAACCAGGCGGTCGGCGCCCGGACCGTAATTGCGAATGACGAGATAGGCAGCGGCGCTGCTTTGCCCATTAACGGTGGGACGAGCCCAGCCGCTGACCTGGACGCCCGTCGGTGCCATCGTGGCCGATGTAGCGGCCACGGCGGCAAGTGCGAGCAGGCATGGCTTCATCATGGCGCGCATGTAGGGGCGCCGACGTCGGACCGCCAGAGCACAGCTCAGTCTTCCGGTGCAACGGTCACTGACAGCCCATCAAGTGATTGACGCACAATGATCTGGCACGACAGTCGACTGTTCGAACGGCGGACGTTTGTCGTGTCGAGGACCTCGTCTTCAAGCGGACTGACCGGCTCCAGCGCAGCCAGCCAGGGTTCGTCGACATAGACCTGGCAAGTGCCGCAGCTGCAGCAGCCGCCGCACAGCGCCAGTATCTCCTCGATGCCGGCGGCGCGGAGATTTTCCATCAGAGATCGGCCAGTCGTGGCGCTCACCTCCTTGCGGCGGCCGTCACGGGTAGTGACCTCAACGGTGATGATCATGCGCCGTCGAACCGGTCAGAGTGCTTCGACGATGGTGACGTTCGCAATCCCGCCGCCTTCGCACATCGTCTGCAGGCCGAAGCGCTTGCCGTTCTTGCGCAGCGCATGGATCAGCGTAGTCATCAACTTGGTGCCAGAGGCGCCGAGGGGATGGCCGAGCGCGATGGCGCCGCCGTTGACGTTGAGCCTGGCCGGATCGCCACCAATCTCGCGCAACCAGGCGAGAGGTACGGGCGCAAACGCCTCATTCACTTCGTAAAGATCAATATCCTCGATCCGCCGGCCAGACCGCTGCAATGCGCGGCGGGTGGCGGGGATTGGCTCCATCAGCATGATGACCGGATCGCCGGCGGTAACCGTAAGGTGATCGACGCGGGCGAGCGGGGTCAGGCCATGTTCCTTGAGCGCCCGCTCGCTGACCACCATGACGCCGCTTGCGCCGTCGCAGATCTGGCTTGCATTGCCGGCGGTAATCACGCCGTCCGGCTTGATCGTCTTGAGCGAGGCCAGCCCCTCGGACGAAGCATCTGCGCGGACTCCTTCGTCACGAGTATGCTGGCGTTCAGTGCCGTCGTCGCCGCGCACCGTAAGCGGCACGACCTCCTTCTCGAAGTCGCCCCGGTCGATCGCCGCCGCGCCGCGCCGATGACTCTCGAGTGCGAAAGCGTCGAGCTCTTCGCGGGTCATCCCGTAATTACCGGCGATCATCTCGGCCCCGGTGAACTGACTGAACTCAGTAACGCCGTAGCGGTCCTTGATCGACTGCGGCCACGGGCCTATACCGATCCCTGCCTGCATCGGCAGGATGACAGGCAGGCCCATCGGGACGCGTGTCATGCTCTCGACACCGCAGGCAATGACAACGTCCTGAGTCCCGCTCATCACCGCCTGCGCGGCGAAGTGGAGCGACTGCTGCGAACTGCCGCACTGCCGGTCGATGCTGACGGCCGGAACGCTATCGGGCAGCTTGCTGGCCATCACCATGTTGCGGCCAATGTGGAAGCTCTGCTCACCGATCTGGCCGACGCAGCCGGCGATGACGTCCTCGACCACAGCCGGGTCGATGCCTGACCTTTCGACGAGCGAGTTCAGCACGGCTGCACCCAGGTCGGCCGGGTGCCAGTCCTTCAGCGCGCCGCCGCGCTTTCCTCCGGCGGTGCGGGCAGCGGCGACAATATAGGCTTCGGCCATGTGGTCAGGTCCTCGTGAACGATGAGCAGCAGACACATCGGTCAGCAGCGGTTTGCGCGCAAGGTCGGGAAGTCTGATCAGGGCAGCAAGAGCACCGATCCAGTCGTCTTGCGGGCTTCAAGATCGCTATGGGCGCGCCCCGCGTCGATCAGCGGATAGCGCGCACCGATATCGACGTTCAGTTTGCCGTCCCGGATCATGGTCCACAACCGCTCGGCACCTTCGCGGCGATCGCCTTGATCACGATAATAGTCGAAAAGGGTCGGCCGGGTGACGAACAGGGAACCCTTGTTGGCGAGCACGCCAAGGTTGACGCCGGTGACCGGCCCTGAAGCGTTGCCGTAACTGATGATGAGGCCGCGAGGCGCAGCGGAGCCGAGGCTGGCTTCCCAAGTCTGCTGGCCGACCCCGTCGAATACAACGGGAACACCCTTTCCAACTGTCAACTCCCGGACCCGGTCGGCGACAACATCATGATCGTAGCGAATGACATCGGAGGCACCGGCGCGGCGGGCAATGGCGGCCTTGGCCTCGGTCGAAACGGTGCCGATGACGCGGGCACCCAGCGCTTTCGCCCACTGGACCAGCAATTGCCCCACTCCCCCCGCGGCGGCGTGGATCAGGACGTCCTGTCCAGCCTGCACCTTGCCGCAGCGCTCGGCCAGGAACTCGGCGGTGCAGCCCTTGAGCAGGGATGCGGCGGCGGTTTCTGCCGGGATGTCCGCTGGAACCGGCATCAGCATGTCGGCGGCGATGACCCGCGCGGTGGCGTAGGCGCCGCGCTTCGGTCCGAACGTCGCAACCCGGTCGCCCTCCTTGAAGTCGGCGTTCGTGCCAGCGGCACGAACAATGCCAACCGCCTCCATCCCGAGCAGGCTGGGCAGTTCGCCAGGATAGATCCCGTTGCGATGGTAGACGTCGATGAAGTTCAGCCCAACCGCCTCATGCTCTACCAGTACTTCGCCAGGGCCCGGTGGGGGCAGGTCGACAGTCTCCCATTCGATCACTTCGGGACCGCCGGTGCGGCGTATGATGGCGCGGGTGGCTTGCATGAACCCGACTTAGGAAGCCGCATCCCCCGCGACAATCGACGTGCCACATACTGAAGCGAGGAAGGCGGCGCGTTCCTGCCGTGGCCGTGCACAACGGCTGGACATCCCGAACTTCCCAACCCGCAATGGGACTCGCCCTCGGGCTTGCGAAGGTCCATGTTTCGCGAGGTGCACATCGTGCACGGGTGCAGACATGGCTGCAGCAGTCGCGCCTGCAACGAAGAACTTCGCTGGGACTCGGTCTCGTCGCGCGGGCAGCCTCATCTTTGTATGGCTAGCAGTCGCCTGCACGCTGGTGGCCGTGGTCGCGTTTGTACCGACTTACTGGCTGCAAGTCCCTGCAGGAACCTTCGTTGGGGCGCCGATCGTCCACCTGCACGCCGCTCTAAGCACCGGCTGGATGCTTTTCCTCGTCATGCAGACATATCTGGTCGCTCGGGGACGGTTACGGCGGCATCGTGATTGGAGCCTCGCCGGCATCGCACTTGCAACGCTGGTTGTCGTCGTAGGCCTTGCAACGGCAGTGATCAGTCTGCGTGAGCGGCTGGCTCGCGGGGAAGGCGATGCGGCGCGAATGTTTCTCGCGACGCCGTTCGCCGCAATGATGCTCTTCGCCTTGTTCACAGGTGCGGCAATCGCCTGCACGCACCGGCCCGAGTGGCACAAAAGGCTGATGATCGCCGGGACGGTGGCGCT
This sequence comes from Sphingomonas sp. KRR8, assembly GCF_023559245.1. NCBI lineage: Bacteria > Pseudomonadati > Pseudomonadota > Alphaproteobacteria > Sphingomonadales > Sphingomonadaceae > Sphingomonas > Sphingomonas sp. KRR8. The sequence continues at coordinate 224,645 of NZ_CP097462.1, forward strand.
GGTGAGCGCGGCGGGCGCCCGGGTCGCGTTCCTTCTTGCGATGGGGCGGCATCCGGGACTTAGACCAGGCGTGTTGCCGCCACCGCCCGAGCCGATGCCCACCGTGGTCGGCCTCGTGCTTCAGCTGATCGTCGTGGCCGGCATGATCCGTGACCGGACAAGGGCGCGCCTGGCTTTAGAATCCCGCATTTGGCGACCAGGTCTGACGGGCTCCGCGCAGTATAGGCGCCCCGACTGAAGCCAAAGGTGGAGAGCTCGTCGCCGGGTTCGAAGCACTCCGTCAGCCAGGCATAGGCGTGGATGATTTCCTGATCGATGCCGTAACCCTCGACACCGCCGCGAACGGCATCGCCGGGTTGGGTGCCAATTCCCTTGCTGTAATAGACGAGCTGGTCCCGGGCACGTGGATCGCAGAGGCATGTGAGGCGCCAGACTTTCATGTTGTCTTCCAGCGTGGCCCAGGTGCCATCCAGGAGGATCGCGATGCGCTTCATCGTCGTGAAAGCCACCTCCGCAAGTTGATAGCTCCTACGCTGCCGTGACGCCCTTCTCAGCTGCCATTTTGGCCAGGAGCGACACCGCCTCGTGCGCACTGGTGGCCGCGCTTTCCTGCCACAGCCCAACGTATGACAGATGCTCGCCAGCGAAGATGATGGGGCCTTCGGGCTTCAGCAGCTCCGCATAGCGGGGGCCGCGCCGAACGCCGGCGCCGGCGTCATCGAAGTCCGGGCCGATTGCCCCCACTCCCTCGGACCATGGCACCAGTCCCCAGTCGACCGCGACTGCGCCTTTGAGCTGATTGGAGCGGCCCGGATGAAGCGCTTCGACCGACTCGCGACTGATCCTGATCTGCTCGGCAATCGGCAGCTTGGCGAAGGCTTCGGGCGTGTCGGGGTGCGTCCATCCGGCGCAATAGGCTCCCACCAGCACGCCGCGGGCCGAGTTGAACCCGCTGGAGGGATAGAGAATATTCTCGTTCAGGCGGTCGGTCCATGCCATTCCGCCGTAGACGTGATCGTCTGTTTCCCAGAAGCGAGGTGCCTCGAACGCCACCTTGGCGCTCTTGAGCATTGGCACCTCCTTGAGTGCCGCACTTTTAGCTGGGGAGAAGTCGCTCGGGATCCGCGACAGGATGGGCGGCGGCAGGGCGCAGATGCAATAGTCGGCGCGGGTGACGCCGCTTCGGTGCTCGATCCTCACACCCGCATTTTCGCGTCGAATGGCGCTGACCGGTTCATTCACTCGTGCCTTGTTTCTGAGTGCGTCGTGGAGCGCATGGGCGATGTGGTCCATGCCGCCCACCGGCTGCATCATGGTTGGCTGCATCTCGGTCAGCTGCTCGAACACATGCGGCAGCCCGACTCCCCGATTGGGAAGCGTTTCGCGCAGGGTCAGCGGGTCCAGCAGCTCAGCCGGGTGGTCGTAACCGCCAGGCGGCACCTTGTAGCCGGAACGTGGGTGCGGGCGCAGGACGCCCTGCGCATCGAGGCCCGAGTAGAAGCGTAGGAACTCGGCGAATTCCTTCATTTCCTCGGCTGGCATGGTGTCGTTGAGGGCGTGGCGATTGATCGCCTTCGTGAGCAACTCGCCGATGCGACCCTGGAGATCGAACACCATCCGGCCGCCTCTCACGGCCTTGCCGCCGAAGTCCCAGCTCGCGGAGCGGTTCGCGTTGACGAAGGGCTCGAGCGGCACGCCGAACTTGCGTGCGTAGCCGAGGATCGCATGATGGTGGGACGGCAGCCGGGCAGGACCGGCATTGAAATAAAGGCCCGGCGAGAAGCTTGCCCGCTGCTCGTCGCGACCGTTCAGCACGATCCGGTCCCTGCCACGAATGGTCCAGCTGCGCCCGCCGACCCGATCGCGGGCCTCGAGCAAGGTCACGCGGTAACCGGCCTGCTCCAGCTCGAATGCCGAAACCAGACCGGCGATGCCGGCGCCAAGAATCACCACGTGCGGTCCGCCACCGGGCAGTTTCGGCAAGGCGAAGTTCGCGGCGCTGGCTGGCGTGCCCACCGCCAGCCCCATCATCTGCATGGCGGCGTAAGTGGCGCCCAGGCCAGCAGTCTGGCCGATACGGAGCAGGGCTTCGCGACGTGAAACGGTCATTACCCTGTCTCCCTACTTGGCTGCGGTCACCTCAATCTCGACCAGGAAGTCGGGGTCGTAGAGCCCCGCGATCTGCACCGTGGTGCGGGCCGGCTTGGCCGGCTGCTGGGGAGTGCCGAAACGCTCCCGATACGCCTTCATCATGCCGGCGAAGTCCATTCGCGACTGACCGGACGGGGCGACGAGAAAGACGCGCATCATCACGACATCGCCAAGGCCGAGACCCTGCGCCGCGAGCGCCTTCTCAACTTTTGCCAACACGGAGCGGGTCTGCGTTTCGGTGTCGCCGTAGCGCTTTGGCGAGCCGGGCGGCGCAGCGGAGTCCGCAATATCCGGAACCTGGCCACTGACATAGACGATCCGAGCGTCCCCAAGCACTGCCACGCTGGTTGAGATTGGCGCGTCTGGTGGCCCGATGCGGACGGGCGAGCCCGCCGCCGGAACCATGAAACCAGCCGCCACGCACACGAACAAGATCGATCGAAGCATCGTGACGTCCCCCCGTGCGGGACAAGGTAGCATGGTTGAAGCGGGCTGTCCTCTAGCGGATTTCTGCGGTTCGCCGGGTCTACGTCACAGCCAGGAACGGTCGCCGGGCGGTAAGCTCGATCAGTCCGCTCGGCGCAATGCTCGTGCCGAGGCCCTGCTGGTCTGACACAAGGCGGTGGCCATGTCGTCGACGCTCGCGAACGCGCGACCGCGCAGCCAGTTCTCCACCAGCGCGAGTTGCGCCTCGGCCAGGTGAATTGCGGCGAGGCGAGGCGGCAGGAGCAGTGACTCGCTGGAACGGCGCAGCTGGCTCTCGATCATCTCGCTCAACGAAAGCGCTACAATCCGGCGCGCGCTTCCGGTGAAGATCGGATCGACCAGCCGCCTGTTGTCCCAGAAGTGGTCGAGCACGCGCGCAAGCTCCGGAACGTGGTCATCTCCACCAAGGCAAGATGCGAACACTTCCAGAAATTGCGCCATTGAAGCGCGGAGCACGTCGTCCTTGCTGCTGAAGTGCTCGTAGAAGGTGGAGCGCGCGATGCCGGCGCCCGCGACGATGCTCTGCACCGAGACGTTCTCGAAACCATCCCGAAAGAGCAGACCGGCGAACGCGTTCAGGATTGCGGCGCGGGAGCGCAGACTTCGGTTCTCGATCGGTGCCGTCATGAACCGCTTATCGGACAAAGCGCGGCGAATGTCCGCGTTCTTGATGCTTGGTCGAAACACCCGTTTTCGGCTCTCGCAAGGACCCGTAGCTCCCGCTGCATAGTCCATCAGAAGGAAAACGCAGCGCCATGTTCAAGCCACTGAACCTCATCGCGATCGCGGCTTTGCTTGCAGTGCCGACGATTGCCAAGGCACATTCGGTTACGCAAACGCATTTCCTCGAAAAGGCAAAGCCGTACGCACCCTTCGAGTTTCTGATCGGCGACTGGTACAGCAGGCTCGCCACCCAGAACGTCTCCATCCATCAGGAATTCAAATGGGGACCGGCCAAGTCCTACATCACCTATGCCAGCTATCTGGTTGTGCCCGGCCAGCCAGAGCAGCTGCACTTCACGGGGATGATGGTCTGGAACGGCCAGTCGAAAGCGCTGGATTTCCTGTTCGTCCTGCAGCCGGGGAGTGGGGCGCAGGAAAAGGGCGCCGTCGTGGTGCAGCCGGACGGAAGCGTCGTCCGACAAATCGCGCTGACCGCCGCCGACGCCGACCTCGACCACTTTCGTCAGACTTTCCGCAAGGCTGCTGGAGGAAAGGTCATCACCAGCATGATGGAGCGGACGGTCAATGGCTGGAAACTGCAGCCGCCGGGCGAGATCGTGATGGAGAAAGCGCCGGCAATTGCTGGGTCCAACCCGGCAGGCCACTGAAAGCTTTCATCGGCAGGCCTGCTTGAGTTGGCCGCGTGTGCGCATTGTCGTCAATCGTGTTAATGAGTTGACGTTCCTCCGCCTGCGGCTGACGAGCGCCACTCAACGCGAGGTTTCATGAACGTGCGTTTCTATGGCCGCTTGGCCGACCTGCTTGGCGAGGAGATGCGGCTCGACTTGCCCGAGGGAGGCTCGATCGAGAGCCTCCGGCTGGCCATTGTCGAGCGGCACCCCGAGGCCGGAGCAGAGATCATGAGCGGCCGCGTGCGTGCGCTGGTTGGCGACACGATCGTGGATGAGACGAAGCAGCTATCGGCCGCCGATTCCGTGGAGTTCATCCCCCCGGTTTCCGGCGGCTGACCGTGTGGACGACACAACTTCGCGCATGAGCTTGGGCCGACGGGCGAGCGCGAGACCTTCTCGCGTGGCTATGCCGACGGCGACGCCGTGCGCTTGTTTGATCACCAGGACTCGAGCGCCCAGCAGGTGCTTGCGAAGGCCACTCTTCTGGTCCGGCGTCCTTCGGGGGACCAGCCGATCGTCAAAGGTGGCCCCGTCGGCGTGCTGAACTTCTGATCGGGGCGGGGCCTTCCGCCTCACGATCGGACCAGTCATGCGACTGGGCGAACAGGCGCGCATTCACGGTATCGGTTTATTGACTTCACCTTGGTGGGTGTGCGGAGCGGCTGGGTGATGCCGCTGTTTCTCGTAGTCCTTGAGCGCTTCGCGCATGCGCCGAACTGCCTCGCGGCGGGCTGTTTCGCTCTCCAGCTTGCGCAGCTCGGAACGAAGGCTGAGCGTGAACTCCGAAAGGTCGGTCTGCCAGTCCGAAGCGAGCACGCCGCGCACGTCGTCACGGCCAGTCTTCAGACGCCGTGCAGGGGAGGAGGGTGGTAGCTCGTAACACTCGCCGATCTCGGGGATGCGGACGTTGCCACCCTGTCCGCCATCGCCAAGCTCGTCCGCCAGTGATTGCAGCGCGCCGCTTTCCCCATGGGTGAGGAAGGTGGTGCCGGCAATTCGTCCACGCGCCCGCACCCACTGCAGGAGTTCACCGCGATCGGCGTGCGCGGAGTAGCAGTCGAGCCGGCGGATCTGGGCGCGGACATTCACCTCACGACCGGAGATCCTGACCCGCTGAGCGCCCTCCACGATATGTCGGCCAAGCGTGCCTGCCGCCTGATATCCGACAAACAAGACGGTCGAATTGTGCCGCGGCAGATTGTGCACGAGATGGTGCCGCACCCGGCCAGCTTCGCACATTCCCGAGGCGGCCAAGATGATAGCGCCCGAGATGTCATTCAGCCGGATGGATTGCTCAGGCGTCTCAACGAAGTGGAAAGCCGGGTGATGGAACACCTCTGTTCCATCGAGGTCTTCAAGCTCGCGCGCGTGGCGGGCGAAGACGCCGGTGACCCGGCTTGCCAGAGGCGAGTCGATGAAGACGTGAACGCGCGGCAACTCGCCCCTGTTCATCAGAATGGCGATGTCGAGCAGGAGCTCCTGTGTCCGCTCCAGCGCGAAGCTTGGGATGAGGAGATTGCCGCCCCGCGCTAACGCGGATTGGATCTCGTCCTTGAGCAGCCGCCGGCGCTCCGCCGGGGAGACTTCTTCGCGGTCGCGGTCGCCGTAGGTGCTTTCGCACAGGAGGTGGTCGATCCCCTCGACGGGTCCGCCAGGGCTCGCGTGGAAGGACTTGTTGTCGGGCCCGAGGTCCCCTGAGAACAGCAGTCGGGTGGCGCCCGCCAGAACTTCGACGGATGCCGAGCCGAGGATGTGGCCGGCGTTCCAGAGTCGAGCTTCAACTCCAGCAATGGGGTGGAACGGCGTGCCGAGTTCAATCGCCACCGCCTGCGCGCAGGCCGCTTGCGCATCGGCTTCGGTATAGATGGGGACCGCCGGCGGCTCGCCGCGGCGGTCGGGCCGCCGATTGCGCTGCTCGGCTTCATATTCCTGGATGCGACCTGCGTCGGGAAGCATCTGCGCAAGGAGGTCTGCTGTTCCGCTCGTGCAGTAGATCGGCCCGGTGAACCCCTCACGAACCAATCTTGGGAGCAGGCCGCTGTGGTCGACATGCGCGTGAGTGAGGATGACGCCGCCAAGCTCTGCCGGGGTGAAGGCGAATGGCTGTCGGTTGAGCGCTTCCAACGCGCGCGGACCCTGCACCAGGCCGCAGTCGATCAGCAGTCGCTTGCCACCCAGTTCGAGTTCGTAGCACGAGCCCGTGACCGTTCGTGCGGCTCCGTGGAAGGTGAGCGTCGGCGGAGGTTGCGGGCCAGCGTCCATGTTCTCGTGCGATAAAAGGATGAATGAGGCTTGTTGCTAGCGTGCGCATGGTCACGTGCCATACGCAATGTCCGCAGATGAGGCTTGCGACGCTGCCGTTGCTCCGGGCGACCAGGACTTCCGCCGGTCAGTGGTAAGCAAGCGCTTCTTCCGCCCACGTCGCCAGGTCCAGTGCTCGCGCATCCTTGTGCCAGGACGTCACCAGCTGACATCCGACCGGCAGCCCCTCTAACTGCCCGAATGGAATGGCGGCCACGGGCACACCCGCCAGGCTAGACGGCGCGGTCAACGCAAGCTGGGCGTCACGATAGGGCACGAGCCCGCCTTCCAGCAGGACTTCAGTCTCCGCACGGCGGAGCGGCGGAAATGGCGTCGTCGGCAGCAGGAGAGCATCGACCATGCTCTCGTCGAAAGCACGCCGGAGCCCCTCGATCACCCGGGTCCGAAGCTCGCGTGCGTCGAGATAGGCGGCCAGCGGCATCCTCGAACCGGCCTCAAGCGCCGTCCTGACGGTCTTCGAGAAACCTTCCGGGCCGGCGGCCAAGGCAGCGCGATGAACATGCGCCGCTTCGGCTCTCACGAGCGGTGTGTAAGCGGTGGCAGTGAGCTCCAGGTCGGGCACCTCAACCGCAATGACGTCGGCACCAGCAAACCTCAGACGTTCGATCAAGCGCTCGAAAGCGAGGCGCATGGACTTGCTGAGGCGTCCAGCGAGATAAGTTTCTGGGATGCCGAGCCTCGGCCGGTGGACCTCGCTGCTTGGCAGCTCGCGTCCCGCCAGGATGGACGTGAGCAGGCGGGCGTCAGCCATGCAGGTCGTGATCGGCCCAGCATGGTCGCAGGTAAGTGACAAAGGTAGGGCCCCATCAAGTGGCACGAGGCCGTGGGTCGGTTTGAAGCCCACCACACCGCACTGGGCAGCCGGAACACGGATTGAGCCGCCAGTGTCGGTCCCGAGTGAGCCCAGGCCGATGCCGACGGAGACCGCCACGGCGGATCCACTCGACGAGCCGCCCGCCTGTCGCTCTGGATCGTGTGGGTTGCAGACGTCGCCGGTCCACTCGTTCTCGCCGGTGAGGCCGAGCGCGACCTCGTGCATGTTGGTCTTGGCGATGACGATCGCGCCGGCTTCCTGCAGGCGGCGAACCGCGGTGGATGGCTGAAGAGGTGGAAGGTTGGCGCGTGTGCCGGCTCTCGTCCCGAACCCCGGTACCTCGAACAGGTCTTTCACGGTGACCGGAATGCCGTGGAGTGGCCCCCGAATAATGCCCGCTGCCGTCTCCCTGTCGCGCTCACGGGCCAACAGAATCGATCCCTCAGCGTCCATCTCCGCGATCGCGTTCAAGCTGGCATGCCTCTGGGCAGCAGCCACGGAGTCCTGGACGACAGTCTCCGCGGTCAAGCGCCCTTCCGCGATCATCGCAGCGGCATCGACGATGGAAGTTGGCCTCATGAGATCAGCGAGCGGCGAGGCCACGGCCTTTGTGGCCAGTGTTGCCTGATCCTAGGGAGTGGAGGCCCGAGCCGGAATCGAACCGGCGTGCAAGGATTTGCAGTCCTCTGCGTAACCACTCCGCCATCGGGCCGCTGCGGGTGCGTTTGTCGGGCTTGGGCGAGAGTGTCAACCTCGCGCGCTGGTCAGAACTTGCGAGCGGCGATCAGTGGGCCACCGGTTCCCTGCTGCAACAGCACAGCGGTCTTCCAGGCGGGATCGGCCGGCGGGGTCAGGGCCAGCCGGAGCTCCTGGCCGGTCCAGCGGCCCTCGTCGGTCAGCTCGGTGACGATGTTGCGGTGGGGCAGGGTGCGGCCGCCATTCTCTCCAGCGGAAATGGCGACTTGCTGCACGCGAGGATCGTAGCGGACCAGCCAGACGGTAGCCGGCTGAGCGGCCTTTCCGGGACCAACGACAATCATCTTCCCGGATGCCTCGATCGCTGGTCCGCCAGTCAGTGGCGCGGTGTCGCGCAGCATCTGGTCAACCTGCGCTGGATTGCCGCCAACGATCGCCTGGTGGCCGTTCCAGATCATCTGCGGTGTCGCGACCTGCTGCCGACCGCCGCTGCGGGCATAGTCCCACTGGCGCGCCGTGAAAGCGGGCTGGGCGAAGCGGTCCTTCCAGCCAAGCTGGTCCCAGTAGGTCACCGCGAAGCTCAGCGCGAGCACGTCGGGGCGACCGGCGATACGGTTGAGGTTGGCGTTGGCCGGCGGGCAGGATAAGCAGCCCTGGCTCTGGAACAGCTCGATCACCTTGGGATGGCGGGGATCGCCAGCAATGCGCTGAACCGGGTCCTTGGCGGTCTTGTCAGTCATGGGCGTACCGTGGCCTGGGGAGCAGGCGGCGAGCAGGCCAAGCAGCAGGAGCGTCAACTGGCGCACGTCAGATCCCCGCATACCAGGCATAGCCCGCATTATCTTCCCAGAAGCCTCCCTTGCCGCCGAATAGGTCGTCGAGCCGCTCGCGAGCTTCGATCCGCATGACGTACTTCGCCTGCTTGTAGCCAAGCTGCCGCTCTACCCGGAGACGGATCGGGGCACCGTGCGGGATGGCGAGCCGCTGGTCGTTCATGTGGGTGGCGAGGATCGTCTGCGGGTGGAAGGCGTCCACGAGGTCGATCGACTCGTAATAAGGGTGCCCGCCGCTGTCGTCGGCGCAGTGGAAGACGATGTAGTTGGCGCGGCTGGAAAGACCCGCGGCACGGAGCAGCGCGCCGAGCTGCACGCCCTGCCATTTGCCGATTGCGCTCCAGCCCTCGACGCAATCATGCCGCGTGATCTGCGCCCGCTGCGGAGCCTGGGCGAGCTGGGTCAGGGAGAGCTGGAGCGGCCGGGCGACGAGGCCATCGATCACCAGCCGCCAATCGGCGAAGTTGGCGGCCGCGTGGGCCTGGTAGGCGGAAGCGGACGGCATGCTGTTGCCGTTCACGCGGAAGATGGGCGACATGTCGGATGCGGCATATTCGCGGGCGAGGGCGTCGCGGCCGGCAAGCAGCCTTTGCGCGCGATAGTGCAGCCCCTCGGCACCTTCGAGCAGATGCTTGAACTTGGGTTGGGCGTAGAGCTTGTCGCATCCGGCGAGCGTCAGGCCGCCAGCCGTCATGGCCAGGCCGCGGACCAGCGCGCGGCGATCGAGCAGCAGCTTGCTCATCCCTCGTCCTTCTCTTTGGGCAGGCGGTAGCGACCGGTGATGATCGAGCGCACTTCGTTGAAGGGCACCGCCAGCAGCACCATGGCGATGTGCACCAGGAAGAAGGCGACCAGCAGGAAGGCGGCGATAAAATGGAGCGAGCGCGCCGACTGACGTCCGCCGAACAGGTCGAGGAGGAAGGACCAGCCGGAGGTCAGCGCGGGGCTCATCGTCATGCCGGTGAAGATGATGAGGGGAAGTAAGACGAAAATGACGCCGGCGTAGGAGAGCTTCTGGAGAATGTTGTAGCGCAGCGCCGCAGCGCCCGTGGGAAAGCGCAGTCGGGCATGCTCCGTGATGTCGTGCCAGATGTGAGCGGGACGGATTTCGGCCTCTCGAATCCTGAGATCTTTCTGGAAGTGCCGATTCACCAGCGAGATGATCATGAAAGCGGCAAGGCCGAGCGATAGCACCCAGGCGAAAGCAAGGTGCCAGATGCGGGCGTCGGCGAGGCTGTAGCTCGACGGAATGGTCGCCCAGTGCGGGAAAGCTCGGTGTTGAACGCTGCCGTTGGGCGCTTTCCACACCCCGAGCACTCCGGTCGTCTCGACCTTCAGCGGGCCAAGGCGGGCGAAGCCGCGCTCACCGGCGCTGCCGATCTCGAACCAGGCCTTGTCGAAGTTCGCTCCATATTGCCCCCAGTAGAGTCGTGGATGGGCGTTGAAGATCATCAGCCCACTCATCAGCATGACGAGCAGGGTGACGGCGTTCACCCAATGCCAGATGCGGGTCGACAGGCGATGGCGCTTGACCAGATCACCGCCGCGGGGCTCCGCGACGGGAGCGTCGTCGGACGGCGAAGCAGGCAGCGCCGGGCCGGCTGAGTCGAGCATGGTCGCCATGTCAGGCGCAATCCCAAGTGGGAACGGGTTCAATCGGACGCTGGTTCATGAGGCGTCTCCTACTTGCGTTGGGTAGGGGCTACGACTAAGTCAGTCAACTTACTTATGCAGCAACAAGCGACAACGAAGAAACGCGCGGAGGTCCGGCGCGAGCGGCTGGTCAGGGCGGCCACCGAGCAGTTCCATCGTCATGGCGTGAGCGCCACGGCGCTGGCCGATGTGGCGCGGGCGGCCGCCGTGCCGCCTGGCAACATGTTCTATTACTTCCGCACCAAGGACTCCCTGGCAAGGGCGGTCGTTGACGAGCTGGTTGAGCGCGTCGAGGCCATGCTCACCGAGATCGAGGGGCGCACCGCCGCTCCATCCGAGCGTTTGCGGACCCTGCTCGATCGTGCGGCCGGGCGCGGCGAAGCTTATGCGGCGCTGGGTTGTCCACTGGCGGGTATTGCGCGTGATCTTCGGCAACTCGACGACGATCCCGAGCGTGCTGGCAGGCCGTTGCAGCGGCTCACGTCGTGGGTGGAGAAGCAATTGTCGAAAGCCGGGGACCTGGCCGCCAAGCGCCACGCCGTATTCGTTGTTGCAGCGCTGCAGGGCGCCTTCGTCCTTGCTCATGCCGCGGCCGACCCATCGATTGTCGCCGAGGTGCGCCGCTGCCTCGACGAATGGCTCGAAGCCTCCGACAAGCCATTGCTGGCGGAGGTGAGATGATCACTTTGTCGAGCGAGCGGCGCTCCGGCTCGACAAACGTGCGTTCGCTTGCTTGAGGATGCGGGCCGCCTGCGTGTAAGGACGGTTGCAACTGCTGTTTTAACGGCATAACACAGTTGCCGACCGAGGGGCTTCATGGACTACGCACACGCCCGCCGCGCCATGGTGGACAATCAGCTTCGCCCGCAGGCGGTGACCGACCCACTGGTGATCGCCGCCATGGCGAGTGTCCCGCGCGAGCAGTTCGTTCCCGCGGCGATGCAGCCGGTCGCTTACGTCGACCGGACGCTCGACCTCGGCGACGGCAAGTGGCTCGCTCCGCCAGCGACGGTGGGGCGGATGCTGACCGAGATTGAAGCACGTCCGGGAGAGCGGGCGCTCGTGATCGGAACAGCGCCGGCCTATGTCGCCGCGGTGCTTGCACAAATGGGATTGAGCACCAACCTTCTCGCCGACGGCAATCTTGCCGACGGCCTCGCAGGTGGCGGACCCTATGACATCATCATCCTCGACGGGCTGGTCGAGTTCGTGCCTGACGCCATCATTGCCCAGCTGCGCGATGGAGGTCGGCTCGGCACCTGCCTGATCGAGAATGGCGTACCACGGCTGGTTGTCGGTCGCCGATCGGGCGCGGGTTTTGGAACCCGCTCGATCGCCGACGCCGCGGCCGGCCCGATCCCCGGGTTCGAACGTCCCCGCGCTTTCGTTTTCTAGGAGTTCACCGCTTTGAAGCGCATCCTACTTGCCACCGCCGCGCTCGCCAGCCTGGCGACACCGGCTTACGCCGACACGCTGCGCGACGCCCTGGTGTCGACCTACAAGAACAACCCCTCGCTCAACGCCCAGCGCGAGGCGCTGCGGGCGACCGACGCGACGGTGGCGATTGCCCGCGCCGGCAGCCGGCCCCAGGTGGCCGCGACGGTCGGCGTCAATCGCGACCTCACCCGCTCGGGTGTGCTTGTCTCGCAGCAGAGCAAGGGCCCGAAGATCTCGGGCGGGCTCGACCTGAGCGTGCCGCTCTTCCAGGGTGGCCGGGTGCGCAATTCGATCGCCGCGGCCCGGACCCGGGTCGAGGCGGGCCGGGCGACCCTCCGGGCCGTGGAGGGCGACACCTTCACGGACGCGGTTGCCGCTTACATGGATGTGATCCGCGACCGCGCGATCGTGGAATTGAACCAGAACCAGATCCGGGTGCTTTCGACCGACCTGGAGGCGACTCGCGACCGCTTCCAGATCGGCGACGTGACCCGGACTGACGTGGCGCAGTCCGAAGCGCGGCTGAGCCTGGCGCGGGCGCAGCTGGAATCGGTCAACGCCCGCCTGGCCGCAAGCGAAGAGAATTACCGCCGCGTGATCGGTCGCCGGCCTGACCAGCTGGCGCCGCCGCCGCCGCTTCCGCCGCTGCCGAGCACGGGCGATGAGGCAGTGCGGATCGCGCTGGTCAACAATCCGGACCTGATTGCCGTCAATCGACAAGCGACCGCCGCTGGTTATGACGTGCGCACGGCGCGCGCCAGCCTGCTGCCGACGGTGTCCACGACCCTTTCGGGCGATTATGTGAACGCCCTTGGCGGGACCAGCGTCAGCGGTATTCCGCGCTCCGGCACGCAGACCACGATCGGCGTCAACACCCGCATCCCGCTTTACCAGGGCGGACTGCCCGCGGCCCAGATCCGCCAGGCGCAGGCGATCGAAGGTCAGGTGCTGGAACAGGTGATCGGGACTGAGCGGGCGGTGGTCGCCAATGCCCAATCCGCCTTCGCTGCCTACACCGCGGCGCAGCGCGCGATTCAGTCGAACCAGGTGGCCGTGTCCGCCAACCAGCTGGCGCTGGAAGGCGCGCGAGCCGAGCGCTCGGTCGGCACCCGCACGGTCATCGAAGTGCTCAACGCGGAGCAGGAACTGCTCAATGCGCAAAGTCAGCTCGTAACGGCCCGCCGTGACGCATACGTGGCCGGCTTTCAGCTGTTGAACGCCATGGGCCAGGCCCAGGCGGACGATCTCGGCCTGGATGGCGGCCCGCTCTACGATCCGACCGGAAGCTATCGCCGGACGGCGAACAACTGGAACGACTGGTCGCATGACCCGCGCTACACTGCGCAGTCGACGCGCACCGTGACCGCCAGCGAGGCCGCGCCGTTGACCACTCCGATCACCACGCCGGCGCAGCCGATGCAGCCGGGGGTGGCGGGGCCGCCGCGCTAAGGCTAGCGTGGCGTCATGAAGGATCAGACCGACCCGTCGATGGAACAGGCGCTCGCCGCCATCAAGCGCGTGATGGCCGAGGACAAGGATGTGCGATCGGCGCGGGCCAGGTCCGCGCCGCCGCGCTCATCCGACCTGGAGTCGGACGAGGAAGCTGTCGACCAGGAAGCAGCCGACGAGCAACCGGCCATATTGGAGCTCGACGAGCCGTTGATCGAGGACAATGGCCTGCCGATGGTCGATCTCGACGACCGGATGATTGACATTCCTTACGAGGAACGGGTCGAGCCTGCCGCGGTCGCCAGTGAACCGCTGGTCAGCGAAGTGGCGGCCGAGACGAGCCGGGCACGTTTGGCCGAACTGCAGCAGGCGGCGGCGAGTGCGGCCATCGCGGCGCCCACCACCGATACCAACCCGTTCGAGCAGATGGTCCGCGAGATGATGCGCCCCATGCTCAAGGACTGGCTCGACGAGCATCTTCCCCGAGTCATCGAGGAGCAGGTGAAGCGCGAGATCGGGCGGATCACCGGACAGCGCTTCTAGGGAACCCTTGCGGTTCATCGCTGCGGTGCTACCCCTCGTCGCCATGATCAGAACCAGCCTGCTCGCCGCCGCGGCGCTTGCCGCCATCGCCTCTCCCCAGGTCGCTACCGCGCGGCCAATGACCGCCACCGACATGCACATGATGCATCGGCTGTCGCTGCTCGACGTGTCGGCGGATGGCCGCACCGCGGTGCTGAGCATGTCGACCACCACCGACCTCGCCAAGAACAAGCGCAGCAATGCGCTCTACACGCTGGAGATCGGCCGGGCCGGAGCGACGCCGCAGCCAATCACCGGTGCCGATGGCGGCCACGACGCCGCGTTCGGTCCTGATGGCGCGCTTTATTTCCTCAAGGCGGATGGCGATCACGACCAGCTGTTCCGGATGCCTCTGGGTGGGACCGCGAAGCGGATCAGCGACTTCGGCGCGGACGTCAGCGGGTTCAAGCTGTCGCCGACGGGTGACCGGGTGCTGGTATGGGCGGATACGCGCGACTGTCCCGACCTTGCCTGCTCGACCGTGCGCTTCGCCGGCAAGGAGGGCGGCTCGGGCCGCACCTTTGACCAGCTGTTCGTGCGGCACTGGGACACGTGGGCCGAGCCGGGTACGCGCAGCCGCATCTTCACGTTCCCGATCGTCGGCGGAAAGCTGACCGGACAGGGTGTTCGAGTCACGGCCGGGCTGACTGGCGATGCGCCGTCCAAGCCGTTCGGCGGCGGCGAGGAGATCGACTGGTCCAAGGACGGCCGAACGGTGTTCTTCGCTCTGCGCGAGGCGGGCCGGATCGAGCCGCTGTCGACCAACCTCGATGTCTTCTCCGCGCCGGCGGACGGATCGGCGCCGCCGACCAACCTCACGGACGCCAATGACGCTACCGACACGCTGCCGACCGTCTCGCCGGACGGACGCACGCTCGCCTGGGTCGCGATGGCGCGGCCGGGCTATGAGTCCGACCGGCAGGTGCTGATGCTTCGCGACCTGGCCAGCGGGAAGGTACGGGCGCTGACCCAGGGCTGGGACCGCTCGGTCCAGTCGATCAGCTGGGCCCCGGACGGCCGCTCCATCTACGTCACCGCCGATGACACTCTGGAAGCGCCGATCTTCCGGGTCGACGTGGCCAGCGGACGCGTAGCCCGGCTGACCGGCGAGGGGCACGCCGGAAACGTCCACGCGCTCCGCAACGGTTCCGTGCTGTTCACCAGCAACAGCATCGCCGCGCCAGACGATCTCTACCTGCTGCGCGGGCGCGCGAAGCCCACCCAGCTGACCAATGTAAATCGCGAGCTGCTGAGCCAGCTCGACCCCATCACGGTGGACCGGTTCAGCTTTACCGGCGCCAACGGCGAAAAGGTGTGGGGCATCAAGGTCAAGCCGAAGGTCGCCGCCGGGCAGACGCTGCCGATTGCCTTCGTAGTGCACGGCGGACCGCAGGGCAGCTTCGGCAACGGCTGGTCCTACCGCTGGAACCCGCGGGTCTTCGCCTCCATGGGCTATGGCGTGGTCAGCGTCGATTTCCACGGCTCGACCGGCTACGGGCAAGCCTTCACCGACAGCATCCGCAACAACTGGGGTGGCTGGCCGCTCGAGGACCTGCAGAAGGGCCTCGCCTTCGCCACGGCGCAGGACAAGCAGCTGCAGGCGGACAATGCCTGCGCGCTTGGCGCCAGCTACGGCGGTTACATGATGAACTGGATCGAGGGAAATTGGCCCGACCGGTTCAAGTGCATCGTCCAGCACGACGGCGTGTTCGATGCGCGCGCCATGGCGTACGAAACCGAAGAGCTGTGGTTCGACGAATGGGAACATGGCGGCAAGGCCTATTATGAAGACCCGGCCGCGTTCGAGCGGTGGAACCCGGTCAATCATGTCAGCGCCTGGAAGACGCCGCAGCTGGTAATCACCGGCGAGAAGGACTTCCGTATCCCTTACACGCAAGGGCTGGCGGCCTTCACAGCCCTGCAGCGGCGCAACATTCCGTCACGTTTGGTGGTGTTCCCGGATGAGAATCACTGGGTGCTCAAACCGCAGAACTCGATCCAGTGGTACCGCGAGGTGCAGAACTGGATGAACAAGTGGGCGCCGGCGGCGGGAGCTGCGGCGGCGCAGTAATTCCTCGTCGGATTCCTTCGCCTCGGCTCGCAATGATCGGAAGGGTTCGCTAACGGGCCCGTCATGACCGAATTGCCGAAGACCTTCGAGCCGGGCCCTATCGAGGCCCGCTGGTATGACCATTGGGAATCGACCGGCCTGTTCCGCCCGGAGCGGGGCGAGGCGGAGCCCTACACGATCGTCATGCCGCCGCCGAACGTCACCGGCAGCCTGCACATCGGCCATGCGCTGGACAACACGCTTCAGGACATCCTGATCCGTCGTGCGCGGATGCAGGGGAAGGATGCCCTGTGGGTGGTCGGGACCGACCATGCGGGTATCGCCACGCAGATGGTCGTGGAGCGCAACCTCGACAGCCAGGGCGTGAAGCGGGCCGAGATCGGGCGCGAGGCATTCCTGGAGCATGTCTGGGAGTGGAAGGCGCAGTCGGGTGGCGCGATCACCCGCCAGCTGCGTCGGCTCGGCGCGTCCTGCGACTGGTCGAACGAGCGCTTTACCATGGACCCCGGCTTCTCGGCCGCGGTGACGCGGGTGTTCGTGGAGCTGCACAAGCGCGGGCTGCTGTACCGCGACAAGCGGCTGGTGAACTGGGATCCGCGCTTCCAAACCGCGATCAGCGACCTAGAGGTCGAGACGCGTGACGTGCAGGGCAAGTTCTGGACCCTGCGCTATCCGCTTGGCGATGGCAGCGGGCACATCGAGGTCGCCACCACGCGGCCCGAGACGATGCTGGCCGACATGGCGGTCGCGGTGCACCCGATGGATGAGCGCTATACGGCGCTGGTTGGCAAGCAGATCCGGCTGCCGATCACCGGGCGGCTGATCCCGATCGTCGCCGACGAGCATGCCGATCCGGAGCTCGGCTCCGGCGCCGTGAAGGTGACCCCTGGCCACGACTTCAACGACTTTGAGGTCGGCAAGCGCGCGGGCTTCGCGGCGCGCGATATGCTCAACATGTTCGATGCCTCGGCGCATGTGGTGCAGACGGCGGACGGGCTGGTGCCCGGTGACCTGCTCGGCCTGAACCGCGACGAAGCGCGGAAAGCGGTCGTCGCGCGGCTGGAGGCCGAGTGTGCGCTGGTGAAGGTCGAGGACCGGGTCATCGCGACTCCGTTCGGCGACCGTTCCGGCGTGGTGATCGAGCCGTGGCTGACCGACCAATGGTATGTCGACGTGAAGCCGCTGGCTGAGCGGGCGATGCAGGCGACCCGCTCGGGCGCGATCAAGATCGTGCCGGAGAGCTGGGCCAAGACCTGGTACAACTGGCTGGAGAACATCCAGCCGTGGTGCGTCAGCCGCCAGCTGTGGTGGGGACATCGGGTGCCGGCGTGGTTCGACGACGACGGCAACATCTATGTCGCGGAGAGCGAGGATCAGGCGCGCACTCAGGCTGGCAACCGGCCGCTACGGCAGGACGAGGACGTCCTCGACACTTGGTTCAGCTCGGCGCTGTGGCCGTTCGCGACGCTCGGCTGGCCCGAGCAGACCGCGGACCTCACCCGGCATTATCCCAACGACGTGCTCATCTCCGGCTTCGACATCCTGTTCTTTTGGGACGCGCGGATGGCGATGCAGGGGCTGGAGTTCATGGGCGATGTTCCTTGGAAGACGCTCTACCTGCACGGGCTGGTTCGCGATGCGCAGGGCCAGAAGATGTCCAAGTCCAAGGGCAACACGGTCGACCCGCTCGGGCTGATCGACCGCTATGGCGCCGACGCACTGCGTTTCACGCTCACCGCGATGGAAAGCCAGGGCCGGGACATCAAGCTCGATGAGAAGCGTGTCGAGGGCTATCGCAATTTCGCGACCAAGTTGTGGAACGCCGCGCGCTTCCTGCAGATGAATGGGGTCGGACCGTCGCAGTCCGTAGAGGCGCCGGTCGCAATCCTGCCGGTCAATCGCTGGATCATCGGAGAGGTGGTGGAGACGCTCGCAAAGCTGAACCGCGCCTTCGACGAGCTGCGCTTCGACGGCATGGCGGACGCCATCTACCACTTCACCTGGGGCACCTTCTGCGACTGGTATGTCGAGCTGGTGAAGGGCGCCTTCGACGACGAGACCAAGGCAGTAGCGGCCTGGGTCTTCGACCAGATCCTGGTCATGCTGCACCCGTTCATGCCGTTCATCACGGAAGAGCTGTGGCATGGCGTCGGTGAGCGCCCGTACGACCTGATCGTCGCGAAGTGGCCGCAGCCGGCGGCGTCGGTCGATGCGGCGGCAAAGGGCGAGATCGAATGGCTCATCAGCCTGGTCAGCGAAGTGCGCTCGGCTCGCACCGAACTGAATGTTCCACCGGGCGAGCGTCTAATTGGTTACATCGAGCAACCAGAGCCGTCTTCAGAAACGCTACTCGACAAGCATCAGGACATACTTCTTCGTATGGCGAAGGTCTCGTGGCAGCCGGTTTACGGCAAGCGGGAAGGCGCCGTGTTGCGAATATCAGCCGGGCTAACTGAGTTGGTCATGCCCCTCCAAGGAGCTATCGACGTCTCGGCTGAACGCACCCGCCTCGCCAAAGCCATTGCGGTCGCCGAGAAGGATCGCGACGGGCTTGCGGCGCGGCTCGGCAATCCGAGCTTTACCGAGCGGGCCAAGCCCGAGGCGGTTGAGAAGGCGCGGGCCGATCATGAGGCGCGCAGCGCCGAGGCCGAACGGCTGGCGGCAGCGTTGGCGCGGCTGGGTTGATTGTCCAAGTGAGGACCTGATGGCCGACGGCGACCCCGCAGCACGATCCGCCCCGCGTGGGCGCCGCGACCTGACGCAGGGGCCGATCACCCGGACGCTGATCGCCTTTGCGCTGCCGACGCTCGGCTCCTCGGTGCTGCAGTCGCTGAACGGCTCGATCAACACGGTGTGGGTCGGCCGCTTTCTTGGAGAAGGCGCGCTGGCGGCGACCAGCAATGCGAACATGACCATGTTCCTGCTGATGTCGTTCGTGTTCGGCTTCGGCATGGCCTCGACCATCCTGATCGGACAGGCGTTCGGGCGGCGTGAGGTCGACCAGGCCCGGCGGGTGATCGGGACCGCCATCGGCGCCTTCAGCCTAGTGGCGATCGCCGTAGCGGTGCTCGGCTGGATCTTCGCGCCGCAACTGCTCAGCCTGCTCGCAACGCCGGAGGCGGCGCGGCCGCTGGCGCTGGCCTATCTGCGGGTCATTTTCCTTTCGATGCCCGGCGGGCTGATGCTGGTCCTGCTGATGATGGCGTTGCGCGGGGGCGGGGACAGCCTGACGCCACTCTGGTTCATGATCTTATCGGTGCTCCTCGACAGCGGTCTCAACCCCTTCTTCATTGCCGGGATCGGGCCATTTCCGAAGCTTGGGATCGCCGGATCGGCCACCGCGACGGTCATCGCCAACACTGCCGCCCTGGTCGGGCTGGTCATCTACATCTACGCCCGCGACCTGCCGCTGCGTTTGCGCGGGGCGGAGTTGCGCTATCTTCGGCCTGACCCGGAGCTGCTCAAAATCATTCTGAAGAAGGGCCTGCCAATGGGCCTGCAGATGATCGTCATTTCGGCTTCGGGGCTGGCACTGCTCGGGCTGGTGAACCACGAGGGCGTCGATACGACAGCGGCGTTCGGCGTGGCGATGCAGCTGTGGACCTATCTGCAAATGCCCGCGATGGCGGTAGGCGCGGCGGTAAGCGCGATGGCGGCGCAGAATATCGGCGCGGGCCGGTGGGAGCGGGTTGGCCGGATCACGCGCTCCGGCGTGTTCACCACCCTTGCCCTGACAGGCGTGCTCGTGATCCTGCTTGCGGCCGCGGATCGAACCGCACTGTCGCTCTTCCTGGGGCCGAACAGCCCGGCCATGCCGATCGCCCGGCACATCCAATGGATGGCGACCTGGAGCTTCCTGCTGTTCGGCGTGACCCTTGTCCTGTTCGGAACGGTCCGCGCCAACGGCGCGGTAGTCGGGCCACTGGTCATCCTCTGCATCGGGCTGATCCCGGTGCGACTTGGCTTCATCTTCCTTGCCAGGCCCTACCTTGGTGCCGACGCTCTGTGGCTCAGCTTCCCGGTCAGTTCCTTGTCCAACCTGGTGCTGGCGGCCGCCTATTACCTTAAGGGCAACTGGCGGAAGATCCGCCTGCAAGTCCCACCGGCTACCGACGAATGCGTGGAGCTGTCCGAGACCGCCGGCGAGGCCGATGGCCGGATGAGCCCGACCGGCTAGGCGGGTACGGGCGCTGCGACCCACACCGCGGCGCGCGCCACGCTGACCTCGCACGGGGTCGAGGCGCACAGTTCGCCATCAACTGAGATCTTCTGCTGCGGACGGGCCGAAAGCTTCAGGCTGGTGCCCTTGTATTCGGTGACGGTCTGCTCGCGCGAGCGCAGTTTGAAGAGCGTCGCGAACCAACTCCAGGCAAGGCCGAACAGGCTTCGACCAGTGACAGCCTGGACCATGATCTGTCCGCTCTGCACGCAGGCATTGTCCGTTAGTTCGATCCCGCCGTGGAAGCGCCCGTTGAAGATGCGAACTTCGGTCGCCCAGGTGCGGTGGATCGTACTGCCATCGTCGATCGTCAGCCGAAAGGGTTTGAACTGGATAGCGACCCGTGCCGCCCAGATCAGATAGCCGATCATTCCAAGGGTGCGCTTCAGCTTGTGCGGGACCGTTTCGGCGATCATTGGGGACAGCCCCATGGCGGCCGCATTGGCGAAGTAGTCGCCGTCGATCGACCCAAGGTCGATGCGGAGTTTCCGGCCTTCGGCGATGACCCGCACTGCTCCTTCGAGGTCCTGCGGGATACCCAGCGTTCGCGAGAAGCTGTTGGCGGTCCCGAGGGGGAGGAGGGCGAAAACTGTGTCCGTACCCAGAAAATCGTCGATCGTTGATGACAGCGAACCGTCGCCGCCGCCGACGATGATCATCGGTGCCTTCTCCGCCAGCGCTTGGCAGACCGCTGGCCGAAGCGCGTCCGGATCCTTGATGGCGTGGGTTGCGAGTAGTTCGACTCCACTCTCCACCAGCAGGTCGCGCGCCTGCTCGAAGGCATCAGCGCCCTTGCGGCTCATCGCATTGACGATCAGCACGGCTTGTTTGGGGAGAGGTTTGATCATTGTTCGCTCTCGAATGCTTGGGAGCGCGCTTCTTTCCCGCTAGGACGCGGGGCATGACGGCTTCCTTCCCTGCCATGCGAATGCGGCGCGGCCGCTCCACTCCCTGGATGCGCGCGATGCTCGCCGAGCAACGACTGTCGCCAAGCGACTTCATCTGGCCCTTGTTCATCTGCGCCGGCAGCGGGTGCGAAGAGCCGATCGCCAGTCTTCCGGGAGTGAGCCGCTGGTCGGTCGATCGGATCGGTGAGCAGGCGAAGCTCGCCGCATCGCTGGGAATCCCATGCGTCGCGCTGTTCCCCAATACGCCGGCAGGTCTGCGATCGGAACGGGCGGAAGAAGCGCTCAACCCTGACAATCTCATTTGCCGCGCGGTCAAGGCGGTAAAGGATGCCTGCCCCGGGGTTGGCGTGCTGACCGACGTGGCACTGGACCCCTACACGGCGCACGGTCACGACGGCCTGATCGACGCGGCGGGTCGGGTGATGAACGACGAGACCAGCAAGGTGCTGGTCGAGCAGGCGCTGGTGCAGGCCGAAGCGGGTGCGGACATCGTCGCGCCATCCGACATGATGGACGGGCGGATCGGCGCCATCCGCTCCGCGCTGGAAGATGCAGGCCGGCAGGATACGGCAATCATGGCCTATGCCGCTAAATATGCCTCGGCCTTCTACGGGCCGTTCCGCGACGCAGTCGGCTCGCGCGGTCTGCTCAAGGGCGACAAGCGCGGTTACCAGATGGACCCCGCAAATTCCATCGAGGCGCTGCGGGAAGTGGCGCTGGACGTCGCGGAGGGCGCCGACATGGTGATGGTCAAGCCGGGGCTGCCGTATCTGGACATCGTCGCGGCGGTGAAGCGGGAGTTCCTGCTCCCGGTGTTCGCTTACCAGGTGAGCGGCGAATATGCGATGATCGAGCATGCGGCGGCGGCCGGTGCGGGTGAGCGGGATGCACTGATTTTGGAGACGCTGCTGGCGTTCAAGCGCGCCGGAGCGACCGGCATCCTGACCTATCATGCCGTGGACGCGGCGCGGCTGATCCATGGCTGAGGTGTTGGCCGAGACCGAGCGACTGCGGCTGCGGACTTGGGGGCCAGATGACCGGGAGGAGTTCACTCGGGTGACGAACACGCCCGCGGTGATGCGCTGGCTGGGCGGGGTTTCCAACGAAGCGACCCGTGACGCCGCGTTCGACCGCATTGACGGCTTTCAGCGTGACTACGGCCACACTTTCTGGATCGTCGAGCGCACGAAAGATGGCGCGCTGCTCGGCTTTTGCGGGTTGAAGCGCGTCAATGCGCCGGGCGGTGAACCGCTTCATGGGCAGTTCGAGATCGGCTGGCGCCTGCGCGAGGATGCGTGGGGGCAGGGCTATGCCAAGGAGGCGGCAATGGCATCGCTGGACCTGGCGTTCGGCCGCTATGGAGCGCCGCATGTGCTCGCCATGACCGTAGCCGGAAACGCCGCCAGCCAAGGGTTGATGAAACGGCTTGGCATGCACCGCCGCGAAGACCTCGACTTTGTCGATCGTCGCTTTCCGAACCCGAGCGATATCAATCCCGCGATCGTCTACCGGATCGATGCAGCCGAGTGGCCTGCGGCCCGTGAGGCGGCTCTGGCCTAGGCGCCGAGGCGCTGCTGGACCGCGTGGAGGCGCTCTGCGTGGCGGCGGTCGATGGCGCTGACCTCGTTCGCGGCCCGCGTGACGTTGGCGAGGTCGGCGGGGACGAGCTGGTTCACCGACCGAGACGTCAATGCATCGATGTCGCCGAGCGCCTTGGTGACGGGATAGCGGGCGGCGATCGCAGCTGACACCAGCTGTTCGGCGGCGATCCAGCTTTCACTCTGGCGCGGGCCGGCGCGAGCAGCGCTGGCTTCGGCGGCGGTGATCGCCCGCTCGGCATCGCCCTGCGCTCCGCGGGCGGTGGCGACCAGCCGCTCCAGTTGGGCAGCGATCGCGGAGCTGGCGGGCAGGCTGCCGCTGGTGTCGGCGATGGGTACGCGCGGGTCGATCCGCTCGGCGGCGCGAGGAGCAAGGCTCGGTTCATCGCCGGGCGTGCTGCAGGCGGCAAGACCGACGATGATCAGGAGTAGACCGCGGCGACGCATGACTGGTCCTTACGGAGCGGCAGCCTGCGCAACAAGGGGTTGCGCCCCTGCGATCATCCTCCTAGATGCCCCCCACGGCAAGCGCCCGTAGCTCAGCTGGATAGAGCATCAGACTACGAATCTGAGGGTCGGACGTTCGAATCGTTCCGGGCGCGCCATTTTCCGATCAGCGTTGAACTAAGGAATCACCGTCAGGTCGACGCGCCGGTTCTGCGGCTCGCGCACGCCATCTGCAGTGGGGACCAGCGGGTCGGCCTCGCCGTGCGCGACGATTGCCAGCGCCTGCGGTTGCACGCCGCGCTGGAGCAGCGCCGAGCGAACGCTGGCGGCACGGCGCTCCGCAATTCGGCGATTGGCAGCGGACGATCCCGAGCGATCGGTGAACGCGTCGATGCGCGCGTGGCCACCGCCCCGCAGCCGCTCGGCGACGAGGTCGAGATTTCCGGTCCAGTCGGGCCGGATCGCCGATCCTTCACCACTGTCGAAGAAGATTGATGTCGCGCACGGGGCCGCGTTCGCCCTCGAGCACTCTATAGAGGGTGAAAGAGCGGCGCCCTGGAGGGCAATGACAAGCAAGGAAAGAAGCATCAGCGGCCTTTTGGCAGGCGAGACCCGAGCTCGCCCGTCATGCGCCGCAGAAGTCGAAGATGTAAAGGGACAAGCCGGCAGCTCACGCCACGGGCGTCACTTGCCTTCAGGCGGCCGACAGCCCCTCGGCTTCGGCAGCGCGCGCGGCGAACTGCTGCGCCAGCTTTGCATGCCACTGGCGAGCATTATCGGTCATCGCCCGTTGCGCCGCCATCCGTTCTTCCGCTGCACGGCGGAAGTAATAACGCTGATTTGATTCCACTGCCCGTCCCCGGCTGAATCCACGTCAATTTGCTAGCAGAGCATGAGTGAAGAGTCCTACCGAGTGGTAAATATCCACAGGGCGGTCGCCGCGCGCATGGCTCGTCTCACCCCGGGACAGCACTGTGCTCTGGCGGTGACATCCTCACCTTCTCGACTTACCGACGAAACCCAACGGTTCATCGACCGTTGAGCAAGCGAACTGAATTTCTTGGGCGAGAGGGTGCCTACCATGCTCCAGCAGACCGATAATCAGCGCCGTGCGTTCGATCCGGCCGTGCGTGGCTATCACGTTGTCTACCGCGAGAATGCAGTGAACCGCTGTCCGGGCTGCGGCCGCAGTCATTGGCTGATCGGCCGGATGCTGGCCGAATGCGGATTCTGCGGCACGGCGTTGCCACTGAGCGAAAGTCAGGGGAGCGGCACTGTATTGTTCAAGAGCCACGGTCCGCGCGGTACCAAGCTCGCCGCCTGACGACTCCCCGGGCTGCCCCGTTTCGGCTATGGAACGGGGATGGTCAGGGCGATTTCGGCAATGGCGCTGCTTGCTGCGCTGAGCTCATCGGCGGCGGGTGCACCGCACTCCATCACCATCATCAATGGGACCGGCGCGCCGCTGCGCGATGTGGCTGCAAAGCCGGAAAAAGGCGGCAGCTGGGATTCGCTGACACCTGGGCTGAGCCCGGGTGCGAAGACCGGTGTTTCTGTCGATCCCGACCTTTGCGCTTACGAAGTGAAGGCGACGGCGGCCGGGGCCACTCTCACCTGGCGTGGGGTCAACCTCTGCGAGACCAGCTCGGTGACGCTGAACCGGCGGGCCGATGGGACACTCTGGGTCGACTACGACTGACGCGGCGCGGCGCCACCCGGACCCGGGCTGCCGCCGCTGAGGCAGGACGCACGCTGTCGAGAAGCCTGGGTCCGGCGATGAAGACTACCAGCAGGCAGACACCGAAGAACAGCCATCCGAGCCAGCCGGGGTAGAGGTTCAGATAGTGCTTCCCGCGTTCCACTGCGCCTAATGCGATGGCCCATGTGACAGCCCACGCTTCCCAACGGGTGCGGATTACGAACAGGCGGCCAAGGCGCTTCAACATCGACATATGGTTAAGCAACCCCCGTGCCACTGGCGCAGTTCCGGGCTTTTTGCATTAACCATATTGAGACACTGTCAGTTATCCCGACAGTCGAACAGGCGCGAGCAGCTTAGAGGAGTTGGGAGAGGTCGAGGGTGTCGAGCAGGGCCGCGCGCGCCTGCTCGACCTGAGCAAGCAGCTGCGGCGAGCCGAGGTCTGCTGGCGCAATCTCTTCGGGCCAGGTGCGGCTGATGACGGAAGAGAGGCGATCCAGCTTCGGCTCGTCGACCAGGAAGCGCGGGTCGATGGCGGCCGGGTCGGCGACCACCCGAAGGCGCAGGCAGGCGGGGCCGCCGCCGTTGGCCATGGATTCTCGCACGTTGACCACTTCAACACGTCGGATCGCTCCGTTGCCGGCGAGGTGGCGCTGGAGCCAGTTCCACACGCTGGTCGTCTCACGCGCTTCTTCGGGAATGATCAGCGTCGGTTGCCCGTCCGGCGGGGTCACCAGTTGGGCGTTGAACAGGTAGGATCGGATCGCGTCGTCGAGGCCGACGTCCGCGGCTGCGACCTCGACATATTCGAACGCAGGGAAGCGGGTGTTCAGCTGGTCGAGCAGGCCGTCCCGATCAGCAAAGGCCTGCTCGTGCGCGAACAGCACGCGTTCATTGGCGACCGCGACCACGTCATTGTGGAAGGCACCCGCGGCGATCGCTTCCTCCGACTGTTCCACGAACAAGGTGCGTTCCGGATCAAGGCCGTGGAGCCGGGCGACCGCGCGGCTGGCCTCGAGATGCTGCCGGGCAGGGAAGGCACCCCCGCTTACCCCGTAAACGAACAGCTCGAGCCCAGGTGCGCCGTGCCGTTCGGTCAACCGCATGTGATTGGCCGCGCCCTCGTCGCCGAAGGCAGAGGGGACGGGCGCGTGGATCCGGAAGTAGCGGTCGTCCGCGAAAGCGAGACGAAGCTGCGCCAGCGTCGCGGGCCATTCATGGCTGCGGTGCGGCATCGACTTGAGGTTGGCGACGGTGAGGTGCGTTCGACCGTCGGCCGTGTCCGGACCCGGCGACACAGTCGCGGCATTGGCAGCCCACATCGAACTGGCGGACATGGCATTGGCGAGCAGTGCGGTATCCGCTTGCTCAGCCTCGACGCCCAATTCCGCCAGCCACCCGCGCGCAGGTCGCGGCTGCGGCACGAACAGGCCTTGCGTCAGGCCGAGCGCCAGATTGGCGCGCATCTTGTCGAGACCCTGCAGCGCGGCGGCTCGCGGCCGGCTGGATGCGCCCATGTTGCGCATGGCTGCGAGGTTGCCGAAGCTCAGCCCGGCGTAATTGTGGCTGGGGCCGACGATCCCGTCAAAGTTGATCTCAGTAAGCGACATCAGCGGCTCACCGACAGTACGGTGTCGCCCTCGGAGACTTCGAGCAGTTTCGCGGTTTCCGTGCTGAGTTGCAGGCCTCCGTCCTCGGTCCGGCGCACCTGGCCCAGGCAAGAGCGGAAGCCCTTGAGGTGACCGGTTGCGAGCAGCATCCTGATCGTCCCCCCTTCGCCGATCGCCACGACTTTCTCCTCCACCGACTCCCGGACGGTACGGATCTGGTCCGTGCGGCAGGTGACGGTCGGACCGCCGTCGAAGATGTCGATGTAGCGCTCGAACTCGAAACCCTCGCCCTCGAGCATGCGAAGCGCAGCGCGGCCGGTGGGGTGCGGCTGCCCCATGACGGCCTTGGCGCTGTCAGGAAGGAGTGAGACGTAGATGGGCGACTTGGGCATCAGCTCGGCGATGAAGCGAGTGCCGTTGACCGCGTTGAAGGCGTCGGCCTCGGGAAAGCTCATGTCGAAGAACCGGCCGGCGAGCGCATCCCAGAAGGGCGAATTGCCGCCCTCGTCCATGACCCCGCGAAGTTCCGCCAGAACGCGGTCGCCGAACCGTGCCCGGTGCTGCTTGATGAACAGATAACGGCTGCGGGCGAGCAGCAGGCCAAGTCCGCCGGCGCGCATGCCGGGATGAAGGAAGAGGCCGCCCACCTCGCTCGACCCCTCGAGGTCGGTGGTGAGGGTCAGCAGCTGGTTGCGGAAGGTCTTGCCGAGCTCGGGCGACCATTGGGTGAGCGTCGACAGGTGATAGCTGTAGAAGGCTTCGGTCGAGCCGACCTTGCCGAACACCTGGCAAGTGCCGCGGATCAGCTTGGCCTTGGGGTCTTCCAGCACGAAGATGTAGCAGTCGTCGCCCTGTTCATCGCCGACGCGTTCGAAGGCGTCCTCCGAGCGGGCGAGTTTCTGGACAAGAGTGCCCTTGTCGGCCGGAAGGTTGGTGAACCCGCCGCCCGTCAGCTTCGCCATCTCGTAAATGGCATCGAAGTCGTCGGGCGTGGCGGGGCGGACCCGGAAGCTCATGCCGCCTCCTGCGCCAGCCGAGCGATGGTCAGCGCCGACAGGGCGGCACGTTCGGCGAGAGACGAGACGATCAGATATTCCTCCGCGGAGTGGATGGCGCCGCCGCGAACGCCCATGGTGTCGACCACCGGTACGCCACAGGCGGCGATGTTATTGCCGTCGCACACGCCTCCCGACGGTTGCCAGCTAATCGGCTGGCCGAGGTCCGCACCGGCACGGGCGACAAGGCCGAACAGCTGTTCCAGCGACGGAGTCATAGGCTTGGGTGGTCGGCCGAACGCGCCGTGCCGGTGGATAGCAACGTCATGTGAAGTGGCGACGGAGGTGACCGCATCGGTGATGGCGCTGTCTGCCTTTGCCTGAAGCTCCGGCGTGGCTGGGCGCAGGTTCACGCGCAGAACGGCGTGGTCCGGCACGACATTGTTGGGGCCACCCCCATCCATCCGCGCGACGTTCACGGTCAGGCCCGGCTCGATCAGTGCGGTCAGGCGAAGCGCGAGATCGGCGGCCGCCACCACCGCATTGCGTCCGTCCTGCGGGTTCCGGCCGGCGTGCGCCGAACGGCCGCTGACGATGAAGCTGAAGTTCCCGCTTCCTGGGCGAGCGCCGGCAAGTGTGCCGTCCGGCAGAGCCGAGGGTTCGTAGGTAAGCGCGGCGCGCTTGCCCCGCGCAGCCTGCGCCAGCAATCCGGCCGAGGCGGGGGAGCCGACCTCTTCGTCGCTGTTGATGACGACTTCATAGCCGACGCGGGCGGACAACGGGCTCGCCTCCAGCGCGCGGAGGGCGGCGAGCATCACCGCGATGCCCCCCTTCATGTCCGCAACTCCAGGGCCATTGAGGATGTCGTCCTCGCGCCAGGCAAGCTGCTGGAACGGGTGATCAGCCGGATAGACCGTATCCATGTGGCCGGTGAAAAGCAGCTGGAGCGGTGCGCTCGGGCGAACGGCGAGGTGAAGATGCCGGCCATTACCGACGGCGCGCTCGGCGCCCTCGCGATCGATCGCCGTTACCGGCGCAGGCTCCACCAGCTGCGGTTGCCCGGGAAGGCCGGCGAAGGCATCGGCGAGCAGGCGGGCCATCGCGTTCAGGCCGTCAAGATTGCCGGAACCGCTGTTGATTGCGGCCCAGTTCTGTACCTGGTCGAGCATCGGCGCGGAGGCGGCGTACTCCACCAGAAACTGCTCAGCTGCGGTCAATTCCCCCATGAGTGCGTCCTAGCGAGCCGGAGCCCGGAAGGCCACACCGGGCCGATGCTCAATCAGCGCAGCGGGCGGAGAAATGCGGCCATCTTTGACGGGCGGCTTGCTTCGCACGCCGCGCGCGAACGGGAGAACTACAGATACTCGTCCCAATGCTCGATCAGGCGGCGGTAAAGGTCGCGCTTGAACGGGACGATGAGGTCCGGGAGCGTGTGGGCCGGCACCCACTTCCAGCTGTCGAACTCCGGGTGCTTGGTGGCGATGTTCACGTCCGACTGCCGGCCAAGGAAGCGGCACAGGAACCAGTCCTGCTCCTGTCCCTTCCATTTGCCGCCCCACAGCTTGTGACGAAGCTCCTCGGGCAGGTCGTAGCGCAACCGCTCTGGATGATCGGCGATCCGCTCGACGAGGTACTGCGGGATTCCGGTTTCTTCTTCCAGTTCCCGAAGCGCTGTCTCCCATGGCTGCTCGCCCGGGTCGATGCCGCCTTGTGGCATCTGCCAGGCTTCGTCCGTGTTATCGATCCGCTTGCCGACCCAGACCTGCTTGTCCGCATTGAGCAGCATGATGCCGACACCGCGGCGGTAATTCTCGTCCTTGGCCATGCGGCAGGAGATGGAGGGCGGTCCATTCGGACGCAAGCGAGGAAGTCGCTTGCCCGCAGTCCCGTTCCGGCTTGGCAGACCGGCACCACGCGGCTTTAACCATTCCTTTTCGGTCTTCACGAGATGGCTTGGCACGGCACTGGCTTGAGGTTTGCGTTGGACGGCCTGTTCTTTTTCCACCTGGCCAAAGCGGGCGGCGTTTCGCTCCGGACCGCCCTACACCGACGCTTTGCGCCCGAGGAATGTGCTCCGGTCATCGAGAACGACACGGTCGACCACATCCGCAATGCTGGAAATTACCAATTCGCCCGAGGCTTTCGCTTCTATGCCGGCCACTTCGGCGCGGACATCTTCCGAGCCGTGGACGACGGCCATCAGGTGGTCACCAACTTCCGTCATCCGGTCTCCCGCGTCGGGTCACTCTACCGGTTCTTCCGCTCAGTTCCGATCCCGGAAAAGGATCTGGTTCACCCGCGGTTCTTCGCCGTTCGTTTTGCACGCGACCGCACTTTCGAGGAGTTTGTGCTCACTGACGATCCACGGGTGCGGGTGTACACCGAGAACCACCACGCACGGCAGCTGACCCAATCGCCCTGGCAACTCCCGGCAGAGATCGACTTGCCGGCGGCGGTGGCGCTGATCGACAGGATGCCATGCTTCTACGTCTGCGAGGAGCCGGAGCGCTCATTGGCCTGGTTCGGCGAGCAGTTCGGGTTGGCCGACATCCCGCGTGAGAACGTCACGCCGCCTCAGGAGAGTTCGGGCGACACGGCCGGGATGAGCGATGCCATCCTCGCCATCAACCCGTTCGACCTCGCACTCTACGACTATGCGCTCGCCCGGCTGCGCGCGCGTCGAGCGGACTGTGGTCCGAAGCGGGCTGCGGCCTAGGCGACCAGCAGCTTCAGGTGCGCGATGCAGCGTTCGAGGTCAGCCTGGGCACTCGGCAGGGCTTTACGCAGGTTGAGGAAGCCGTGAATGGTGCCCTCGGCCTCGAGGTAGATCACGGACACCCCGGCCTGTGCGCAAGCGGCGGCATAGGCCCGGCCCTGATCCCGGATCGGGTCGAGGCTGGCGGTGACGACGAGCGTCGGCGGCATTCCGCGCTGATCCTGGTGGAGCGGGTCATAACGCCAATCCTTGCGATCGGGCGCGTAGCATTGGTCGAACCAGTCCATCCCCTCGCGGGTGAGGAGATAGCCCTCACCGAAATCGGTGAAGCTCGGATAGCCCTCGGTTGGGTTGGCGGCGGGGTAGATCGGCCATTGCGCGACCACCGGGACGGCGGCCGGCTCGTCGCGTAGCGCCAGGGTGGCGACGATCGCGAAATTGCCGCCGGCGCTGTCGCCGCAGGGGATGAGGCCGGTCACCTTGCGACCGAGCTCGGCCGGGCTGT
Source organism: Sphingomonas sp. KRR8 (assembly GCF_023559245.1). Taxonomy (NCBI): domain Bacteria; kingdom Pseudomonadati; phylum Pseudomonadota; class Alphaproteobacteria; order Sphingomonadales; family Sphingomonadaceae; genus Sphingomonas; species Sphingomonas sp. KRR8. The sequence goes on from NZ_CP097462.1 coordinate 255,191, forward strand.
CCGCGACCCACCGAGTGGCCGCGATCGAGTCCTCGACGCCGGCGGGGAAAGGGTGTTCCGGGGCGAGGCGGTAGTCGACGCTGACCACCGGAAAGTCGATCAGCCGCGCGATCTCGGCGCAGGCGGAGGCATGCGTGTCCAGGTCGCCCAGCACAAAACCGCCACCATGATAGAAGACCAGAACAGGACCAGGTCCGCGTTCGCAGCGGGCGTCGAACAAGCGCATCGGGCAAGGGCCACCGGCAAGGTCGCGAATGACAGCAAGTTCGCCCACCTCTTGGTCGAACAGCTTGCGTGATGCATGCATCATCCCGCGCGCCTGTTCGGGACCCACCTCGTGGCTTTTGGGGCCGTTCAGGCCATTAAGCATGTCGAGGAAGGCGCGAACGTCGGGGCGAACGAAGGGCTGGGTCATCTTGTCACCTTAGCATGACGATAAGCTCGCAAAAGCCTGTTGCAGGCGCTAGATGAGCAACAACTCCAAAGCATCAGGACCGATGATGGCCACGGCCACCCACTTGCTCACCCCAGACGAATCCCATGCCGACGTGCCGCAGGAAGCGGTTGTTGTCCGTTTTGCCGGCGACAGCGGTGACGGCATGCAGCTGACGGGTGGGCAGTTCACGCTGTCCACCGCGCTGGCCGGCAACGACCTGGCGACCTTCCCCGACTTCCCGGCCGAGATCCGAGCTCCGCAGGGCACGACCTTCGGCGTCAGCGCCTTCCAGATCAACTTCGGCTCAACGGAGATCGACACGGCCGGCGACCAGCCGGACGTGCTGGTGGCCATGAACCCGGCGGCCCTCAAGGTGAACGTCGGCGCGCTTCGCGAAGGCGGCCTGATCATCGCCGACGAGGGCGAGTTCAACGCTCGAAACCTCGCCAAGGCGGGTTACGAGCAGAACCCGCTGGACGACGACAGCCTCGCCAAGTGGCAGCTGGTCAAGTTCAATATCAGCCAGCTGACCTTGGATGCCGTGAAGCCGTTCGGCCTTGGCAACAAGGAGGCGCTGCGCTGCAAGAACATGTGGACGCTGGGCCTCGCGCTGTGGATGTTCGACCGCAGCCGCGACCCTATCATCGACTGGCTCAAGACCAAGTTCGCCAAAGCGCCGCAGCTGGCCGAGGCCAACATCGCCGCGCTCAATGCTGGTCACGCCTATGGCGAGACGGTCGAGATGGGCGCGGCGGTCAAGCCGCGGCACATCGCTGCCGCCCCCGCCGAGCCGGGCCTTTACCGCACGGTGACCGGCGCCGAGGCGCTGGGCCTTGGACTGGTCGCCGGAGCGCAGCTGGCCGAGCTGCCGATGTTCTTCGGCTCCTATCCGATCACGCCAGCCTCGCCGCTGCTGCATCACCTCAGCCGGCTCAAGGAATATGACATCACCACCTTCCAGGCGGAGGATGAGATCGCGGCAATCTGCGCGGCGATCGGCGCATCCTATGCCGGGAGCCTGGGGGTGACCTCGTCGTCGGGCCCGGGCATCGCGCTCAAGACCGAGGCAATGGGGCTGGCGTTCATGACCGAGCTTCCGTTGGTCATCGTCAATTCCCAGCGTGGCGGTCCTTCGACCGGCCTGCCGACCAAGACGGAGCAGTCGGACCTTTATCAAGCGGTTTATGGCCGCAACGGCGATGCCCCGCTGCCCGTGATTGCTGCCCGCTCCCCAGCCGATGCGTTCGAATGCGCGATCGAGGCGTGCCGGATCGCCGTCCGCTACATGACGCCGGTGATGCTGCTGACGGACGGCTATATCGCTAATGCGGCCGAGCCGTGGAAGGTGCCCGACATGAGCGGCTTCGCGCCTTTTCCGGTGACGTTCGCCGGATCAGACACGCCGCGTGACGGAAGCGGCAAGCTGTTGCCCTACGCCCGTGACGAGAAGCTGGCGCGGCCGTGGATAAAGCCGGGCACGCCGGGCCTGACCCACCGCATTGGCGGCATCGAGAAGAACCCGGGAACGGGCGACCTCGACTACTCGCCGGGCGCTCACGCCGAAATGACCCGGCAGCGGCACCAGAAGGTGCTGAACATCGCCGACGACATTCCGGCGCAGGACGTTTGCCTGGGTCAGCCTGGGGCCAAGCTGGCGGTTGTCGGCTGGGGCTCGACCTTCGGGCCGATCCACCAGGCGGTGCGGAGGATGCGCGCGCGCGGGCACGACGTGGCTCATGTCCATATCCGCCACATATGGCCGCTGCCCACCAATCTTGGCGAGCTGCTGCACGGGTTCGGCCGGGTGATTGTGCCCGAGATGAACGCCGGGCAGCTCAAGACCGTGCTGCGGGACCAGTATTTGGTCGATGCGCGTTCGCTGACCAAGGTGTCCGGTCAGCCGTTCCAGATCGTCGAGATCGAGGCGGCTATCGCCGAAGCGCTTGGCGGCACCACGCCGGGTAACCTTCGTCCCGACGCTGGCCAGCTTCCAACTGCGGACAGCGGGCACGACGACGGCCGCATCGTCCGCGAGGACAATGATCGGTGAAGCCCATCAACCCCTTTCCGCTGATCGTGATGCTGATCGCGGTCGTGGCGCTCCTCTATTGGCTGCTTTGACATGAACGACCTTTCCCCCATCGAGAAGACCACTGCCAAGGACTGGGCCTCGGACCAGGAGGTCCGTTGGTGCCCCGGCTGCGGCGACTACGCGGTGTTGAAGGCCGTGCAGCGGACGATGCCGGACCTCGGCGTCGCCCGGGAGAAGACGGTGTTCGTCTCGGGTATCGGCTGCTCGAGCCGCTTTCCCTACTACATGGAGACGTACGGCTTCCACACGATCCACGGCCGCGCGCCGGCGGTGGCGACGGGGATCAAGCTCGCCAATCCCGAGCTGGACGTGTGGATCATCACGGGTGACGGCGATGCGCTCAGCATCGGCGGCAATCACACGATGCACGTGCTGCGCCGCAATCTCGACTGCCAGATCCTGTTGTTCAACAATGAGATCTACGGCCTCACGAAGGGGCAATATTCGCCGACCAGCCGGATCGGCACGCGCTCTCCTTCGACGCCGTTCGGCTCAGTTGATCGCCCGGCAAGGCCGTGCGCCTTTGCGCTGGGTGCCGGGGCGCGGTTCGTGGCCCGCGGGATCGACGTGAACAAGAACCTCCCGGACGTGCTCAAGGCCGCTCACGCCCATCGCGGCGCGGCGTTCGTGGAAATCTTCCAGAACTGCGTGGTCTACAACGACGACGTGTTCGCGCCCTTCACCGCGCGTGAGGTCGCGAGCGAGATGCAGCTCTGGCTGAAGGCAGGCGAAAAGATGCTGTTCGCAGGCGGCGGCAAGGGTATCGCGCTGGATCACGACACGCTGACGCTCAAGGTGGTGGCTGAAGACGATCCCGCGGTGCTGGTTCACGATCCGAAGAACCGGACCCTCGCCCACATGCTCGTCGAGATGCCGGGGCAGGGCTTCCCGGTGGCGCTTGGCGTTATCTATGAGGACCCCGCGCCGACCTTCGCGGAAGCCGTGCTCGAGCAGAACCGCGCGGTGAGCGCCGGAAAGAAGCCGGACCTTCAAGGCCTGGTCAGCAAGGGCCAGAGCTGGATGGTGGAGAAGGAACCGCGCGCTGAGTAGTCTCCAGTGGCGGGGGCAGTTGCTGTGATCCCCCGCACGCTCGTCGCGTCGGCGCAGATCCCGAACGGCCCTGAAATGCGGCTTTATAGGCGCGGTGAGGATCACATGATCCTGCTCGAGCGCGAGGAGCTGATGAGCAGCAGGCAGTCGGGGTCAGAGGTGGCGCTTGCCACCCTGACGGCTGATCGGCTCGGTTCCCGGCCTAAACAACGCTGGCTGATCGGCGGCTATGGAATGGGCTTCACCTTGCGTGCCGCGCTGTCGAAGCTGCCGCAAGATGCGGAGGTCACCGTGGCCGAATTGGTGCCTGAGATCATCGACTGGGCTCGCGGGCCGATGGCGGCACTGACCGCCGGGGGGCTCGATGACCCGCGGGTGCGGGTAGCCTTGCGCGATGTCACCGACGAGATCGCGGTAGGGGGCTGGGACGCCATCCTGCTCGACGTCGACAACGGCCCCGACGCGCTGGTCCGCGCCCAGAACCAATGGCTGTACGAGCCCGGTGGTCTGTCCGTGACCCGCCGCGCGCTCAACCCGAAGGGGCTGCTGGCGATCTGGTCCGCTTCGTCGGATGCCCGCTTCAGCAAGACGCTGGCGGCTGCGGGCTTCTCCATCGAGGAGAAGGTCGTCCGGGCGCGGTCCAACGGCAAAGGTCCGAGGCACCACATCTGGTTCGCCAAGCCACTCTGAGCGGCGGCAACACGGACCAACGGCCTAATGGCTCCCGGCGCGCTCTTCGTCGTTGAACGCGTCGATGAGCGAACCTCAACTCGTCTGGCTGCGCCAGGATCTTCGGCTGGCGGATCAACCGGCCTTTGCCGCCGCTGCGCAGGCGGGGCCGACGGTCGCCCTTTACGTCCTCGACGACGAGACACCCGCTCAATGGGCGATCGGTGGAGCCCAGCGCTGGTGGTTGCATCATAGCCTTGCGCGTTTGGGTGCTGCGCTTGCGGAGAAGGGCGGGGCGCTGATCCTTCGACGCGGGCGCGCGGCCGAGGTGGTGTCCAGGGTGGCCGACGAGATTGGTGCGGCAGCCATCCATGCGGTGCGCCATTACGAACCGTGGTGGAGAAAGGTGGAGGCTGAGCTTGGTGACCGCTTGACGCTGCACGAAGGTGACGTCCTTCATGAACCATCGCGGATCCGCTCCGGCTCGGGCGGCGCGTTCAAGATATATGGACCCTATTATCGCGCATTGGAGGCCAAGGGCCCCCCGGCCGAGCCGCGACCAGCCCCTCGACGGATCGTTGCTCCGACCAAGCTGCCTCAGAGCGACACGCTGGACAGCTGGGAATTGCTTCCAAGCAAGCCGAACTGGGCGGGCGGGTTCAACATCTGGAACCCGGGCGAGGCGGGCGCGGCCAGGCAGCTTGAGAGTTTTTCCCGACGCGCACCACGCTACGCAGCGGAGCGGGACCGACCGGCGGAGGAGGGAACCTCAAGCCTGTCGCATCATCTGCATTGGGGCGAAATCAGCCCACGCGAGGTTTGGCACGGTGTAGATGAAGGCGCTGGCGACAAGTTTCGGCGCGAGCTGGCGTGGCGTGACTTCTCCCGCTCGGTCGAACTGGCGGACCCCCAAGTCGGCTCACGCGAGCAGCGGCCGATCGGCATTCGTTACCGTGAGGGCAAGGCGGCGGACGCGGACTTCCGGGCGTGGAAGAAGGGACGCACCGGCTACCCTTTCGTGGACGCCGGCATGCGCCAGCTGTGGGCAACGGGCTGGATGCACAACCGGGCCCGGCTGGTAACCGCCAGTTTCCTGGTCAAGCATCTTCTCATCCCCTGGTGGCGGGGCGAAGCCTGGTTCTGGGACACGCTGGTGGATGCCGATTACGGCAATAACGGCCAGAACTGGCAGTGGATTGCGGGAACGGGCTTCGACAGCCAGCCCTTCTACCGAATCATGGCGCCGCTCACGCAATCCGAGAAGTTTGGCGCAGCGGATTATATCAGGCGGTGGGTACCGGAGCTGGCGCACCTGCCCGACGCCGACATCCACGATCCCTGGGGGCGGGGAGCGGCGCCTGCGGGATATCCCGAGCCGCTGATTGGGCATAAGGAAGCGCGGGAACGCGCGCTGCAGGCCTTTCGCGAGAGGCGAGTACCGGACTAAGGGAGCTGGATGGCTTCGCGTGGCGCGCATCTCCTGAAGGCGGACCGGACGTTCGCAACGGGCGGCGGACTGATTGGACGACTGGCGGCGCCTGCGTTCCGCAAGGTGGTCGACCAGCTGCACGCCCGCCTGTCTCATGGCGGCATTCACGGGGTTCTGCCGAGTGGGGAAGAGCGGAAGGTCGGCTTCCACGCGCCGGGGCCCGAAGCACTGGTGCGCCTGCACAGCTGGCTGGCGATGGTACGGCTGGCGACTTCCGGCAGCGTCGGCTGGTACAAGGCCTGGGAGCGGGGCGAGTGGTCGTCGCCCGACCCGGTGCCGCTGTTCGAGCTGTTCATGCTCAATGCCGAGAGCCTGGGCGGAGCGGCGCGGGCGAAGGGGCCGTTTCGACTGCTCAACTGGCTGGCGCACCAGTGGCGGGATAACGCGCTCGGCCAGGCGCGCGAGAACATCGCCGCGCATTACGACCTGGGCAACGACTTCTACGCCGCCTGGCTTGACCCGAGCATGACTTACTCTTCGGGGCGCTTTTCGGCGGACGTGAACGGGCTGGAGGAAGCTCAGCACCGGAAAGTCGAATTGTTGCTCGACCGGCTGGCGCTGAAGCCCGGCGACCGCTTGCTGGAGATCGGCTGCGGCTGGGGTGCGCTGGCCATCGCCGCCGCCAAGCGCGGGGCGGTCGTGACGGGGCTTACCCTGTCGACGGAGCAGAAGGCTTGGGCGGAGCGGCGGATCGCGGAAGAAGGCTTGTTAGGCCGCATTACGATCCGGCTTGAGGATTATCGCGAGCATCGCGCGAGCTATGACGCCGTCGCCTCGGTCGAAATGGTTGAGGCGGTCGGCCAGCGCTGGTGGCCGGCGTATCTCGACGCCATCGCAGGCGCGCTTCGGCCAGGTGGACGCGCAGCCTTGCAGTTCATCGCCATCCGTCGCGAGTTGTTCGACCGCTATGCAGCAAGCGCGGATTTCATCCAGACCTACATCTTCCCGGGCGGTATGCTTCTGAACGAGCCTCGCTTCGCCATCCTCGCCAAGGAGCGTGGGCTGAGCTGGGACGACCGCGACGGCTTCGGTCTCGACTATGCCGAGACGTTGCGGCTGTGGCGGGAGCGTTACAACGCGGCGGTGCAGGACGGCCGGCTGGTCGGCTTCGACGAGCGTTTTCACCGCTTATGGCGCTACTATCTGATGTATTGCGAGGGCGGCTTTCGCGGTCGCGGAATCGATGTGGCGCAAGTCACCATGACAAAGGGGGAGTGAAGTAATGCGCGTGATCCTGACCGCAGCCGCGGTGCTGCTGGCGGCGCCTGCTGCCGCGCAGCACTCCATGCCCGTCGACCAGGCCTCGCGTGAGCAGATCAGGCGCGCCGGCGCCGAGGTGCTGTTCTGGAGCCAGGCGCAGCGGGACGCGAGTTTTCGGCGGATGGAAAAGCTGTTTCCGACCGTCACCATCAAGGCCGGCGGCAAGGTGCGCCCGCTGCCCGCCGGAACGCCGCTTTCGGTGCCCGCGGCCGATGTCGACAAGTATATCGCCGACCAGAACATCGCCGGGCTGATCGTGCTGCAGGACGGCAAGGTGCGGCTGGAGCGCTATGCACGCGGCTTCGGGCCCATGGGGCGCTGGACCAGCTTCTCCGTCGCAAAATCGCTGACGTCGACCCTGTTCGGCGCGGCGGTGAAGGATGGCAAGCTCAAGCTCTCCGACCCCGTGACCCGCTTCATCCCGGAGATGAAGGGCAGCGCCTATGACGGAGTCACGGTGCAGCAGGTTCTCACCATGTCTTCGGGAGCCGCCTGGAACGAGAATTATGCCGACCCGAAGAGCGATGTGGCGCAGATGTTCTCAAGGCCGGTCGCTGCGAACGAGGACGTGATCGTCGCCTACATGAAAACGCTTGGCCGGGCGGCGGCGCCGGGGACCAAGTTCAACTACAATACCGGCGAGACGAACCTGGCGGGCACGATCTTGCGGCGAGCGGTCGGAATGCCGATCAGTCGTTATGCCTCGCTGAAGGTCTGGCGGCCGTATGGGATGGAGGCCGACGCCTACTGGCAGGTCGACGAGCATGGGCGCGAGATCGCTGGATGTTGCGTGTCCATGCGGCTGCGCGACTATGCGCGCATCGGGCAGCTGACGCTGGAGAATGGGCGGGGGTTGCTGACACCTGGCTGGGTCAAGGACGCAACATCGATCCATGTGCCTTTCCCGCAGCAGCCGGGCTGGGGGTACGGATACTTCTGGTGGGTGCAGCCGGGCGGCTATCGCGCTAGCGGCATTTTCGGACAGCAGATCTGGATGGATCCGGCCCGGCACGTAGTGATCGCTACCGTGGCAGCGTGGCCGAAGGCGGTCGACGACAAGATGGCGGCGGACCGGCAGGCGTTCTTCCATCGCCTGGCCGAGGCCACGGCGCGCTAGTCCACCCGTACCTTGGCGCCCGTTTCCCGCTCTTCCCCGAGCAGAACCAAAATACGCTCCGCGACCACTTCGGGCGGCTTCACCTCTTCCGGCTCCTCGCCCGGGAAGGCGAGGGAGCGCATACGCGTGCGTGTGGCGCCAGGGTCGAGTATCGTGACCCGCAGCTTGTTCGCATAGGCGGTCTCGTCGGCGTAGCTGCCGAGTAGGCTCTCAAGCGCGGCCTTGCTCGACGCGTAGGCACCCCAGAACGCGCGGGGCTTGGCCCCGACCGAGCTGGTCACGCCAATCACCTCAGCCTTGTCCGACCGCCGCAGCAACGGATCGAACGCACTGATCAGCGCAAGGTTCGCGACGAGGTTGAGGTTGAGGATGCGGCCATATTCCTTGAGCTCGATGTCCTGAACCGGCGTCAGGCTGCCGAGCATGCCGGCGTTGAGCATCAGGATATCGAGCTTGCCCCAGCGCTCGGCGACTGCCGACGACAGCTTCACGATTGCTTCGCCGTCGGTGAGGTCGAGTGGCGCGATGGTGGCCGAACCGCCGGCGGCGTGAATCCGCTCCTCGACTTCCTCCATCGCCTTGCCGTTACGGGCGACGAGGATGACGTGGGCGCCGGCGCGGGCGAGCGCTTCGGCCGACGCCGCGCCGATTCCCCGCGACGCGCCGGTCACCAGCGCGAGCTTGTCCTTCAGATCAATCATGGGCGAGGCGCTTAGAACGCCTCGACCGGCAACGCCATGATGGTTTCCGCACCCGCCTCGATCTGACCGCGATAGGCGCTCGCCTTAGGCAATTCGCGCTGCGCGTAGAAGCGAGCGGTGGCGAGCTTGGTCTGGTGGAAGGTCGCGTCCTCGCCCGGCTCATTCTCGAGTCGGGCGCTGACCTGCGCCATCTTGAGCCACATCCAGCCGAGCGTCACCAGGCCCATCAAGTGCATGTAGGGCACCGCGCCCGCGCCCGCGTTGTTGGGATCGGCCATGCCGTTCTGCGCAAGCCACATGGTGGAGGCCTGAAGGTGTCCCATTGCCTGCTCCAGCGGGGCAGCGATGCCAGCCGGATCGCCCTTGGCGCGCGCGTCGGCGATGTCCCGGCTGACCACGTCGAAGAAGGCGCGGACGCCGCGGCCGCCGTCCTTGGCCAGCTTGCGGCCGACGAGGTCCATCGCCTGGACGCCGTTGGTACCCTCGTAGATCTGGGCGATGCGGGCATCGCGAACGAACTGCTCCATGCCCCATTCGCGTACATAGCCGTGGCCGCCGAATACCTGCTGCATGTTGACCGCGGCCTCGAAGCCCTTGTCGGTCAGATAGCCCTTGATGACGGGGGTGAGCAGGCTGATCAGGTCATCGGCCGTCTGCCGGTCCTCTTCGGTCGGGGCCTTGCGGCTGAGGTCGACTTGGAGGCTGCCCCACAGGACAAGCGCGCGCGCCGCCTCGTTGAAGGCCTTGGCTTCGAGCAACATGCGGCGGACGTCCGGGTGGACGAACAGGGTGTCCGCCTTGGCATCGGGATCCCGCTGGTCGGGGCGCAGGGCCCGACCCTGGCGGCGGTCCTTCGCGTAGGCGACGGCGTTCTGGTAGGCGACTTCGCCTTGGGCGAGCCCCTGGAGGCCGACGCCCAGGCGGGCGGCGTTCATCATGATGAACATGGCGGCGAGGCCCTTCTCTGGCTCACCCACAAGCCAGCCGGTCGCCCCGTCATAGTTCATCACGCAGGTCGAATTGCCGTGAATGCCCATCTTGTGCTCGATCGAGCCGCAGGAGAGCGCATTGCGCTCGCCGACCGAACCATCCTCGTTGACCAGGTGCTTTGGGACGATGAAGAGCGAGATGCCCTTCACATTGTCCGGGGCGCCGGTGATCTTGGCCAGTACCAGGTGGATGATGTTGTCCGCCATGTCGTGCTCGCCGGACGAAATGAAGATCTTCGTGCCGCTGATCTTGTAGCTGCCGTCCGCCTGCGGCTCGGCCTTCGTCTTGATGAGGCCGAGGTCCGTCCCGCAATGCGGCTCGGTCAGGTTCATGGTGCCCGTCCAGGTACCGGCCACCATCTTGGGCAGGTAGGTCTGCTGCTGCTCCGGGCTGCCCTTGACCAGCAGGGCGGCGATCGCGCCCTGGGTCAGGCCGTTGTACATCTCGAAGCTCTGGTTGGCCGAGAGGATATACTCGCTCATCGCCGTGGCGAGCACGTGTGGCAGGCCCTGGCCGCCGAACTCCGCCGGGGCGGACAGGGAGGTGAAACCAAGCTCGCAGAACTGCTTGTAGGCATCCTTGAAGCCGGTCGGAGTGGTGACGCTGCCGTCGTCGTTGCGCTTGCAGCCTTCTTCGTCGCCGACGCGATTGAGCGGGGTCAGCACTTCCTCGCAGAAGCGGGCGCCCTCGCCGAGAATCGCTTCGACCATGTCGGGGGTCGCGTCGGCGAAGCCGGGCAGGTTGCCGTAGTTCTGCATCTCGACGATGTGGTCGAGGATGTAGCGCGTGTCGCGGACGGGGGCGGTGTAGACGGGCATGTTCGCGTCTCCGATGAAGGTCTGGCGTGGGCTCTAAGTGGTTGGGACGGGGCTAATCAACAATAATGTCAGCAAAGCGGATCACCTGCGATATCGGTGACCGGCTGCGGCTTGGCCATCCGGACGAAGGTCTTGCCCGCGAAGGTGGCGGGTGCGGCGCAGTAGTAGGCACAGGCATCGTTGCCACGGTCGATGAGCAGGATCTTCTCACCGGCGATGTTCACCGGAATCCAGCACTTCTGATCGCCGTCGGGTCGCAGGTTGCCCCCCTGATCAAGGCTTCCTCGCAAGAAGCAGTTCTTCCCATCCGGCGCATAGGTGATGAAGCTCATGCGCCTTGACCGAGGGTCGAAGCAAAGCCGATCGCGAGCGGGGCCGGCGAAGCTGACCGCAGCGCTCTTGGCGTCGGGCTCCGCTGCTACCTCATTGTCCTGCGGCACCGACTTGCTGCAGCTTGCCAACAGCATGAGGCATGGGAGGGCGATGAAACGGCCACGCATGGGTCCTTCATCACGCTTCCGCCGCCCGCTTCAACCCCCATTCAGGCAACAGGCGACAAAGGCGCCGCCTTCTCCTATAGGCGCGGTTCACGGCGACGGGCGGGCAGATGCTGACGACCAATCCCTTTGACGACGACAAGCTCAAGGAAGAGTGCGGCATCTTCGGCATCTGGAATGCCGATGCGGCGGCGAGCTTCGTCGCGCTGGGCCTCCATGCGCTGCAGCACCGGGGGCAGGAAGCCGCCGGCATCAGCAGCATGGACGGGGTCGGCTTCCATTCGCATCGCGCGGCCGGGCACGTCGCTGGCAATTTCGACCGTGACGAGGTGATTCGTAGCCTGCCGGGCCGCACCGCAATCGGCCACGTGCGCTACTCGACCACCGGCAGCTCGGCGATGCGCAATGTGCAGCCATTGTTCGCCGAATTGGCCGAGGGCGGCTTCGCAGTCGCGCACAACGGCAACATCTCGAACGCCATGAAGCTGCGTCGGACGCTCAACCGCCGCGGTTCGATCTTCCAGTCGACCTCGGACACGGAAGTCATCATCCACCTCGTGGCGACCTCCAAGGAGGAGCAGTCGCTCGATCGAATCGTCGACGCGCTGCACCAGGTCGAGGGCGCTTATTCGCTGCTGATGCTGACCGAGCAGGGTCTGATCGCCGTTCGCGATCCGCTCGGCATTCGGCCGCTCGTCATGGGGCGGATCGGCGACTCGGTGATCTTCGCCAGCGAGACGGTCGCACTCGACGTCATCGGCGCGCATTACGAGCGTGACGTGCAGCCAGGCGAGATGGTGCTGGTGAACGAGGAAGGCGTACGCAGCTTCCGCCCATTCCCGGTGATGAACCCGCGCCCGTGCATCTTCGAGCATGTCTATTTCAGCCGGCCCGACAGCGTCGCCGATGGGGTCTCCGTCTACGAGGCGCGCAAGAACATCGGCGCTGAGCTGTCGAGGGAAGCGCCGGTCGAAGCCGACATCGTCGTTCCCGTACCGGACAGCGGTGTGCCGGCGGCGATTGGCTACAGCCAGGCGTCGGGCGTGCCATTCGAACTCGGCATCATCCGCTCCCACTATGTCGGCCGTACGTTCATTCAGCCGAGCCAGGAGGTTCGTCACCTCGGCGTCAAGCTCAAGCACAACGCCAATAGCGCTCTGATCAAGGGCAAGAGGATCGTGCTGATCGACGATTCCATCGTGCGCGGGACCACCAGCGTGAAGATCGTGCAGATGATGCGCGATGCAGGCGCGGCCGAAGTGCACATGCGCATCGCCTCGCCCCCGACCCGGCACAGCTGCTTCTATGGCGTCGACACGCCCGAGCGGGCCAAGCTGCTGGCCGCCCAGATGGATGTCGCCGGGATGACTAAGTACATTAACGCCGACAGCCTGGCGTTCATCAGCATCGACGGCCTTTACCGGGCCCTGGGGGAAGGGCGGGATCCCGCGCAGCCGCAGCGCTGCGATGCCTGCTTCACCGGTGATTATCCGACCCGGCTGACCGACCTGACCGAGAAGGAAACCGGCGCCGCCAACCTGCGGGTAGTCGCCTCTCGCTGAGCTGCCTCTAGCTCGCCGCCTGTTCGACGTACCACGGGCGGAGGATTGAGACTTCGTTGCGCTTGATGGGCTTGGGGGCAAGCCTGGCAAGGTCGAAGTCGCCGTCGAATTGGAGCCCGAATCGGTCCTTCTGTGACCAGCGGACGATGCCGGCAACCGGTCCGACGCCGACGATGTCGAGTGTGACCTGAGCGCCGGGGGTGACCGGGATCGGGCATTCCACAAGTGCTCCGGTCGAGGAGATGTTGCGCAAGCGTACTTCGCGGACCTGGCCGTGAATGGCGGTGATCGCCCGCCGCATGAGTCGTTGGCGGGGCTGGCGAACGAATTGGTGTCCATCGGCTTCGACGGCCGAGGCCATGGCCAGACGGCCGGCGCCTTCCCCGTCCGTCGGGCGCCCGAAAATAAAGCCCTGTACCTGCGAAACGCCGAGCTCACGGATGAGCGCCAGGTCGTCGTGGGTCTCCACGCCCTCTGCGACCGTATCCATCTGAAGGCTTTCCGCCAGCGTGACGATGGCGCGGATCAGGGCCGCATTACGGCTCGAGACGCTCGCCGCGCCGCGGACGAAGCTTTGATCGATCTTGATCTTGTCGAACGGGGCGTGGCGGAGATAGCCGAGAGAGGAGTAGCCGGTGCCGAAGTCGTCCAGGACCAGGCGGACGCCCAGCTTCTTCAGCCGGGCAAAGGTGTCTTCGGTCGCATCGCTGTCGGCGAGGAACACGCCTTCGGTGATCTCCAGCTCGACCCGGTTAGGGGTGAGCCCTGTCTCCTGCAGAGCTTCCGCGACCGTCTCAACGATCTGCGGGTCGTTGAACTGGATCGGCGAAAGGTTGATCGCAATCCGGATCTTCTCAGGCCACTTGCAGGCTTCTTCGATCGCGGTGCGCAATACCCAGGCACCGATCTTGCCGATCATCCCGCATTCCTCGGCGAGCGGGATGAACTTGGCGGGCGACACCGGACCGCGAATGGGGTGATGCCAGCGGACCAACGCCTCGAAACCGGCGACTTCCTCACCGGCGACCCGGATGATCGGCTGGTAGGCAACACTCAGTTCGTTGCGGTCGAGCGCCAGCCGAAGCTCATTCTCGAGCATCTGGCGGTCGCTCGCCTCCGAGTGCATCGACGGCTCGTAGAAGCAGTGCTTTCCGCGCCCAGCGGCTTTCGCCGCGTAGAGCGCAAGGTCCGCATTGCGGATCATGGAATCTGCGCAGGCCCGGCCGGGATCGCCGATCGCGATGCCCACGCTGGCGCCGATGGTCACACGGTGTCCGTCGATCTCGTAAGGGCGCGATACTTCGCTGATCAGGGCCCGGGCGAGGCTCTCGATCAGGCCGACTTCGGCAGCGCCGGGCAGCACCGCCTTGAACTCGTCGCCGCCGAGACGCCCGACCTTGCCGTGGTCGCCAAGGACGGTGGTCAGGCGCTGTGCGACCTGCTTCAGCAGGGCATCGCCGGCGGGATGGCCGAGCGTATCGTTGACGTTCTTGAAGCGGTCGAGGTCGATCAGGAAGAGCGAGCAGGCACGCTGGCGACTGGCGGCATTGCGCAAGGCTTCGTCCAGCGTCTGGCGCATCATGGGCCGGTTCGGCAGCCCGGTCAGGCTGTCATACCGCGCGAGCCTGCTGATCTCCTGCTCCGAGCGGCGCTGCTCGGTGAGGTCGGTGCCGATACCGCGGAAGCCGAGGAAGCGGCCATGATCGTCGAAGATCGGATTGCCGGTGAGCGACCAGTGGACGTCCTGGTCGCTGGCCGGGCGGACCACCACGTCGGAGAAAGGAAAGCGGGCCGACAGGTGGAAGCCGAGCGTCCGCTCTTCCCGCAGGTCCTCGCCCTTTTCCATGTCAACTGACAGGAGGTCGGTGAACTGGCGGCCGAGCAGGGCTGACGGGGTGGTCTTGAAGTCGTCGGCGAGCTGCTGCGAGACGTAGGAGAGGGTGCCTGCCGAATTGGTTTCCCAGAACCAGCCGCGTCCGGACGCTTCAAACTCCTCGACGAAGTGCAGCGCCTTTTGCGCCAGGTGGTCGAGCTGCAGGCGGCGGCGCGCGTTGGCGAGCATTAGCCGTGTGACTGTGACGCTGTAGCCGACGGTCAGCAGGCTGAGCACGCCGATAGTCGCCGTCACCTCGGTGCTGCCGGAGAAGAGGAAGGCTCCGACAGTGGCGACCAGCGCGTTAATGATCGCCAGCGGCGGGGAGCCGAAGCTGACCAGTGAGCGCATGGTGACACCCGCGCCCAGCACCAGGGGCAGGAAGCTCGTCTGGTCGATGCCGCCGAACCGCGCGGCAGCAGCGGCGAACAGCATCCACAGCACGCCTGACCCAGCAAGATAGGCCATGGTGACCCGGCCGATGCTGTGGGGAGCAAGGTTAAACCGGCGGTACTGGCTGAGGAACAGGCCCATGACGCCATCGAGCAGCATGGCGAGCAGCAGCGGCAGCACCGCGGTGAAGATGCCGCGCCACGACGAGCCTGAGAGCCCATAGCAGATCACGGTGATCCCCACCACGGCGTGGCTTGCCGCCAGCAACAGGGGGCCATTGCTGAACGTGCGGATCCGCCGGCCCGCGAGGATTCGATCTCCGGGCGAGTCCGATGGACCCACGTCGAAGAACAGGGCTTCGCGAACGGACGTGCGCGAGGGTAACCCGCTCAAGCCCACTCCGCCTTCAAGCCGCTGTCGACGCATTGATCCCCACTTTCTCGAGCGGGATCAGATACCGGCCGAGGCGTTAACGAGCCTAGCAACCGTTGAGGTTAAGGAACCCTCAACTCTGTTCGGGAAGAAAGTCCGGAACGGATAGATATCGCTCCCCGGTGTCGTAATTGAAGCCGAGCACGCGCGGCCGTTCACCAAGTTCGGGCAGCTTCTGTTTAATGGCCTGCAGCGTCGCGCCCGACGAAATGCCGACCAGCATCCCTTCCTCACTGGCGCTTCGGCGGGCCATTTCCTTGGCATCGGCGGGATCGACCTGGATGGTGCCGTCGAGCAGGTCAGTGTGGAGGTTCGATGGAATGAAACCGGCGCCGATGCCCTGAATGGGGTGCGGGCCGGGTTGGCCGCCCGAGATGACCGGGGACAACGTCGGCTCCACCGCGAACACCTTGAGGTTCGGGAACTTGGCCTTCAGCACCTCGGCGACGCCGGTGATATGCCCACCGGTGCCGACACCGGTGATCAACGCGTCGAAGCCATCCGGGAAGTCGGCGAGAATCTCGTTCACCGTTTCCTTGCGGTGGATCTCGATATTGGCCGGGTTGTCGAACTGCTGCGGCATCCAGGCGCCATCGGTAGCGGCGACGATCTCCTCGGCGCGGGCGATCGAGCCCTTCATGCCCTTCTCCTTGGGCGTGAGGTCGAAGGTGGCGCCATAGGCCAGCATCAGGCGACGGCGCTCCACGCTCATGCTTTCGGGCATGACCAGGATGATCCTGTAGCCCTTCACCGCGGCGACCATCGCCAGGCCGATGCCGGTGTTGCCGCTGGTCGGCTCGACAATTGTGCCGCCGGGCTTCAGCTTGCCGCTGCGTTCGGCGTCCTCGACCATCGCGAGTGCGATGCGGTCCTTGATCGAGCCGCCGGGGTTGGAGCGTTCGGACTTGATCCAGACTTCGGCCTGGTCGCCGAACAGCCGGTTGATACGGACGTGCGGTGTGCGTCCGATCGTTTCGAGAATATTATTGGCCTTCACGCGGGTTTCTCCTCAGCTACGGCCCTGGCGAGCACCTCTGGCGGCGGGTCGAAGGTTCGCGCCCGCCGAAGTTCAGGAAACAGTTGGGACCACGCCCCCGCAATGACAATGGCCGCGCCGCCGCCGAAGACAACCGCGCCGACCGGGCCAAGCAGGGCCGCGAACAGCCCGGACTGAAGCTCGCCCAGTTCATTCGAGGCGGAGATGGCGAGCCCCGACACCGCCGACACGCGACCGCGCATGGTGTCGGGCGTGTGCAGCTGCACGAGGCTGGATCGGACATAGACGCTCAGCATGTCGGCTGCTCCGAGGCCTGCGAGCACGACGAGGCTGAGGGCGAAATTCGTGGACAGGCCGAAGATCACGGTGGCGAGGCCGAAAGCGGCGACGGCCCACAGCATCTTGACCCCGACATTGCGGTGCAAGGGCCGGACCGCGAAGACGGCGGCGACGAGGGCGGCGCCCACCGCCGGGGCCGCGCGGAGCAGGCCGAGGCCTTGCGTGCCGACCATCAGGATGTCGCGAGCATAGACCGGCAGCATGGCGGTGGCGCCGCCCAGCAGGACTGCGAACAGGTCGAGGGTGATGGCGCCGAGCAGGAAGCGATGACCGCGCACATAGGTCAGGCCGTCCACCATCTGGCGAATGGGGTGGGGGTGTCCCTCGATCTTCGGCGGGACGATCCGCCGGATCGGCGTGAGCAGGAGGATGGCCAAGCCCATCAGCGCGGCGGCGGTCCAGTAAGGCGCGCTGGGATGGGCGGCATAAAGGAAGCCGCCGACCGCGGGGCCGCCAACGGTAGCCGCCTGCCAGGCGATGGAGGAGAGGGCGATGGCCTTGGGCAGCAGCTCCGGCGGGACGATGTTGGGCGCGATCGCCGACATGGACGGGCCGGTGAACACGCGGGCCACGCCATGCAGGGCGGCCAGCGTGAACAGCAGCGGCAGGCTGAGCCAGCTGTTGAGCGTCGAGAGCGCCAGGATCAGCGCGATGCTGGCGTCGATCCCGTTGGCGAGGCGGGCGACGGTCCGCCGCTCATAACGGTCGGCGACCCAGCCGGCGACGGGAGTGAGGATGGCCAGCGGGACGAACTGCACCGCGCCCAGCAAGCCGAGCATGAACGAGGCCTCGCGGATCGACATGCCGTAGTCCGCGCGGGCGACGTCGTAGACCTGGTAGCCGAGGATGACGACCATCCCCATGGTCGCCAGCGTCGCGCAGAAACGGGCGAGCCAGTAGAGCCGAAAGTCGCGGATCGCGAAGGGAGAGGTGGGCACGAGGCGGCGTTAGCGGGGGTGAAAGGGTGGGGCAATCGGCTTGGGCCGCCCCGCTGCAAGGGTCACGAAGTTTCCCTGGCAGGCACCCCTGCGGGATCCTCATGCGAGGGAAGCTTCGCCGGATATCCGCCACTGGCGAGCCTCTGACTGAAGGTGGCGAAGTTTCCCTGGTGTGACCCCGGCCGCGAAAAAGGCCATTGTCGACTACAGTGCAGCCTGTTCGATTGTCAAAGATGCGGTTGCCCGCAGGCAGAGCCAAGCAGCCGAATTCCTATAGTGCAATGATCGTGTGAATGGCCGCAATGGGGGGACGACGGAGCTCAGAAATGCCCGGAGAGTCCCGGTCCTTCGAAGGAAGCCAGATTAACTCTTCGCAAGCCTGGGACACTGAAAGCTGCCGTTCAGATTAGTGGGGTAAATCGCACGCTCTCACATGACCAACTGTGGAGGACACTGATGCGTAAAGCACATGCGTTCGCCCTGGCCGGTCTTGGCGCGCTGACCCTCGCGGGAGCTGCCGCCGCTGCGAGCCCGGGCACTCACACCCTTACCGTGCCGCTGCCCGATGGTTCGACCGCTCGGGTCGAATATGTCGGGGACGTGGCGCCCAAGGTGACGGTTGCGCCGCCGAGCGCCGATGGGCTGATGGGCCCGCTGCGCTTGTTCGATCGCGCCTTCTTCGACCGGAGCCTGTTCGACATGGACCGGCAAATGGGCGAGCTGATGCGCCAGACTGCCCAGCTTGCCCGACAGGCTCAGGCCGGCACGCCGGTGATGAATGTCGCCGCCTACGGCAATGCTCCGGCCGGAACCACCAGCGTCACCGTGGTCTCGACCAGTGATGGCACCCAGACCTGCACCCGGCGGACAGAGGTGACTTCACGCGGCGCGGGCAAGCCGCCGCAGGTCGTCACGAACCTTTCCGGGGACTGCGGCGGGAGTTCCGCCGGCGGGCAGCCGAAGATACCCACGAGTTGAGCAAGCTTCCGTAAAGGCCCGTCGCCAAGGTCAACGACCGGCGGCGGGCCGAGCCGAGGTCGCGCGGCGCTGGACAGCCTTGCCGGAGGCGGCGAGAGTTGCCGCACCAGCAAGGAGTCGCGTAGGTCATGGCCGAGCAAGAGATTGACGCCGCCGCGATCATGGGCGGGCTCTATGGCGATGGGATCATCGGCTGCCAGGGCGCCTTCAGTCCTGAGTGGGCCGACCGACTGGCGGCGGATGTCTGGCGGGTGTGGGAGCGGGTCAAGGACAAACCCGGCGGCGCGCTGCCGCGGGGACCGCACCGTTTCTATGTCGAGGTGTCGCCCGAGGACATCGGCGGCTTCGTCGATATCGCCACCCACCCCTGGTTCGTGGCGGTGTGCGAGGCGGTGCTGGGGCGGGATTACCGGATCGTCGAAGTGGGGTTCGACATTCCGTTCCCGGGCGCCGAGGACCAGCCGTGGCACCGCGACTTCAAGTCTCCGCCCGAAACGCTGGAAGGACGGCGGCTGAACAGCCTGGCGTTCAATCTGACCACGGTCGACACCCGGCCGGAGCATGGACCGTTCGAGATCGCGCCGGGGACGCAGTGGGACGATATCGCCGGAGCGAAGGACGACATGTTCCCCGACCGCTCGCTGTGGGGCAGGTATGAGGCGCGGGCGGTCCAGAAGCTGCCCAGGCGCGGTGATATCTCGGCCCGTTCGGCGCTGACCATCCACCGCGGGACCGCCAACCGCTCGGATGAGCCGCGACCGGTGGTGGTGGTCGGAGTGGACGCGCCCGACGGCATCAACGCGCATCATCACGACCTGCAGGTCACGCCGGAGTATCTGGAAACACTGCCGGCGCGGGTCCGCGATCACCTGACCTGCCGGGTGGTCGAGCGCGTGACCATGATCGAGCAGCACCATGTCATCGAGGGCCTGCTGCAGCCGACCTATTGAGAACGGAACCCGGCTCCGCTCGTGGGCGCTTAGCCGCGCACACAAGGAGACGAACAATGGCGAACATGTTGGGCGCGCTGATCGGCGCGGCGATCGACCGCGGCGATGGCGACAGCGGGATCAAGGGCGCAATCATGGGCACGGTGGCGGAAAGCGCCATTCGGCTGCTCGCGCCGGTGGTGGCGACCTACGCGCTTGGCTGGGCCGTGCAATATGGGGTGGCCAAGGGCTGGCAGGCGCTGACCGGGAACGATCCGGCGGAGAATGGCCGACCGCGGACGGCCTGAAGCGGAGGCGGCGCCTTCCTGACCCGGAAGGCGCCGCCTGAGCTTATCGCGCGCTCAACGGGATGGCGCTGGCGCTCTGGTCGGCGGTGGTGCCGCGGCTGTCCTGGGTCAGGAAATTCACCACGTCCTGGCAGAACCGCTTCTTGTCGGTCTCGAAGATGCCGTGCGGGCTCCCTTCGTAGGTGATGAGCTGAGCGTGGGGCAGGGCCTCCGCCACCTTCTTGCCGGTGCCTTCGAACGGCACGTTCTTGTCGCTGGTGCCATGGAGGATGAGGGTCGGAATGCCGTCGAACGCCTTGAGGTCAGGGCGGAAGTCGGTGGTCGCCCACGCCTGTGCGGCCGCATAGGTGGAGCGCGCGCCGGCCATGTTGGCCTGGAGGAAGGCCTGGTCGAGCACGCCATCGCTGACCGGCTGCGAGACGAAGCCGACCCCGTAGAATTGCTTGATGAAGGTCTTGAGGAAGCCGGCGCGATCGGTCGTCATCTGCTGAGTGATTTCCTGCAGCTGGGACTGCGGGACGCCGTCGGGATAATCGTCGGTCTGCTGGACCATCGGCACGACCGAGCTGGCCAGCACGGCGGCGCTGATCCGGCCCTTGCCCTGCTTCGAGACGAGCCGCGCGACCTCGCCGCCGCCCATCGAGAAGCCGACGAGCGCGACCGGCTGGTTGATCCCGGCATCCTCGAGGATGGCGATCACGTCGTCGGCGAAGGTGTCATAGTCGTAGCCGTCCCACGGCTGGTCCGAGCGGCCGAACCCGCGCCGGTCGGGGATGATGCAGCGCTTGCCGGCCTCGACCAGCTTGATGCCAAGGTCGTCGAACGTGTCGCCGGTCAGCGGCCAGCCATGCATCAGGACGACGGGATCACCGCGGCCCCAGTCCTTGTAATAGAGCATGGTGCCGTCTTTTGCCTTGGCATAGGGCATGGAAAGAAACTCCTTCAGGGGGGAGCTTCGACAACGGACCGCTTACCGGTCCGTTGCATGCGTTCGTCCTTTGTTCTAGGTCTTTTTTATGGCGAAGTTGAAGGCCCGATACGTCTGCCAGGCCTGCGGATCGGCGCAGTCGCGCTGGCAGGGGCAATGTCCGGACTGCGCGGAGTGGAACACGCTGGCGCAGGAGGCGGCCAACGTGACGGTCTTCTCCGCCAAGCACGATCTTCACACCGGCGGACGGGCGGTCGAGCTGGTCGGACTGGACGCAGCAGTGGCGCTGCCCGAGCGGGTGCCGAGCGGAATTGCGGAGTTCGACCGGGCGGTCGGCGGCGGGTTGGTCCCGGGCTCGGCCATGCTGCTGGCGGGTGATCCGGGCATCGGCAAGTCGACCCTGCTGCTGCAGGCGGCGGCGGCCATCGCGCGCAGCGGGCGCGGCGCGGTCTATATCTCAGGCGAGGAAGCGGTCGACCAGGTGCGGCTGCGCGCCCTCCGGCTGGGGGCCGCCGGAGCGCCAGTGCAGCTGGCGTCGGTCACCTCGGTTCGCGACATTCTGACGACACTTGGGCAAGGGCCGGCGCCCGCGCTGCTGGTGATCGATTCCATCCAGACCATGCACTCGGACCTGATCGAGGGTGCGCCGGGAACCGTCAGCCAGGTGCGGGCCAGCGCACAGGAGCTGATCCGCTTCGCCAAGGACCGCGGCACCGCGCTGATCCTGGTCGGGCATGTCACCAAGGATGGCAGCATCGCGGGACCGCGCGTGCTCGAGCATATGGTCGACGCGGTATTGAACTTCGAAGGGGAGCGGAGCCACCAGTATCGCATCCTGCGGGCCGTCAAGAACCGCTTCGGCGGGACGGACGAGATTGGCGTGTTCGCGATGGAGGGCGCCGGGCTGAACGAAGTCGGGAATCCGAGTTCGCTGTTCCTGACCAAGCGCGACGATCCGGTCAGCGGGACGGCGATCTTTCCCGCGCTGGAGGGCACGCGGCCGGTGCTGGTCGAAATTCAGGCGCTGGTGGTGCGGCTGGCCAGCGGCGCCACGCCCCGGCGCTCGGCGGTGGGCTGGGACAGCGGGCGGCTGGCAATGCTGCTGGCGGTGCTGGAAGCGCGCTCCGGGGTGAGCTTCGCCACGTCCGAAGTCTATCTCAACGTGGCGGGCGGGTACCGGCTGCAGGACCCGGCGGCGGACCTGGCGGTGGCGGCGGCGCTGGTGTCCGCGCTGAGCGAGCGGCCGGTTCCGGCGGAGGCGGTGGTGCTGGGCGAGGTAGCCTTGTCGGGCGAGATCCGGCCGGTCGCGCACGGCACGCTCCGAATGAAGGAAGCGGCCAAGCTGGGGTTCGAGCAGGCGTGGGTGCCGGGCGGGGTCGAGGGCACGAACGGCATCCGCACCGCCAATTTCGGACAGCTTCGGCAGCTCGTCGAGCGGATCCTGGGGCGGTAGCGCCATTCTGGGCGAAGGATAAGCGAAGGGCTGGCTTGGCGCGCCGCTCTTGGCTAGCGCTTCTTCCATGACGGCGCTCGACATCTTCGTGCTGGTGTTGCTCGGCGGCGGAGCCCTGGTCGGCTTCGTGCGCGGGTTCGTGCATGAGGTGCTGAGCCTCGCCGCGTGGCTGGCGGCGGTCGTCGCGCTGAAGCTGTTCCATGCACCGGTCACCGGATATGTCATGGGCTTCGGGCGGGGGCCCGCATCGGCGGCGATCATCGCCTACGCCATCCTGTTCCTCGCGCCTTATTTCATCGTGCGGGTGATCGCGACGCGGGCCGGCCATGCCAGCCGGCGGTCGGTGCTTGGGCCGGTCGACCGCTTCCTCGGTGGCGGGTTCGGGATGCTCAAGGGGCTGGTCGGGGCGACGCTGGTCTTTCTGCTCGCCAACTTCGCCACCGACATGCGCTATGGCCCGACGAGTGAGCGGCCCGAGTGGATGACCAGGAGCCGCACCTTTCCCCTGCTGAACGCCAGCGCCCACGCGATCGTGGACATGGTCGACAGCTACCGCCATTCGGCGCCGACCAAGCGATGATCAGACTGTACGACACCCAGGAGCGGGAGAAGCGCGACTTCACCCCCGGCGAGCCCGACCGGATCACCCTCTATGTCTGCGGGCCGACCGTTTATGGCCGCGCGCACATCGGCAATGCCCGGCCGCCGGTGGTGTTCGACGTGCTCCGGCGGCTGCTGGAGCATGAGTATCCGAAGCACGAGGTCGTTTTCGCGCGGAACATCACCGACGTGGACGACAAGATCATCGCGTCGGCGACCGCCGAGGGCGTTGAACCGGGCGTGATCACGGAGCGGTTCGAGCAGGCCTATCTGGACGACATGCGCGCACTGGGCGTACGCGACCCGACCATCGCCCCGCATGCGACGCAGGAGATCGGGCCGATGGTGGCGATGATCGCCGACCTGATCGAGCGCGGTCACGCTTATGCGGCACAAGGCCATGTGCTGTTCGATGTGGGGTCGGACCCCGACTATGGCGCGCTCAGCCGGCGAGATCGCGAGGCGATGCTGGCGGGCGCTCGGGTCGAGGTGGCGCCCTACAAGCGCTCGCCCGGCGACTTCGTGCTGTGGAAGCCGAGCGCGCCGGACGTGATCGGCTGGGACAGCCCGTGGGGTCGCGGGCGGCCGGGCTGGCACATTGAATGCTCGGCCATGATCCGCGCGCACCTGGGCGAAACCATCGACATTCACGGCGGCGGGATCGACCTTGTCTTCCCGCACCATGAGAATGAGGCGGCGCAGAGCCGCTGCGCCCACGGCGGCAAGCCGCTGGCGCGTTACTGGGTGCACAACGGCTTTGTCGATTTCGGCAGCGAGAAGATGTCGAAGAGCCTCGGCAATGTGGTGACCCCGCGGGAGCTGCTGGACGCCGGGCACAAGGGTGAGGTGCTTCGGCTGGCGCTCTTGAGCGCGCATTACCGCTCGCCGCTGCCGTGGACCGAGGCGCTGGTGGCGCAGAGCAAGGCGCGTCTTGATCGTTGGTACGGCTTTCTGCAGCGCTTCAGCCGAAATCCGGAGTTCAAGCGGTCTGACCGAGGCGTGCCCCTTCAGGCTGTCGTCGATGCCCTCTCCGACGACCTGAACACTCCTCAAGCCGTAGCCGAAATCTCTGCCGTCATCTCTTCCGACGATGAAGACGGGATACGCCTCGGTGACCAGATCTGGCAGGCCATAAATGGCGCTAAGCTCCTCGGGTTGATGACGCTATCTCCCGACGAATGGTTCCGCGGTGCCGGTGACGCGGGGATCGACGCGCGGGTTGCCGAGCGCACGGCCGCCAAGCAGGCGCGTGACTTCGCCACCGCCGACCGAATCCGCGATGAGCTGAAGGCCGAGGGCATCCTGCTCGAGGACGGGGCGGGCGGGACCAGCTGGCGGCGGGCGTGAGCGACCCGGTCTACACGCTCGACATCCTGCGGCTGGCGACATCCTTGCCGCTGGCCCCAACTCTGGAGCAGGCGGATGGACGGGCTGAGCGGCGGTCGGCGACGTGCGGGAGCCGGATCGCGACCGAGGTGCGCCTGACCGACGGGCGGGTGGCCGAGGTCGCCCAAGGAGTGCAGGCGTGCGCCTTCGGGCAGGCCAGCGCCGCCTTGCTCAACCGGTTCGCGGTGGGGCGGACCCCGCTGGAGCTGGCGGCGGCGCGGGTGGCGCTGCGTGGGTGGCTGGCCGGATCGGGGCAACCACCGGCGGGCTATGAGGTGCTGGAGCCGGCGAGGACCAAGACGGGGCGGCATGGAGCCATCCTGCTGCCGTTCGACGCCCTGATCGCGGCGCTCGACGACGCGCTGCAGGAGCGGGCGACGTGACCGAGTTGCTGACCGGCCTCGCGGTGATGCTGGGCGTGGCCTTGCTGTTCGTCGGCATCTTCCGGCGGCTCGGGCTGGGCGCGACCCTTGGTTATATCGTCGCCGGAGCGGTGATCGGGCCGCAGCTACTGGGGCTGGTCGGCAGCGGCGACGCCATCATGCAGGTTAGCGAGGTGGGCATCGCCTTCCTGCTGTTCCTGGTCGGGCTGGAACTGCAGCCGAGCCGATTGTGGCGTCTGCGCAAGGACATCTTTGGACTTGGGCTGGCGCAGGTGGTGCTCGCGGGCCTCGCGCTGTCGCTCCTGATGCGCTTCGCGGTCGGCCTGTCGTGGGGGGCGAGCTTCGCGGTGGGGATGCCGCTGGCGCTGTCATCGACCGCGCAGGTGCTGCCGATGCTGCGCTCCACCGGCGACATGAACACGCCTTATGGCGAGCGCGCTTTTTCCATCCTGCTGCTGCAGGACCTGGCGATCATCCCGCTGATCACCGCGGTGGCGGCGTTGAGCCGGGTGCCGGATCCGAGTGCACCGTCGGGTCTGACGCTCGGCCTGTACACGGTCGGCGCGGTGATCGGGCTGGTGCTGATCGGGCGGTTCCTGCTCAATCCGGCGTTCCGGTTGATCGGGCGGCTGAGCGAGCGCGAGCTGTTCGTGGTCGCCGGGCTGTTCACGGTGATCGCGGCCGCGGCGCTGATGCACCAGCTGCACCTGTCGGTGGCGCTGGGCGCGTTCGTCGCGGGCGTGATGCTGGCGGAGAGCCCTTATCGCCACGAGCTGGAGAGCGACGTCGAGCCATTCCGTTCGATCCTGCTTGGCCTGTTCTTCATGTCGGTCGGAATGCTGCTGGACCTTGGCGTCATCGCCACCAGGCCGCTGATGGTGCTGGGGCTGGCGGCGGCGATCATCCTGATCAAGGCGGCGGTGCTTTATCCGCTCGCGCGCGGGTTCAAGATGAGCAAGGGACGCTCAATCAGCCTGGCGCTGCTGCTCAGCCAGGCGGGCGAGTTCGGCTTTGTGCTGTTCGCGCAGGCCAAGAACGCACAGCTGATCGCGCCGGAAACCGCCAGCCTGTTCGGCGCGGTGGTCACGCTGTCGATGGTCACGACACCGTTCCTGATGCGGCTGATCGGCTGGCTTCAGCAGCGCGTGAAGGACCCTGAGCCCGACCTCGAGGGGCCCGAATTCTCGCCCGAGACCAACGCCATCGTGGTCGGCTACGGCCGCTTCGGCCAGACGGTCGCGCAGATGCTGATGGCCAAGCGCATCCCGGTGACGCTGATCGACCTCAAGGCCACGCAGATCGAGCTGGCGGGCGAGTTCGGGACCAAGGTCTATTATGGCGACGGGACCCGGATCGACCTGCTGCGCACCGCCGGGGCGGAAGAAGCGGAGGCGATCTTCTTCTGCCACGACGATGCGGAGATGGGGCCGGAGCAGCTGAGGCCGATCATGGAGGCGTTCCCGCAGGCGGTCGTGATGGTGCGGGTGTTCGACCGGCGGCAGGCGATGCGGATCGCCGATCTCGACGTGGCGCTGGTTCAGCGGGAAGTGTTCGAAAGCGCCGTGACCATGGGCCGGGAGGCGCTTCGGCGGCTGGGCGTGGCGGAGCGGGAAGTGGTGCGAGTGGAGCGCGCCTATCGCGCCCGCGACAACGAGCGGCTGGAACTGCAGGCCGCGACCGGCGATCTCAGGAGTGGGATGGACCGCAGCTTCACGCCCGACCGGTCGCTGCCCGAAGAGCCGCCCAAGGGCGCAGCGCTCTAGGCGGCGCAGGTGAGGAAGTCGGCCAGCGCCGCCGGGTCGGCGCCGTCGCTCAGGAAGGCATGTCCGATGCCGCGAGCCAGGACCAGCTTGAGCTTGCCGCCGTCATTCTTCTTGTCCGCGCCCATCAGCGGGAGGAGGACGGCGCGGCCTAGCTTGAGGTCCGACAGGCGGGTGGGCAGGCCGACGCTCTCGACATGCGAGCGGACGCGGTTGGCGTCGTCGACCGGGCAGAGACCGAGCGTCGCGGAGAAGTCGTAGGCCAGCACCATGCCGAGCGCGACCGCTTCGCCGTGGAGGACGGTGCCGATGCCAGCCGCGCTTTCGATCGCATGGCCAAAGGTGTGGCCGAGGTTGAGCAGGGCGCGGACGCCGGTGCGGTCCTCGACATCGGCGGCGACGAAGCGGGCCTTGGCGGCGACGCTGTGCGCGACCGCATGGCTGCGCAGGGGCAGGTCGCCGGCGAGGAGGGCTGCGCCGTTCGCCTCGCACCAGGCGAAGAAGTCGGGCTGGTCGATCAGGCCGTATTTGACGATCTCGGCATAGCCCGCCCGGGACTGACGCGGATCGAGGGTGAGGGTCAGCGCCGGGTCGGCCAGGACCAGGGCCGGCTGATGGAAGATACCGACCAAATTCTTCTGCCCCTCGGCGTCGATGGCGGTCTTGCCGCCGACCGCACTGTCAGCTTGAGCGAGGAGGGTGGTGGGGACGTGCACGACGGGCAGCCCGCGCTTGAACAGGCCGGCGGCAAGTCCGGTGAGGTCGCCAACGGCGCCACCGCCGAACGCCAGCACCGGCCGCTTGCGATCGAGGTTGCGGGTCGTGAACGCGCCGATCAGGGCCTGGAGGTGCGGCCATTGCTTGGCCTCTTCGCCCTCGGGAACAAGGATCGGATCGCACGGCAGGAGCGACTGCAAGGCGGCGCCATGCAGGGCCCATACCTTGGGCTCCGTCACCACGGGCAGCGGCTGTCCCTGGCCGAGGGCGGCAAGGCGGGATGCGGAGTCGGCCAGGGGGGCGACCACCACGTCATAGGAGCGGTCGCCGGCGGTGACGGTGATGACGGTCATTTCTTGTCCAGGAAGCGTTCGAGCTCGGCGACGATGGTTTCCACCACCTCCGCATGGCTGCCGCCCATGCTCGGCACGCGAATGTGGGCCTGGGCGTATTTGGGGCGGCGTTGTTCCATCAGGCTTTCGAGGATCTGGTCGCGCGGACCCTTGTTGAGCATCGGGCGGGTTTCCGGACGACGCGCGGTGCGTTCGGCCAGCAGCTCGGTCGGGGCGTCCAGCCAGACGGTGATCGCCCGCTCGTTCAGCAGGCGGCGGGTTTCCTCGTTGATGTAGGCGCCGCCGCCGGTGGCGATGACCCGCACTCCCCCGTCGATCAGCCGGGCCACCAGCCGGCGTTCGCCATCCCGGAAATCTTCTTCGCCGTAGCGCTCGAACACCTCGCCGGCGGTGAGGCCCACCGCGTCTTCGATCGCCGCGTCGCTGTCGATGAAAGGCAGGGACAGGCGGCGGGCAAGGCGGCGGCCGACAGTCGATTTGCCAGCGCCCATCAGCCCGACCAGCACGACGGGCCGGTCGAGGCGGGCGGTCAGACCTGATCCATCGCGCGCACTCATGCCGGACGGGGCTATACAGGCGTGCGGCGCTTCGGCAAAAGCCCGCCTCATGGCTATCCACAAGCGTCCGCCCCATCCCGCTCGGGGGCCCGTTTTCCTGATCGTCCTGCTGGTCGTCGTGATCGGCGCGGTGGTCCTGATCGCGCGTAGCGCGCACGAGACGCAGCCCAAGCCAATCGAGGTCGACGTCACCCGTGGCCAGCCGGCTTAACCGCCTCTGGCTGCTGGCCGGCGCCGCCGGAGCAGTCGCACTGGCGCCCGCGCTGGCGCAGGAAGTGATTCTGCCGCCCGGCTTCGGCAATGAGCCGACGCCGGCGCCGCAGACCAACAGCCAGTCGCCCAGCAGCAATGGCCAGCAATCGAGCATATCGAGGCCCAGCGCTGGCGACAGCGAAGATACCGGCGAGGGTGGCGACCTGGTCGAGAGCAGCGACCTGACCAATGAGGAGCTGCCCGCGCCTCCGCCACCGGTCGAGATGCCGGACGCGTCGCGCCGCGACCCGCGGCTGGTCGGCGCGATCGATCCGCAGCGCTGGGGCTATGGCACCAATCCGTGGGGCGGGGCCGACGGCAAGTTCCTGAGCGGGCTGATGCGGCGGCAATCGACCCCGTTGCCGTCACGCTGGCTGCAGATTACCTTGCGCAACGCGCTGCTGGCGCGGGCCGAGGCGCCGGCGAATGTGAACGGAGCAGACTGGGCGGCCGAGCGCGCCTGGCTATTGTTGCGGATGGGCGAGGCCGATGCCGCGCGAATGATCGTCAGCGGGGTCGACGTGGGCGATTACAGTCCCAAGCTGACCCAGGTGGCGGTGCAGTCCGCGCTGGCCAGCGCCGACCCGTCGGGCCTGTGCCCGCTCAAGAACAAGCTGGGCGGCGCCGACGCGCGAATCGCGCCGCTCGTCCAGGCCATGTGCGCCTCGCTCGAAGGTGAGGGCGCCACCGCCGCGTCGCAGATCGAGCAGGCCCGTCGGCGGGGACGGATTGGAGGGATCGACCTGACGCTGGCCGACAAGGTCGTCGGCGCGGGTGAAAACACGGGTCGCGCCGCGACGGTGGAATGGGAGCCGGTCGACGGGCTGACCAGCTGGCGCTTTGGCCTGGCCGCGGCGACGGGGATGCTGCCGCCGCCGCGGCTGTTCAACGCGACCAGCCCGCAGGTACGGGCCTGGGCGGCGCGTGCGCCCATGCTTGGCGCGGAAGCGCGACTGCCGGCGGCGCGGACCGCCGCGGGACTGGGCGTCTTCTCGTCGGCGGCGCTGGTCGACCTGTATTCGCAGATCTACGACGCGACCGATCCGTCTGACCTTCCCGGAACCGACGCCTTCCGGCTGCGCACGGCGTTCGTCGGCAATACGGTGGACGACCGGCTGGATGCCATGCGCGCGCTGTGGAGAGTGGGCGAGGGTGAACTGGAGAAAAGCGCGAGTCATGCGCTGCTGGCGCTGGCCGCCACCCGGATCAACCCCAATGCCAAGCTGCAGAAGGAGGCTCCCGACCTCATCGCCTCCATGCTTGCGGGCGGTTACGATCGGCAGGCGGCGCACTGGGCCGGCGTGCTGGGCGACATGGACGAGGGACCGGGCGACCGGGCCTGGGCGATGCTGGCGGTGGGTACCGATGCGCGCGGCCTGGACCTCAGCGTCAGCCGCGTCGAGGGCTTCATCGATCGCGACAACAGCCGGGATCGCCAGCGCAGCAAGCTGCTGGTCGCAGGCCTGGCCGGAACCGGCAAGATCAATGGCGACACGGTCTCGCGGTTGAACGACAAGTATGAGCTTGGTCTTGGGGCGACGTCGGTGTGGACCCGGCTTGCGGACGGCGCCGGGCAAAGGCGGCAGGCGGGGACGGCCGCGGTGCTGGCCGCGATCGGGCTTCAGTCGCCAAGCTTCACCCGCGTGCCGTCCTGGCAGTTCTTTCACGCGCTGACCGCACTGCGGATGGCGGGTCTCGACTATAATGCGCGGATGATCGCCGCCGAGGCGCTGGCCCGGACGTGAGCCCGGAAGACCGGCAGCTGGTCGACCGCTTCTGCGAGATGCTCGCGGCGGAGGCCGGAGCCGCGCGCAACACCCTGCTTGCTTATCGCGCCGACCTGGCCGCGGCGGCGGAGACGGTGCCGGACCTTGGCGCCGCCAGCGGCGAGGACCTTGGCAAATTGGGCGAGGCGTGGATGGGGCTGGCGCCCTCGACCGTGTCGCGCCGGGCGGCGGCGCTTCGTCGCTTTTACGGCTTCCTGCATGACGAGGGGGTGCGAGCCGACGACCCGTCGTCCTCGCTGCCCAGGCCGCAGCTGGTCAGGCCCTTGCCCCGGATTCTCGAGCCGCACGAAGTGGACGCGATGTTCCATGCCGCCGAAGATCGCGCGGCAAGCGGACAGCCCACGGCGCTGCGCAACCTTGCCCTGCTGGAGCTGCTCTATGGCTCGGGATTGCGCGCGACGGAGCTCGTCAGCCTGCCGCGCGCGGCGCTGCGTCCCGGGCAGCCGTTCCTGATCCTCAAGGGCAAGGGCGCCAAGGAGAGGCTGGTGCCAATTTCCGAGCGGGCGCACGGCGCGGTGGCCGCATGGCTGCCGCACGTTCCGGGCAAGGGCCTGTTCCTGTTTCCCGGCGGCAAGGCGCATCTGAGCCGGGTGCGCTTGTTCCAGATCGTCCGGGCGATGGCAGCGGATGCGGGAATCGCCCCCGAACGGGTCAGCCCGCACGTGCTGCGCCATGCCTTCGCCACGCATCTGCTGGCCGGCGGCGCCGACCTGCGGGCGCTTCAGGCACTGCTTGGTCATGCCGATATCGCGACCACGCAAATCTACACCCACGTCGACAGCGGCCGGCTGGTGGAACTGGTCAACAGGGCGCATCCGCTTGCCACTGACCGCCGCCCGGCTTAGGCCCCGCGGCGCCATGAAGACCTACCTCGATTTTGAAAAGCCGATCGCCGAACTGGAGACCCGTGTCGCCGAATTGCGCGACACGGCGAGCAGCGGTGAGATCGACATCGACGCGGAGATCGGCCGGCTCGAGACCAAGGCCGAGCGTCTCCTCAAGGACACCTACGCCCGGCTGACCCCGTGGCAGAAGGCGCAGGTCGCCCGCCATGGCGAACGTCCGCACTTCAAGGATTATGTCGCCGGGATTACCGACGATTTCCTGCCGCTGGCCGGTGACCGCAATTTCGCCGAGGACCAGGCCATCGTCGGCGGGCTGGCCACCATCGAGGGCCGCAAGGTCGTGCTGCTGGGCCATGAGAAGGGCGACGATACCGCCAGCCGGCTCAAGCATAATTTCGGCATGGCCAAGCCCGAGGGCTATCGCAAGGCGATCCGCCTGATGCAGCTGGCCGACCGCTTCGGCCTGCCGCTGGTCAGCCTGGTCGACACGCCTGGTGCCTTTCCGGGCGTGCAGGCGGAGGAGCGCGGGCAGGCCGAGGCGATCGCCCGCTCGACCGAGCAATGCCTGGCGATGGGCGTGCCCGTCGTGGCGGTGATCGTGGGCGAAGGCGGTTCGGGCGGGGCGGTTGCGATCGCTACTGCCAACCGGGTGCTGATGTTCGAGCATGCGGTCTATTCCGTCATCTCGCCAGAGGGCTGCGCCTCCATCCTGTGGCGAACCGCGGACAAGGCGGCGGATGCGGCCGAAGCCATGAAGATCACCGCCGGAGACCTCGCCAGCCTGGGCGTGATCGACCGGATCGTTCCCGAGCCGCTGGGTGGCGCACATCGCGATCCGGCGGCGGCCATCGCCGGGCTCAAGCAGGCGATCGTCGAGGAGCTTGATGGCTTATCGGCCCTTGGACCCGACGAATTGCGGCAGGCAAGACGCGAAAAGTTCCTCGCCATCGGCTGACGGGACAGCGCGGAACCGCGCCGAAATTCTCCCGTTCAGAAGCGCGACAGGAACGGAGAATAGATTTCGCGCATGATCAGGATCAAGAAGAGCTTGCTGTTTCTGACCGCAGCCGCGGTGGCGGTCGCGCCCGGGCTGGGCAGCGCCCAGACCTACGGACGCCAGCTGCCGGTCCGCTATGTGCAGGAGGCGCAGCGCGACAATGCGGCGCTGATCGCCGAGTTCGGCGGGGCGGAGACAGGGCCGCGCGCGGGCTATGTCGACCAGGTCGGCCGGCGGATGGCATTGCAGTCGGGCGTCGATCCGCGCTCGTTCCGCTTCACCACCCTGAATTCGGCGGTGGAGAACGCCTTCTCCGTGCCGGGCGGCTACGTCTACATCACCCGTCAGTTGATGGGGCTGATGAACAACGAGGCCGAGTTGGCCTTCGTGATGGGTCACGAGGTCGGGCATGTTGCCGCCAATCACGCGCAGGCCCGCGAGAGAGCGGCATCACGCAACAGCGTCGGCGGAATTCTGGGCGCGATCCTGGGCAGTGTGATCGGTGGCGGCTTTGGCGAGGCCATCGGGCAGCTGGCGCAGCAGAGCTCGGCCCTGCGGACGCTGAGCTTCAGCCGGGCGCAGGAATATCAGGCCGACCAGCTGGGCGTCGCTTACCTCACGAGGGCGGGCTATGATCCGGCCGCGTCGGCCACGATGCTGGCGGCGCTTGCCCGGGCGGATGCGCTTGAACTGCGTGTGCAGGGACGAGACCAGCGGCAGACGCCAGAGTGGGCGCAGACCCATCCCAACAGCGAGAACCGGGTGGTTCAGGCGGCGCAGCTGGCGCGGTCCACGGGCCGGGCGGGAACGGGCCTCATCAATCGCGACGCCTTCCTGGCCCAGGTCGACGGCGTGGTCGTCGACGACGATCCGGCACAGGGCATCATCGACGGACGGACCTTCACGCACCCCGACCTTCGGCTGCAATTCTCGGTGCCGACCGGGTACCTGATGCAGAACGGGACCGACGCGGTCACGATCAGCGGGAGCGCCGGCAAGGCCCAATTCTCGACCGGGCGCTTCAATGGCGACCTGCAGGCCTACATGGCGGCGGTGCTGCAGGGGCTGACCGAGGGCAAGGTGCCGCTGCAGGTCATCGATACGAATCGGACAACGATCAACGGCATTCCGGCCGCCTATGTCGTCGGGCGGGCGCAGACATCGTCGGGCCTGGTCGACGTGAGCGTGTTCGCTTACCAGTTCTCGCCCACGCAGGCCTATCACTTCGTCATGCTGACGCAGGGCGGACAGGGCGTCGGAGCATTCGTTCCGATGGTCAATTCGCTGCGGCGGATCAGCGCGGCCGAGGCGGCGCAGATTCGTCCCAAGGTGATCGACGTGGTCACCGTCCGGCCGGGCGACACGGTGGAGTCGCTGGGCAGCCGGATGGCGTATCGCGATTTCAAGGTCGAGCGATTCGTCTCGCTCAACGGGCTCGCCGCCAATGCGCGGCTGGTGCCCGGTCAGAAGGTCAAGCTGGTCGTCCTGGGCGCGCGCAGCCGGGCTTGACGATCAGCACGCCAGCCCTTGAGCGCCTCCGCCGCTTACGCGGCGGGGGGCTGCATGGCTGCCGTGATCTTCGTCTGGATGATATCCCACATGCCGCCCGCTCCGCCGCCAAGCGAGTTGAAGGCGCCAATGCAGGCGACCGCAAGCAAGGCGACGATGAGCCCATATTCGATCGCAGTCGCACCGCGTTCGTCGCGGCGCAGCCTGCGCAACATCAATCGGATAGCGCTCACGCCACCCTCCTCTGGTCCACGTCCACGGGATCGGGATAGCTCGGCCAGGTTAACAAGATGTGGGGCCGGCAGGTTAGCTGTTCATTAAGGATGTTCGGCGGCAGCGGGGGTCCAGGCGGAGAAGTGGATGAGCTCAACCGTTTCCACCGTTCCCTGCGCGTCGCCGGCCGAGGCGAAGGCGGCGCGCGCGGCGCCAAGCGCGGCGCGGGTCAGCGGACGCCGGCTGCGTTGCTTTAGCGCGTTGGTCGCCCCCATCCCACGAAGATCGGCGACGAGATCGTCAAGCATCCGGTAACGCAGGCGCACGCGATCGACGTCGACCACGGGCAGGTCAAAGCCGGCATCCTGAAGCAGGCCGGCAAACCCGGCGGCGGCGATTCGCGGATGGACCCGGGGCGCGATGCCGCTGCCCGCGGCTTGATCGGCCGCAAGCATTGCGGCGCGCAGCTGGGGCAGGGTATCGTTTCCCGGGAAGGCGCCAACGAACAGCGCCTCGGGCGCGAGCAGGTGCCTGACCACCTGTAGCAGCGACGGCAGCTCAGGCGCGGTGTCGAGCTGGCCGAGCACGATCAGCAGGTCGAGGCTGCCTGGCGGAAAGGCGGCGAGTTCGTCGAGCGAGGGGGCCAGCAGCAGCTGCTCGGCGACGCCCCCGAGCGGGCCGGTGAGCGACGGATCGGGACAGCCGATCAGCAGTCCGCGTCCGAACCGCCGCCGGACGATCGCCAGGCGCTCGCCAAGTTCTTCGATCACCCGCTCGGCAAGGAAGGTGCGCGCACCCTGGCGAACCGCTCGGTCCTGCCGCGCGGAGAGGGCTTGCGGATCGAACAGCGTCTCGGCCATGGAGGCGCTGTGCCGATCGCGTTCAGGATGGACAAGCCTGATGATCACTGGCGCCCTGCTTTCCCGGCCACTTCGTTATGCGCTCGACTTCGCGCTCCCGCCGCGCTGCGCCGGGTGCGGCGCGATCGTCGATGAGGTGGGGCTGTTCTGCACGATCTGCTGGCCCCAGATGGAGTGGCTGGCCGGCGGATGCCAGCGGTGTGGGATCCCGCTTCGCGCAACGGAGGCAGAGACGTGCGCGGCCTGCCTTGCGGAACCCGGCAAGCTCGACCGGATCCGCGCCGCGGTCGCCTATGACGAGCGCGCCCGACTGCTGGTCCTGCGGCTGAAATATGGGCGGAAAACCGCGCTGGCAAAGGTAATGGCCGGTTACATGCAGCGGCCGCTGCGGGAGTTCGCGGCCGACGCCTTGCTGATTCCAGTGCCGCTGCATCGAAGCCGCTTGTGGAGTCGCGGTTTCAACCAGGCGGCGCTGATCGCCGCCGCCCTCGCCAAGGGTTCCGAGCACCGCTCCGATCCGTTCCTCCTTGCAAGGACGCGGCGGACACCCAAGCTCAAGGGCATGACGGTCGCCGAGCGATGGAGGACGGTGCAGGGCGCATTCGCGCTTCGACCCGGCAAGAGTGTCGAGGGGCGGCACCTCGTCCTGGTGGACGACGTCTATACCAGTGGAAGCACCGCCGAGGCGTGCGCCCGGTTGCTCAAGCGCAAGGGGGCGGCGAGCGTGTCGCTGTTGGCCTGGGCGCGGGTGGTGGCTCCGCAGCGCATCGGTTAACGTTGTTGGCGAAACAGAAGTCAGTGAAAGGTGTCAGCGTGGCCCGTGTCGAGATGTATTCGAAGACCTTCTGTCCTTACTGCAGCCGGGCCAAGGCGCTGCTCGACAGCAAGGGTGTCGCCGCCGAAGAGTATAATATCGACGGCGGCGGGCCGAAGCGCGACGAGATGTTGAACCGCTCCGGCCGTATGACCGTGCCGCAGATCTTCATCGATGGGCGCCATGTCGGCGGGTGCGATGACCTGTTCGCGCTGGAGCGGGCCGGCAAGCTGGACCCGATGCTCCGCGCATGAGCCGGATCGCGCTCCTGCAGGCGCAGACCGGCATCGATCCGGCCCGCAATGCCGCGAACCTCACCGAGGCCGTGCGGCAGGCGAAGGCGGGCGGCGCGGCGATGCTGTTCACGCCGGAGATGAGTGGCCTGCTCGACAAGGAGCGGGCGCGCGCTTCGGCGCACTGGCGGCTCGAGGAAGAGGAGCCGGTGCTGGCCGCCGTGCGCGACGCAGCGGCGCGCGAGGGAATGTGGGTCCACCTGGGTAGCCTTGCAGTGCGGAGCGGGGAGGGTGAACTGCTCGCCAATCGCGGCTTCGTGATCGATGCGTCCGGCGAGGTCAGGGCCCGCTACGACAAGATCCACCTGTTCGACGTCGACCTGCCGACCGGCGAAAGCTGGCGCGAATCGGCGGTGTACCGACCGGGTGGCGGGACGGTGATCGTGAAGGGGACGCCGGTCGGCGCGCTTGGCCTGACCATCTGCTACGACCTGCGCTTCCCGGCGCTGTTCGCCGCGCTGGCCGAGGCGGGAGCGGAGACCATCGCGGTGCCGGCGGCCTTCACCGTGCCGACGGGACAGGCGCATTGGGCGACGCTGCTCCGCGCGCGGGCGATCGAGGCCGGCGTGTTCGTCGTCGCGGCCGCGCAGGCCGGCCACCATGAGGACGGACGCACGACCTATGGCCACAGCCTGGTTGCGGGCCCCTGGGGCGAGCTGTTGCTGGAGATGGACGGCGCGCCGGGCCTTGGCTTCGCCGAGGTGGAGCTCGCCCGCATATCCGAGGTTCGCGGACGGGTTCCGGCGCTTTCCCATCGTCGCCCCATCCCGCCGGTGCGCGTCGTCGATTGATTCAACGGTAGCCCCTCCTGTAGGGCTGCGCGGCAAGGCCCCGTAGCTCAGCAGGATAGAGCGCCAGATTCCTAATCTGTAGGTCAGTGGTTCGAATCCACTCGGGGTCACCAGATTTTGAAGGAGTAGGCAGGTGCTGGGCCGGCTGTTCACCGATCACCCCAAGACCCTTGGCATGAGCTGGGCTGGCCATGCCGTTGGCGCCGTGCGGATCGGGGGCGAGATGATCGGTGCCGGCGCCGCCTGCCTGGTCCATGCCGTGGTGCCAGGTTTCTTTACCGAAACGGCCGGGCGGACCGTGGTGCGTCTCCACGACTATATGCAGAAGCGCCGCGCAGGCAGTCCGGACTGGCCCGATTATGAGATCTGACGAGACCGGCACCGCGCCGGTCGCCATCGTCGGGGGCGGGTTCTCGGGGACGATGACCGCGCTTCAGCTTGCGCGCCGAGGGATAGGCGCCGTGCTGATCGACGGTTCTGGCCGGACCGGGCGAGGTGTCGCTTATTCGACCAGCGATCCCGCGCATGTGCTGAACGTCCCCGCCGCCAAGATGAGTGCCTGGCCCGACCAGGTGGACCATTTCGCCGAGTGGGGCGGCTATGGCGCGGGCGAGTTCGCCGAGCGCCGGGCCTTCGGGCGCTATCTGGTCGAGCAGCTCTCCGAGAGCCCGGTCGAGGTGGTGGAAGCGAATGCCGTAGCCGCGGGCCGAAGCGGCCGCGACTGGCGGGTGACGCTTGCCGACGGCCAGATCATCGAGGTCGCGGCCCTTGTCCTGGCGCACGGCAACCAGCCGCCGGCGCCGCTGGCCGCGGCCGAGGGCCTGCCTGCGGACCTGTATGTGGCTAATCCGTGGACCGACGAAGCGCGCGCCGCCGTCGATCGTGCGGCCGACCGGGACAGCGACGTGCTGATCATCGGCACCGGCCTCACCATGGTCGATACCGTGCTGTCGCTGGTGGAGGCGGGCCATCGCGGGTCGATCACGGCGCTGTCGCGGCGGGGACTGGTTCCGCGCGCGCACGCCGATCCGCCCCCGCCCCCGGCGCCAGTGCAATTGAGCGATGTGCCGCTTGGGTCGGTGCGGACGCT
This sequence comes from Sphingomonas sp. KRR8, assembly GCF_023559245.1. NCBI lineage: Bacteria > Pseudomonadati > Pseudomonadota > Alphaproteobacteria > Sphingomonadales > Sphingomonadaceae > Sphingomonas > Sphingomonas sp. KRR8. Next base: position 292,647 of record NZ_CP097462.1, read on the forward strand.
CGCACGGTGGCTGCGAACGCGCTCTGCGGAGGTCGGCTTCCGGGCTGCGGTGGATTCGCTCCGCCCGCACAGTCACGCGATCTGGCAAAGCTTCGACGAAGCGCAGGAGCAGCGTTTCATTCGCCATGCGCGTCCGTGGTGGGACATCCACCGCCACCGGATCGCGCCCGCCGTCGCCGAGCGCCTCAAGGGCCTGATCGCCGAGGGCAAGCTGCGGATCATGGCCGGCCGGCTGCTGGGGCTCCATGAACGGAACGGCGAAGTGGTCGCGCGGATCCACCGGCGGGGTGACGGCGAGGTGGAGAGGAACTTCTGCCTGGCCATCAACTGCACGGGACCGCTGGGCGAAGTCGCCGAGACCCGAGACGCACTGTTGCGCGGGCTCCTGGACGAGGGTGCGGTGAGGCCTGATCGCTTCGGCATCGGGCTGGACGTCGATGGGCACGACCGCGCCGGCGAGCGCCTGTGGGCGCTCGGCCCGCTGACCAAAGGTCGCTATTGGGAAATGACCGCGGTTCCCGATATTCGCGGCCAGGCGGCTGCAGTGGCCGAGGATATTGCAGCGGAGCTGGCAAGGGCATGAGCGACACTCCCGACGATGGCGACCTGGTCGGGCCGCCACCCAAGCTGCCGGTGCCGGAGCATGTCGCGGACGCCGTTCGGACGCTGATCCGCTGGGCCGGCGATGATCCGGAGCGGGAAGGATTGCTCGACACGCCGCAGCGGGTGGCGCGGGCGTGGAAGGAATATGCCCGCGGCTATGACGAGGATCCCTCGCATCACCTCAGCCGGACCTTCAAGGAGGTCGGCGGCTATGACGAGATCGTTCTGCTGAAGGACATCCCGTTCCAGTCGCATTGCGAGCACCACATGGCGCCGATCATCGGCAAGGCGCACATCGCCTACCTGCCGCACAACCGGGTCGTCGGTATCTCCAAGCTGGCGCGGGTGCTGCACGGGTTTGCCCGGCGGCTCCAAGTACAGGAGCGGCTGACCGCGGAGGTCGCGGACTGCATCTGGGAGCATCTCCAGCCCAAGGGCGTGGCGGTGGTGATCGAGGCGACCCATGCCTGCATGACGGCGCGCGGAGTGAACACGCCCGGCGTGATGATGACCACGAGCCGGATGATGGGCACCTTCCGCGCGGACGAGCGCAGCCGCAAGGAAGTGCTGGCGCTGATGGGGCGTACGACCGCCTAGATCAGCAGCTGATCACCACCTCGCGGAGACGGATGGGCTCATCGAAGCCCTTGAGCTCGGCCTCGCGCATGCCAGCGAATTTCATGCCCTTGCCGAGGCACAGTTCGGCGATGCCGTTGGTCACCAGCACGGTGCCCGGCTCCGCATGGGCGCAAAGCCGTGCGGCGAGGTTCACGGTGGAGCCGAAGAAATCGTTGTCGCGTTCGATCGGCTCGCCCGCGGCGGCGCCGATGCGGACCTGAAAAGCCGGGCGGTCCTGGTCGGGGACCAGCGCTGCCACAGCGTTCTGGATATCACAGCCGGAACGGACCGCCTGCACTGGCGAGACGAACACCGCCATGATCCCGTCGCCGGTATGCTTGATCACGCGGCCGTCATGCTGCGCGACGGCGGCGCGGACGATCGCGTCGTGGGTCGTGAGAAGTTCAAAGGCGACGTCATCACCCAGACGCTGGGCAAGTTCGGTCGAGCCAACGATGTCGGTGAACAGCACGCTGCGAACGGCATTATCCCGTTCGCGGCGTCCGGGTAGCCAGACCGCGCCGGCCGAATCGACCTCGCCCGCGCCCATGAAGCCGTCGACCATGTCGGGATCAACCTCGATGATCTTTTCGGCAACGAGGCCATGCGCTTCCTTGTGGACCAGCATCGCGGCTTCGGCATTGAGCGCTTCGACCAGGCAGAACGCCTTGCCGCACTTCTCGTTGTGCCAATAGCGCTGGTAGTCGACGCCGTAGCGGGCCTGCACATCGAGGTCGGCAAGGTGCGCCTTGCGGAGGTCGTCAGCCTTGGCGCCCGGTATCGTGTGAACGTCGAGATAGAGCGGCATGCGACCCCCTCAGCAGCTGACCATAGCGCGTTCGCCCGCAATTGGCCATCGGCGGCGTTGCCGCAGGCTGGCGCGCGTGGCAGAAAACCGCGCATGGCCACCAAGCTCCGCCCCGTTGATCCCGCCGCCGACCCGCTCGACGACCTGAGCCTGCCCGGCTGGCTCTACCAGGATCCCGAATTCTTCGTGGCGGAGCAGCGGGCGTTCCTGCGCGCGGCGCCGCAGGTGGTCTGCCACGAAAGCGAGATCGCGGCGCCCGGGGAATGGCGCAGCCTCGATTATCTGGGCGAGAGCATCATCGTCATCCGGGGGGATGATGGTGAGGTCCGGGCCTTCACCAACGTTTGCCGCCATCGCGGTTCACGACTGGTGGACGGAAGCGGCGGCTGCGTCCGGGTACTGACCTGCCCCTATCACGGTTGGAGCTATGCGCGGGACGGCAAGCTGGTCGGCGTTCCGCACCGGCGGGAGTATCCGGGCCTCGAGACGGAGCGGCTTGGCCTGGTGCCGGTGCCGCTGGAACGCTGGCACGGGTTCCTGTTCGTGACGCTGGAGCCCGGCGGCCCGAGTGTCGCCGAGATGATGGGTCCGTTCGAAGAGGAGGTGACGCCCTACCGCTTCGAGGAATTGCGCGCGATCGGGAGGGTGACGCTTCGGCCCAGGCCGCTCAACTGGAAGACGATCGCGGACAATTATTCGGACGGCCTGCACATCCCGATCGGGCATCCCGGGCTGACCCGGCTGTTCGGACGCGGGTACAAGATCGAGGCCCATGCCGAGGTCGACCGGATGGAGGGCGATCTGGTTGAGCAACCTTCGGCCAATCCCTCCGAGCGCGCCTACCAGCACCTACTGCCGGAGGCGGAGCATCTGCCGGTGAGCCACCGACGCAAGTGGCTCTACTACAAGCTGTGGCCGAACGTGGCGTTCGACATCTACCCGGACCAGGTCGACTTCATGCAGTTCCTGCCGGTGAGCTCGACGGAAACGGTGATCCGCGAGATCAGCTATGCGCTGCCCGACGAGCGGCGCGAGATGCGGGCGGCCCGCTACCTTAACTGGCGGATCAACCGGCGCGTGAACGCCGAGGACACGGAGCTCATCACCCGGGTTCAGCAGGGCATGGCCTCGCCGACCTATCAGCCGGGGCCGCTCGGGACGTCGGAAGTGTGCCTGCGCAGCTTTGCGCAGAAACTGCGGCGGCTGATCCCGGAAGCCCGGCTCGACCAGCCGCCGCCATCGGGCTGGACTCAGCGGAGCGCGCGCGCTTCCTGAAGATGCTTGCGAAGGGTGGGGAGCGTCGCCGAGGCTAGCCGCGCCGTGGCCCGGTCGCCGGTGCGCACCTGCGCCTGATATTCAGCGATGTCCTTCTGGTGATCCTCGATCGCATGGCTGCGGGCATATCGGTCGAAGGCGCGGCCGTGCAGGTTACGCAGGTGGCGCATCGCGGCCATCGCGTCGGCCTTCGGGCTATGGCTGACACGGACGCCCATGCGGCGGGCGAGCTGGTCGACCTGGCTGCGGTGAGCGCCGTGATCCGCGACCAGCATTCGGCCGTAGCTGCGCACGGCAGGGTTGCTGCTGCGCTGCTGGAGCAGCTGGCCCATCTGGACCTCGCCGCTGTCGCCCCGAGCGGCGTTGTTGAGGAACTTGGTCGCGGGCGCCGCGAAGGCTGCGGTGGAGGCGGCGAGCAGGACGCCAGCGGTCAGGATACGGAACATGGACTTCTCCTCTCCAAGGTGGAGCTAAGAGTCGAACCGGCTCAATCTGGCGTTGTTCCCGTCATGACCTGTTGTTCACGTCCACGGCGGCTCAGCCAGCGAATGGGCCAGCCGGCGAGCGCGAGGCCGAAACCCCAGATGGTAGCTTCGAGCCCAGCACCGACGAACATGGCCAGCGCGTAGATCAAGGCAACCACGGGCAGGATGGCGCCGCCTCCAAGCCGCAGCTTCGCCTCAGCGGCGGCGCATACCGCGTAGAGGATGAGCGCGGCGACGGTGGAGACCAGGGCGATGAACTCGTAGACCGTCACGAAGCTCTGCGAGTTGCTCGCGAGGACGAGCAGGGCTGCGACGGCCGCGCCGACCAGCAGCGAACCGGTGGGAACGCCGGCCGCGTTGGTGCGGCGGAACAGCGCCGGCAGGTCCCCCGGCATGGCGAGCGACTGGCCGACCTCCGCCGAGAGCAGGAGCAGGGCATTGCAGGTGCCAAAGGCGCTGATGGCCGCGATCACGGCGACCACTGCTCCGGCCCTTGCGCCGAGCAGCGGGGCGATGGCGTCGGCGAACGGCGCGCTGCTGGTGGCGGCCAGTGCACTGGGCAGCAGCAGTAGCGTCGCCATGGTCGCACCAAAGTAGATGAGGCCCGTGCCACCCGTTCCGTAGATGGTCGCGCGCGGTACTGTCTCGCCGGCTTCGTCGGTAACGTTGGCGACCACCGTGGCGGCCTCGAAGCCGGTCAGAGAGAAGAGCATCAGCGCCGCCGCGGCGACGACGCCGCTAAGCCCAAGCGGCATTGGAGCGAGCGGCTGCAAGGGCGTGCCGGTGCCGACATGAATGGCAAGCAGCAGGACAACGAGCACCAGCGGCACGATCTTGATCAGGGTCGCGATGACCTGCACCCAACCAGCCGAGCGCGCACCGGTGAGGTTGACGACCGTGAGCACCGCGATCGTACCGAGGGCGACGACCATCAGGCCGGCGCCGCTGCCGGCGGCCGGCATGACATGCCCGAGCGCCCCGGCGACCGCGACGGCCACGGCCGCGACCGCGGTCCATTGCGAGACGAGGTAGCTCCACAGGGTCAGGAAAGCCGCTGTGTCGCCGAACGCGGTGCGGACGTAGATGAACGGGCCTCCCGGCAGCCGGCGGGCAAGCCGGGCGAAGGTTATTGCCAGCAGCATGGTGCCCGCGATGGTCAGCGCGAAGGCGACGGCGATGTTCTCGCCATAGGGAGCAAGAGTGGTCGGCAGCAGATAGATGCCCGACCCGATCATGGTCCCGACCACCATCGCCAGGCTCATGATGCCGCCGAGCCGCTTCGATGGCGGCGGCGGAGGCGGAGCGATTATGTCGGGCTCGGTCATGATCGCGGCTTTGCACCGGCGCGCCGGGTTGGCAATCGTCCGCCATCCGCCTAACCGCGCCGGAGTTACAGGGGAGACCAGATGCGCGCGTTCATCTTTCCAGGCCAGGGGAGCCAGTCGGTCGGCATGGGCAAGGCGCTGGCTGATGCCAGCGCGGCGGCGCGGGACGTGTTCGCCGAGGTGGACGAAGCGCTCGGCCAGCACCTCTTCCGGCTGATGACCGAAGGGCCCGAGGACCAACTCACCCTGACCGAGAATGCGCAGCCCGCGATCATGGCGCATGCGCTGGCGGTATTCCGCGCGCTGACCCGCGAAGGGGGCGTGTCGCTGGAGAAGGCGGCGAGCTTCGTCGCTGGGCACAGCCTTGGCGAGTATAGCGCGCTGTGTGCGGCGGGAACCGTTGACCTATCGACCACCGCCCGGCTGCTGAAGCTGCGCGGGCAGGCGATGCAGGCAGCGGTGCCGGTGGGCGAGGGCGCCATGGCGGCGCTGCTGGGTGCCGACCTCGAGAAGGCCGAGGCGATCGCCGCCGCGGCGGCCGAGGGCGAGGTCTGCACGGTCGCCAATGACAATGATCCGTCGCAGGTCGTCATTTCCGGCAAGCGCAGCGCCATCGAGCGCGCGGTCGGGCTGGCGAAGGAGCATGGCGCCAAGCGCGCGGTGCTGCTTCCCGTCTCCGCGCCGTTCCACTGCCCGCTGATGAAGCCTGCCGCCGACCGGATGGCGGAAGCACTGGCGAGCACGGACCTGCGCGCGCCAGCGGTTCCCGTCTTCGCCAATGTCATTGCCGCCCCTGTCAGCGATCCGGACCGAATCCGCGAGCTGCTGGTCGAGCAGGTGACTGGCATGGTCCGCTGGCGTGAGAGCGTGGCCGAGATGGTCGCGGCCGGGGTCGAAGAGTTCGTTGAGCTTGGCGGCAAGGTGCTCGGCCCAATGGTCAAGCGGACTGCGCCGGATGTGAAGGTGACAAGCCTGTTGTCCATCGATGATGTGGAAGCGATGGCGAAGGAGCTCGCATGATGTTCGATCTTTCGGGAATGACCGCGCTGGTGACCGGCGCCAGCGGAGGCCTTGGCAGCGCAATCGCCAAGGCCCTCAGCGCGCAGGGAGCGCGGCTGGCGGTGAGCGGAAGCAATGAGGAAAAGCTGGGCACCTTCCGCGAGAGCCTGGGCGGCGACCATGTAGCGCTGCCGTGCAACCTGTCCGATCCGGCTTCGGTGGACGCCCTCGTTCCGCAGGCGGTCGAGGCGCTTGGCGGCAAGCTCGACATCCTGGTCAACAATGCCGGCGTCACGCGCGACAATCTGCTGATGCGGATGAAGGACGAGGAGTTCGAGGACGTCATCCGGATCAACCTGGAGGCCGCCTTCCGGCTGATGCGCGCGGCAGCCAAGCCGATGATGAAGGCGCGCTTTGGCCGCATCGTCAGCGTCACGTCCGTGGTCGGAGCCACCGGCAACCCGGGCCAGGCGAACTATGTCGCGTCGAAGGCGGGGCTGGTCGGAATGAGCAAGGCGGTGGCACAGGAGTTGGCGACGCGCGGGATCACCGTCAATTGCGTGGCGCCGGGCTTCATGACCTCGGCGATGACCGATGCGCTCAATGAGCAACAGCGTTCCGCCATTCTTGGCAAGATCCCGTCGGGCGCGATGGGCACTGGCGAGGACGTAGCGGCGGCCGTCTGCTATCTGGCGAGCCGGGAGGCTGGTTACGTCACGGGGCAGACCCTGCACGTCAACGGCGGCATGGCGATGTACTGACGCAACAGTTTTCAACCTGAATGCCACACCTCTTGTGGCGGTGGAACTCACCCCTATATCGCCGCCGGAACAACAAAAACCGGCGTCAGGCTTGAGGCGTCCGGGGGCTAGTCAAAGGGTTGAAGAGCATGGCGAAAGTGATCGGGATCGACCTCGGCACAACCAACAGCTGCGTGGCTGTGATGGAGGGCGGCAAGCCCAAGGTGATCGAGAATTCGGAGGGCGCGCGGACCACACCATCGGTGGTGGCCTTCGCCAAGGACGGTGAGCGGCTGATCGGCCAGCCCGCCAAGCGTCAGGCCGTGACCAATCCCGACAACACCATCTTCGCCGTGAAGCGCCTGATCGGCCGCCGGTTCGACGATCCGGTGACCAAGAAGGACACCGAGCTGGTCCCTTACAAGATCGTCAAGGGCGGCAATGGCGACGCGTGGGTGCAGGCCGGCGGCAAGGACTACAGCCCGTCGCAGATCAGCGCCTTCACCCTCCAGAAGATGAAGGAATCGGCCGAGGCCTATCTCGGTGAGACGGTCACCCAGGCGGTGATCACGGTTCCGGCCTATTTCAACGACGCGCAGCGCCAGGCGACCAAGGACGCCGGCCAGATCGCGGGCCTTGAAGTGCTGCGCATCATCAACGAGCCGACCGCCGCGGCGCTCGCCTACGGCCTCGACAAGGACAACAACAAGACGATCGCGGTCTATGACCTTGGCGGCGGCACGTTCGACGTGTCGGTGCTGGAGATCGGCGACGGCGTGTTCGAGGTGAAGTCGACCAACGGCGACACCTTCCTGGGCGGCGAGGATTTCGACGCCAAGATCGTCGAATATCTCGCGGACAAGTTCCAGCAGAAGGAAGGCATCGACCTCAAGAAGGATCGCCTGGCACTGCAGCGGCTCAAGGAAGCCGCCGAGAAGGCCAAGATCGAGCTGTCGTCGGCTGCGACGACCGAGATCAACCAGCCGTTCATCACGGCGCGCATGGAGGGTGGCTCGACCACTCCGCTGCACCTCGTTGAGACGATCACCCGCGCCGACCTCGAGAAGCTGGTCGCCGACCTCATCAACCGCACGCTCGAGCCGTGCCGCAAGGCCCTCAAGGACGCCGGGATCGAGGCCAAGGCGATCGACGAGGTCGTGCTGGTCGGCGGCATGACCCGCATGCCGCGCGTCCGTGAAGTCGTGAAGGACTTCTTCGGCAAGGAGCCGCATACCGGCGTCAATCCCGACGAGGTGGTCGCCATTGGCGCCGCCATCCAGGCCGGCGTTCTGCAGGGCGACGTCAAGGACGTGCTGCTGCTGGACGTGACCCCGCTGTCGCTGGGCATCGAGACGCTGGGTGGCGTGTTCACCCGGATGATCGACCGCAACACGACCATCCCGACCAAGAAGAGCCAGGTCTTTTCGACCGCCGACGACAATCAGAACGCCGTCACCATCCGGGTCTTCCAGGGTGAGCGCGAGATGGCGGCCGACAACAAGATTCTGGGTCAGTTCGACCTGGTCGGCATCCCCCCCGCGCCGCGCGGCGTGCCGCAGGTCGAGGTCACCTTCGACATCGACGCCAACGGCATCGTGAACGTGTCGGCTAAGGACAAGGGCACCGGCAAGGAGCAGCAGATCCGCATCCAGGCGTCGGGCGGTCTCAACGACAGCGACATCGAGAAGATGGTGCGCGAGGCCGAGCAGTTCGCGGAAGACGACAAGAAGCGCAAGGCGGCGGCCGAGGCCAAGAACCAGGCCGAGAGCTTGATCCACTCGACCGAGCGCCAGCTGGCCGAGCATGGTGACAAGGTCTCGGCGGACGTGAAGAGCGAGATCGAGAACGCCGTTGCCGAGGCCAAGACTGCCGTTGAAAGCGGTGACGCCGACGCGATGAACGCGAAGGTCCAGGCGCTGACCCAGTCGGCGATGAAGCTTGGCCAGGCCATCTACGAAACCCAGCAGGGTGCCGGCGGCGATGCCGGAGCGGGCGCGGAGCAGGCTTCGGCCGGCGCGGGCCAGGCCGGGGACGAGGAAGTGGTCGACGCGGAATTCTCCGAAGTCGACGAAGACAAGAAGGCGTAAGCCATCATGAGCGCCGCCCCGGCGTGTGTTTCCGGGGCGGCGGTTTTTAGGTTTCGCCCATGACGGTACACACCGACTATTATGAGATGCTCGGGGTCGCCAAGACCGCCGACGACCGAACGATCAAGGCTGCCTATCGCAAGCTGGCGATGGAGTGCCATCCCGACCGGCATGGCGGCTGCACCGAGCAGGAAGCCAAGTTCAAGGCGATCAACGAGGCCTATGATTGCCTCAAGGATCCGCAAAAGCGCGCGGCCTATGACCGCTTCGGCCATGCCGCCTTCCAGCAGGGTGGCGGCGGCGGCGACCCCTTTGGCGCGGGCGGGCCCGGGTTCGACGGCTTCTCCGATATCTTCTCGTCAATTTTCGGCGAGTTCATGGACCAGCGCGGCGGTGGACGGCAGAGCGCCGCGCGCGGGTCAGACCTGCGCTACGATCTTGAGCTCAGCTTCGAGGAAGCGTTCGCCGGCAAGCAGTCGACGATCGAGATCGAGACCCTGCAAGCGTGCGAGCCGTGCGGCGGTGATGGGTCACGCGGCGAAAGCCGGCCCGAACGCTGCGCCACGTGCGGCGGGCAGGGCAAGGTTCGCGCGCAGCAGGGCTTTTTCGTGGTGGAGCGGGCATGTCCCACCTGCCACGGCCATGGCGTGACCATCGCCGATCCGTGCCCGCAGTGCGATGGCGAGGGACGCATCCTCAAGCGCCGCCAGCTGTCGATCAGCATTCCCGCCGGCGTCGACGAGGGTACCCGGATCCGCGTGGCGGGCGAGGGCGAGGCAGGTGTTCGCGGCGCTGCGAACGGCGACCTCTACCTGTTCGTGCACCTGAAGCGGCACCCGCTGTTCCAGCGCGACGGCACGACGCTGATCGCCGAATGCCCGATCAGCTTCAGCACTGCGGCGCTTGGTGGCAGCATCACGGTGCCCGGGATCGACGGTCAGCACATCGAGATCAAGATCCCGGCCGGGATCCAGTCGGGCGACACGCTGCGCCAGCGCGGCGCCGGCATGAGCGTGGTCAACGGCCGTGGTCGCGGCGATCTCGTCACGCGTATCCTGGTAGAGACTCCGACCAGGCTGTCCGCCAAGCAGAAGGAGCTGCTCTGCCAGTTCCGTGAGACGGAGACGGGCGAGGAATGCCCGGCGAGCAAGAGTTTCTTCGCCCGGATCAAGGACGCTCTCGGGCACTGAGCCGAGGGTGCCGTTGATTTTCGATTAACCGCGCGTTTACGCGGTTATTTGTGCTATGCTCCCGGCGAGCGGCATCTGAACTGCGCTCCCGCACGACGTGCCGCTCGAAGGGAGACTTATATGCATAAGCTCGTCACCTTGGCCGTAATGACTGCCCTCACCGCTGGTATGAGTAGTGCTGCGTTCGCTGGTGAGGTGACTGGGCGGCACATCCGAACCGCGGCGCCGTTACACTCGAATTCGATTTGCTCTTATTCGGGTTTGGAAGACGGAACCACCCTCGTCGGTTTCGACGAACTGGGTAATCCGATCTTCGTGTTCGACACCCCATACGGCCCGGGGATCGTGCAAACTCCGCATTCTGATGGCGGAATCACTCACCCGCCGGGAATTCCCGGATCGTCGTGCCATGGCGGCTCCAATCCTGAGAACCCGCCGCTGTAAAGCTTGAACGAAAGCCTCCGCTTCGGCGGAGGCTTTCCTGTCCGCCGCTCAGGTCGAGTCAGCTGCGCCCGAAAACCCGACGGAAAATCGTGTCGACTTCGCGCAGGTGATAGCCAAGGTCGAAGCTCTCCTCGAGCTTGGCCGGGGGGATAGCAGCGGTGACCTGTGGGTCGGCCTTGAGCAGGTCGAGCAGGCTGAGCTTCCCGTCCGATTCCCACACCTTCATCGCGTTGCGCTGGACCAGCGCATAGGCGTCCTCTCGGCTGAGGCCGGCTTGGGTCAGGGCCAGCAGCACCCGCTGCGAATGGACGAGGCCGCCCATGCGGTCGAGGTTCTTCTGCATCCGCTCGGGGTAGACCAGCAGCTTGTCGATGACGCCGGTCAGGCGAACCAGGGCGAAGTCGAGCGTGATGGTGGCGTCGGGGCCGATGAACCGCTCGACGGACGAGTGGCTGATGTCCCGCTCATGCCAGAGGGCGACATTCTCCAGCGCCGGCACCACCGCCGAGCGGACCATCCGTGCGAGACCGGTCAGGTTCTCGGTCAACACGGGATTGCGCTTGTGCGGCATCGCCGAGCTGCCTTTCTGCCCGGGCGAGAAATATTCTTCGGCCTCCAGCACCTCGGTGCGCTGCAGGTGGCGGACCTCGGTCGCCAGCCGCTCGATCGACGAGGCGATCACGCCCAGGGTCGCGAAGAACATGGCATGGCGGTCGCGCGGGATGACCTGGGTTGAGACCGGCTCGGGCGTAAGGCCAAGTCGCTGCGCGACATGTTCTTCAACGCGCGGATCGATGTTGGCGAAGGTCCCCACCGCGCCCGAGATGGCGCAGGTCGCGATGTCGGCGCGGGCGGCCTGCAGCCGGACCCTGTTGCGCGCGAACTCGGCGTGCGCCTGAGCCAGCTTGAGGCCGAAGGTGACCGGCTCGGCATGGATGCCGTGGCTGCGGCCGATGGTTGGGGTGAGCTTGTGCTCGAAGGCGCGGCGTTCCAGCACGGCAAGTAGCTGGTCGAGGTCGCCGAGCAGGATGTCGGCGGCCTGCGTCAGCTGCACGGCGAGCGCGGTGTCGAGCACGTCGCTGCTGGTCATGCCCTGGTGCAGGTAGCGCTTTTCCGGGCCGAGCCGCTCACCAACCCAGGTCAGGAAGGCGATCACGTCGTGCTTGGTCACGGCCTCGATCGCGTCGATGGCCGGCACGTCGACCGGGTCGATGATCTTGGACGCGTGGGCAGCGACGATTTTCTGGGCGTCCTGGGCCGGGATCATGCCGATCTGGCCCATCGCCTCGGCGGCGTAGACTTCGATATCCCACCAGATGCGGAAGCGGTTTTCCGACTCCCAGATGGCAGTCATGGCGGGACGGGAATAACGGGGGACCATGGCGCGGGCGCCTAGCAGGGGCAGGCGGAAACGACAATCGGACGGGCGCACTGGAAAGGTGGAGTTGCCACCCTATCTGCTCGCTTGGGGCGGGCAGACGTATTTCGCGGGAGTGTGCACCGACATGAAGATCCTGATGGTTCTCACCAGCCATGACCAGCTGGGCGACACCGGCAAGAAGACCGGCTTCTGGCTCGAGGAGTTCGCCGCCCCTTTTTACGTCCTCAAGGACGCGGGGCATCAAATCACGCTCGCGAGCCCCAAGGGCGGGCAGCCGCCGCTCGACCCCAAGAGCGACGAGCCCGACGCGCAGACCGATGCGACCAAGCGCTTCAAGGGCGACGCGCAGGCGCAGCAGCAGTTGGCCTCGACCAAGAGGCTCGACGAGGTGTCGGCGAGTGAGTTCGACGCGGTCTTCTATCCCGGCGGACATGGTCCGTTGTGGGACCTGGCGGAGGATCCCAAATCCAAAGCGATCATCGAGGAGACCCTTCGTGCCGACAGGCCGGTGGCTTTGGTCTGCCACGCTCCCGCCGTGCTCAAAACCGTCATGGCAGAGGATGGGCAGCCGCTCGCCAGGGGCAAGCGCGTGACCGGCTTCACCAATGAGGAAGAGGAAGCGGTCGGGTTGACGAAGGTGGTGCCGTTCCTGCTGGAAGACATGCTCAAGGAGCAAGGCGCCGAGTACAGCAAGGTCGACGCCTTCAAGCCGCACGTGGCGGTCGACGGCAAGCTGATCACCGGCCAGAACCCGTCGTCGAGCGAACCAGCGGCCGAGGCGCTGCTAGAGGTGCTGTCACACCATCGCGAGCCGGCGGTGGCCTGACGAGTTCAGTGGCTGGCGGCGGCTTTGGTCCGTCGCCAACCGCTTACATCAGGCCCTGCGCACGGAGGCTTGTGCGGCCCTGAGTTCCGACAATGACGTGGTCGTGCACGGCGACTTTCATGTGGCGGCCGGCTTCGACGAGGTCGTGAGTGAGGCGGATGTCCGCACGGCTTGGCGTTGGGTCGCCGCTGGGATGGTTATGCACGATGATGATGGCGCTGGCGCCCAGCGCGATGGCACGCGCGATCACTTCGCGGACGTGAACGGCCGCTTCGTCAACGGAGCCCGTCCACAGCGCCTCATTCGACAGCAGCATGTTCTTGGCGTTGAGGAATAGCACCCGCACCTGTTCGATGGTGAGGTGGGCCATGGTCGCCTGGAGATAGTCGCCCAACGCCTCCCAATTGGAAAGCAGGGGGCGTTCCTCGACCCGGGTTTCGAGCAGGCGCTGGGCCGTTGCCCGGGCGATGGCGAGCGCGCCAACCACCGCTTCGGACAGGCCTTCGCGCAACAGCACTTCGGGTGGGGTATCAAGCAGTCGGCCAAAGCCGCCGTAAGTCTCCAGCAGCTGTTTGGCCCGCGCCTTGGTGTCGACGCGCGGCAGGCCGGTGGTCAGCAGATATTCAACCAGCTCATGGTCAAGCAATGCGTCGCCGCCGCCGTTCAGCAGCCGTTGCCGAAGGCGCGCGCGATGCCCATCGGCGCCATTCGGCTTGTCGCCCATAAGTGACAGGTTAAGGGCAAAGCCGCAGCGGTTGCAACCGTGATCATGCCGTCTGCGGAACGGCTCGGCTTCACCGAGGTTTGAAGGGGTGATGAGGATCGACACCAGCGAATGACCGAGCGGCCAGAGGATGTTGGGCCTGCTGAGTCGCGTGTCGTCATTGAGCGTCGGCGGCGCTGGCCGCGGCTGCTTGGCTTTCTGCTGCTCGGCCTTCTGGTCCTGCTGGCGATCGCCGTTGCCTTCGTATGGATCCAACGGCGGCCGATCGCGTCCGACATCCTTGCTCGTGAGCTGCGCAAGCGCGGGGTGCAGGCGACCTACCACTTGGATCGGGTCGGCCTTCGCACGCAGCAGGTCAGCAACTTGGTCATCGGAGACCCCAGGCGGCCGGATCTCACCGCCCGGGTGGCGCAGGTCCAGATGCGGATCCTGCTCAACGGGCGGGTCGAAATCTACCGGGTCGCGGCCCGAGGCGTGCGGCTGAACGGCCGGGTGGTCGGCAACAAGGTAAGCTGGGGCCAGGTCGACAATCTCCTCCCTCAGCCGTCCACGCCCGGCAAGCCGTTCAGCCTCCCCGACATCACCGTCGATATCGCGGACGCGTCCATTTCGCTGGCAACGCCGTTCGGACCGCTTGGCGTGGCAATCGAGGGCGCGGGCAACCTTACCGGTGGCTTCAAGGGCCGGCTGGCGGCGTCCAGCCCGCGGCTGGCACCGGGACGCTGCAGCCTTGACGGAATGCGGGCGCAGGTGGCGGTGGCGGTCACGGCACGCCGACCGCAGGTCAGCGGGCCGGTGTCGGCGGCAAGCTTCACCTGTCCCAAGAGCAACATCGTCGTGGCTCAGCCGCGGCTGGATGTGGACGTGTCCTTCAGCGAGGCCTTCGAACGGTTCCTTGGCAAGTCACGAGTGAGCGCCGCCGGCGTGCGCGCCGGGGTGAACGCGCTGGCGGGCATGAATGGCGAAGTCAGCGTCGCTGGCGACCCGACGCGCGCGCTGGGCAAGATCAACGTCTCGGCACTCGGCGCCCGGTTGGCCGAGGTAACCGCCGCCAGGACGCGTCTGAACGGCAGCTACCTGCTGAATGCCCGGCGCGGCGAGATCACGCTGGTGTCGGACTATGCGGCGCAGGGCGTCAGCCTGTCCCCGTCGCTGACGGCAGGATTCACGGGCGCGCTGAGCGGGGCGAAGGGTACGCCGATCGAGCCGCTCGCCGGCGCGCTTCGTCAGGCGGTCGGCAATGCCACCCGCGACATGGCCGCCAACGGATCGCTGCGGCTGGTGAACTTCGCCGGCGGCGGTGCGGTTCGGGTCGAGACCGCCAACGTGCGAAGCGCGAGCGGGGCGCGGGTGCAGGTCTCTGGCGGCGACGGAATCACCTATTACTGGCCCGGCAATCGGCTGCGGATCGACGGCAATATCGCGACCCAAGGCGGAGGTCTGCCGACGGCACGGGTGGCGCTGGTCAATCCGCGTCGCGGCGGCCCGATCAGCGGCCGGGCGGAGATCGCGCCTTATGCGGCGGGCGGGGCGCGGCTGGCGCTGGCACCCATCACTTTCGCGGCGCAGCGCGACGGCGGAACGGCGATCAGCACGGTGGCGCTGCTCGATGGGCCGCTGGCCGGTGGAACGATCAAGGGCCTGCGGGTTCCGGTCAACGGCAGCCTTGGGCCCGGTCAAGCGCTCGAGTTCGGCCGCGGCTGCACGCCGCTGAGCTTCACGTCGTTGACGCTCGGCTCACTTCAGCTCGGGCGGACCAGCTTGCCGATCTGCGCGACCGGACGAGCGATCCTCACCCGGCAGAGCGACGGTGGTATCGCCCTGCGCGCCTTCACCAACCAGTTCGCGCTGGCCGGACGGCTCGGCAACTCGCCCTTCATGGCGCGGGCGAGCCGGGCGGCGATGGTCGGCTCGCGCGGCTTCGACTTCGACAATCTGCGCGCACGCCTCGGTAACCCGGCGGCGCCGATCCTGCTCAACGCCACCGATCTCAAGGGCAACTTCGCGGGCGGCGCCATCGCAGGCACGTTCACCGGCGGCGATGGACTGATCGGCAAGGTGCCGCTCAAGATGACCGAGGCCAGGGGGAACTGGCGTTTCGGAGGCGGACGGCTGGCGGTGAATGGCGGGCTGACCGTCAACGACATCGGTGCCGACCCGCCGCGCTTCTACGCGCTGCGCAGCAACGACTTCCGCTTCCTCCTCGCCAACGATCTGATCACCGCTGGCGGATCGCTGCGTCAGCCCGCGACGGGCGCGCTGGTGACCAATGTCGAAATTCGTCACCGGCTCTCTAGCGGCGTGGGCGGCGCTACCCTCGACGTGCCCGGTATTCGCTTCGCCACCGGCGGGCTCCAGCCCGAGCAGCTGACCAGACTGAGCGAAGGCGTGATCGCCCTCGTCAACGGGGAGGTGCATGGCCGCGGCCAGATCAACTGGAACGGGACCAGTGTCAGCTCGACGGGCTCCTTCACGACCGACAACATGGACCTCGCCGCCGCGTTCGGCCCGGTGACCGGGCTCAAGGGCACGGTCAACTTCACCGACCTGCTCGGCCTGGAGACCGCGCCGGGGCAGACGATCAGCATCGCCAGCCTGAACCCGGGCATCGAGGTGCTGAACGGCACCGTCCGCTACCAGCTGCTGCCAGGCCAGCTGGTCAAGATCGAGGAAGGGCGCTGGCCGTTCATGGGCGGCACGCTGATCCTTCAGGAGACGGTGCTCAATCTCGGCAAGCCCAGCGCCAAGCGGCTGACCTTCCGGGTCGAGGGGCTGGACGCCAACCAGTTCGTGCAGAGTTTCGGCTTCAAGGAGATCGCGGCCGAAGGCGTGTTCGACGGCGTGCTGCCGATGATCTTCGACGAGAATGGCGGCCGCATCGTCGGCGGGCGGCTCGACAGCCGGTCGCCGGGCGGGCGGTTGAGCTACAATGGCGTGGTCAACAAGGCGAACCTGGGCATGGCCGGGAACCTTGCGTTCAACGCGCTGCGTGACCTTCGCTTCCGGTCGATGATCATCCGCCTGGACGGCGACCTGGCGGGTGAGTTCGGAACCCGGCTCACGGTCGATGGCGTGTCGCTGGCCGGCAGCACCGGCACCCAGCGCCTGATCCGGCGCGTGTTCGACGTGCCGCTGAAATTCAACGTCAGCATCCGCGGGCCTTTCCGCGCGCTGATCAACATGGCCAAGTCCATGCGTGACCCGCGCGACCTCATCTCGACGACGCTCGACGTGCCGGTCACCGGCCCGGGAATCGTCAGCGAAGTGCGCCGCAAGGAAGAAGAATCTACCCAGACCCAGACGCCCGTCGAACAAACGACGGCCAGCCCGAAGAGGTGAAGCCCATGATCCCCCGCCGACCCCTGCTCGCCGCCGGAGCGCTGATCCCGGCGCTGTCCGGATGCATCAGCGTCAAGACTCCGGACAAGCCGATCGAGATCAACCTCAACGTCGCCATCCGCCAGGAGGTGGTGGTCCGGATGCAGAAGGACGTCGAGCAGCTCATCAACCAGAACCCGGAGGCCTTTCCGACCCGGCCGGGTCCGGCCACGCCGCCGGCGACCAAACCAGTTCCGAAGCCCTGATGCGGCGGCTTGTCCTTGCCGGCCTGGCCCTGACCGCCACTCCGCTGGCCGCGCAGGGGGCCAGCGCTCTGCTCCAGGCCCAGGCGCAGGGAGTGATCGGCGAACGCTACGACGGTTACCTCGGTTACGTCCGGCAGCCGGACAGCAATGCGGCGCGCGTCCAGGCGGAAGCGGTGAACATCCGCCGTCGCGCGCTCTACACCCGGTTCGGGACCGAGCACCGAATCAGCCCGCAGGACGTGGGGATCACCGCGGCGTGCACAACCCTGTCGCGGGTCGAAGTCGGCGAGGCCTACATGCTGGCCGACGGCGTGTGGCGGATTCGGTCCGCCGGTCAGCCGGCGCCGGTGCCGGCCTATTGCACTGGCGGCTGAGGTTCGAACGAGGCGCGGTATTCGGGCTTGAGGCGGGCGAGCATGGCGGCGGTCAGCGGTAGGCTGACCTCATAGCTGCCTTCGGCATAAGCGCCGGCGACATATGGGTCGGCCGTGACCAGCACATGATCCAGCCGCCCGTTGCGGTTGGTGTCGGCCAGGGTCAGGCTGACGTCTTTCAGCGGCGGGCAGTCGCCGAACATGTCCGACTTGTTCACCGGTTCCTGCCGCCGCTTGGCACGCTCGCGGTCGAGCAGCGCGCAGAACGGCTGGCGGATGGCGCCGTCCCACCAGCCGGAGCGCTGCAGGAGCGAATCGAGCTCGACCGCGCGTGCCAGGCGACGGTCCCACAGCACGGCGCGGGTGTAACTGTTGCCGTGAGCGCCGCCTGTGAAGGTGTAGGTCGAGGCCGACAGCGAAAGGAGGCGGGGTGTCTGGCCCGCCGTTTTCCAGTCGCGCTCGAAGGAGTAGCGCATATCGGCCAGGAGTGAGTTCATCTTCCGTCGCGCCGCCCGGTCAAGCAGCACATCGCGCCGGAGATCCCTCAGCTGCCTGGCGGCATCGGTGCGGAAGCGGCGATCGAGTGCGGGAACAGCAGCGGCCTCGGCGGACCAGCGGTAGCGGAAGTCGACGTACCCGGACTTGCTGGCGATGGTGACCGGAGCGGCCGCGACGAGAAGGAGCGTCAGCATGGTGCACCCCTACGCCCAGCTCGCTTGATCGACCAGCGGCAACGGTTGACCTCCGCGCCCTCGCTGCTAAAGGGGCGGCGCCTTGGCGGGCTGCTTGGCCGCCATGTTCCTTGCCTTACGCGACGAACGCGCGACTTCTGCCGCGCCGCCGCGCACATGAAGGAGACGGGGTCATGGTGGAAGAACAGCCCGGGGCGGAACCGACGTCTTCTTCGGACGCGCGGCTCGACCGGCTCGAACAGCGAGTGGCCGAGGCGAAGCGGCGGGAAGATATGCGGGCCGGCAAGGGACCGCCGGCCGACGGCAACGAGCAGATGGGCCAGCGGGTGCTGTCCTATCTGCTGGGCGGTCTGCTCGGCGGTGCGTTGCTCGGCTGGCTGTTCGACGGCTGGTTCGGGACGGGGCATGTGGCACTGGTGGTTGGGGTCGTGCTCGGCGCGATCGGCGGCTTCTGGAGCATCATCAAATTGTCGATGCGCAGTTAAGGAACGAGGCAAGTGGCGGCTCAATCGGGCAAGATCGATCCGATGCACCAGTTTAAGGTCGAACCCCTGTTCGGCCAGGACTGGACCATTGCGGGTCACTCGATCGCCTTCACCAACTCGGCGCTGTGGATGGCGCTGACGGGCCTCGTGATCTGGGCCTTCATGCTTGGCGGCATGAAGCGTGAACTGGTGCCCGGCCGCTGGCAGGTGATGGTCGAGGGAGTGACCGGCTTCATCACCAACATGCTGGACGCCAACATCGGCCCTGCCGGGCGCAAATATGTGCCCTATGTCTTCACCCTGTTCATGTTCATCCTGGTTGCCAACGTGCTCGGCCTGCTGCCGTTCGGCGTGGTTCCCGGGGTGCACCCGTTCACCGTCACCAGTCACCTGACCGTCACCGGCGTGCTGGCGATCGTGTCCTTTTCGATCGTGCTGATCGTCGGCTTCGCCAAGCACAAGCTGCACTTCTTCAGCCTGTTTGTGCCGCACGGCACGCCGCTGCCGATGATCCCCTTCATCTTCCTGGTGGAGCTGTTCAGCTTCCTCGTGCGCCCGTTCAGCCTCGGGCTGCGGCTGTTCGTCGCGATGACCGCTGGGCACATCCTGCTCAAGGTGCTCGCGGGCTTTGTCATCAATGGCCTCAATGCCGACGCACTGTGGGTGGCCCCGGTGGTCAGCCTGCCGTCGCTCATCCTGATGATCGGGATCAGCGCGCTCGAGCTGCTGGTCGCGGCCATCCAGGCTTATGTTTTCGCGCTGTTGACGTCGCTGTACCTCAACGACGCCATCAACCTTCACTAACAACGACGATACACAAAGGGAGTTTTCACCATGGACGCAAATGCCGCCAAGCTTCTCGGTGCCGGTCTTGCCGCGATCGGCGTTGGCATGGCCGCGCTGGGCGTGGGCAACGTGTTCGGCTCGTTCCTCGAGAGCGCGCTTCGGAATCCGGCCGCCGCTGACAGCCAGCAGGGCCGTCTGTTCATCGGCTTCGCCGCCGCCGAGCTTCTCGGCCTGCTGGCGTTCGTCGTGGCGATGATCCTGCTGTTCGTCGCGTAACGCACTGAACAACCCCGCGTTCAGCCTGAGCCTGGCGAGGCCGATCCACTCATTGGATCCAGCTTCGACAAGCTCAGGGTAAGCGCAAATACACTCGGCGAGACCCATGCCTCAAATCGCGCAAATCGGCGAAATCTACATGTCCCAGCTGTTCTGGCTGGTGATATTTTTCGGCGCGATCTTCGTGATCGTGGGTCTCGGCATGGTGCCGAAGATCCAGGGCACGGTGGACGCGCGGGATGCCCGAATCGCCGCTGACCTGGCGGAAGCAGCCAGCGCGCGGTCGACGGCCGACAGCCTTGAAGCGGACCATCGCGAGTCGATGGATCGGGGACGGGCCGAGGCCGCACGGCTTGCCGCCGAGGCCAAGGCCGAGGCCGCAAAAGCGACCGAGGCGCAAGTTGCAGCGGCCGATCAGGTTTCCGCCGGCAAGCTCGAGGAGGCCTCACGGCGCATCGCGGAAGCGCGTTCGTCGGCCCAGGCCGAGATCGAGAATGTGGCGGCGGAGGCCGCGGCGGCGATGGTCGCCCGGGTGGCCGGACTGACCGTCGACGAAGGCACCGCCCGCGCCGCCGTCCAGCAGGAGCTCGTCCGTGGCTGATCCCGTGACCCAGAAGACGCACATCGAGGTCGAGGCGGGCGCCGAGCATCACGTCGATCCCAGTGCGCTTGGCTTTGATGCCACCATGCTGGTCGGACTGGCGATGCTGGTCGTCATCCTGCTGATGCTGTGGAAGAAGGTTCCCGCGGCGATCGGCAAGTCGCTTGACACCAAGATCGCAGCGATCCGCGCGCAGCTCGACGAAGCGGCCGAGCTGCGCAAGGAAGCCGAGGCGCTCAAGGCCGAGTATCAGGCACGCTTCGCCGCCGCCGACCAGGAAAGCGCGGCGATGCTAAAGCGTGCTCGTCACGAGGCAGACGCGATCCGCACCAAGGCCGAGGCCGACGCTGCCCAGCTGGTGGAGCGTCGCACTCGCATGGCCGAGGACAAGATCGCAGCCGAGGAGCGCGCCGCGCTTCAGCAGCTTCGCGCCACGGCGGCCGACGCCGCTGCCAAGGCCGCAGCCCGGATCATTGCCGAGCGGCACGACGGCAGCGCCGACAAGGCGATCATCGATCAGGCGATCGCGGGCCTTGGACGTTAAGCGCTTCGATCATCAGAATTGAGAAGGGCCGCGGAGCCATCCGGCGGCCCTTTTTCTTGGGCAGCGACACTCAGCCGGGAAGAAAGGTGTCCGGACCCACTCCTCTCTTCCGCCAGTAACGGGTAAGCCCGAGATCATCGCACAGGCCTTCGAACCTGGCATCCTGTCGGACGGCAACGAGGGGTGGCATGAACAGCCATTGGGTGCGGCACCAGCTTGGCGCGTTTGCCACAAAGCTATGGGCGGCGACCGGTCGCCCAACGGCGAGCGGACCTTTGCTCCGCAGCAGGGCGTCGATCACCAGATAAGCGGCATCCACCTCTCCCAAGGCACTGAGCGTCATCGCGGCGTAGGTCGCCTGCCCGGGACTGCGTTGGGCCGCCGCGAGATTGGCTTCACGCGCCTGCGCCACCCTCGCCTGACTGGGGTCGGCCAGTGCAGCCAGGGTCGGCTCCCACTGGCTGCGCAAGATCGGATGGGCGTTTGCGGCAGGGTTTGCCGGGCTGCCGAGCATTTCCGCTGCCGCTGCCGTTCGTCCGGAGTAGGCCAGCACCATGAAGCGCGCGTTCCAGACGAGGGCATGCGACGGCCACAACGGCATCAAGCGCTCGCTGAGCGCCAGGGCATCCTGGGTTCGACCGGCGGTCCAGAGCCTGAGGACACGGCGCCATTGCGGGGTCGGCGAACTGGGCGCCGCCGCCGCCGCCCGTTCGTTGATTGGCCACGATCGCCGCGTGAGGCCGGCGGCCTGGAGGAAAGACGTCAGGCTTCCAAGGACGTGGAGGTTGTCGGGCGCCGTGCCGAGCAGAGCCTGAAGCCCGTCCTCGATCTCGGACCAGTCCATTCGGCCGGCATTGAGGTCGAGCATTGCAAGCCTGGCATGCGGCTCTCCCGGGTCACGCTGAAGAGCGTCACGGGCGCAGGTCTCCGCATGCCGCAGGCTGTCGGCCGGATTGGCGCTGCCTCCGTTGTACGCGCTCGTCTCCTCCGCCAACGCCATCAAGCCGAGTGCTCGCGAACTCCGTGGGTCGAGCGTCATGGCCTTGCGCAAGGGCGGCAGCGCTGCGCCGGCCTGCAGGGGAACCGCGTCCCGCAGCAGCACGTCGCCCCGGTCCGTCCACTGCTTCGCGTCGGTGAGTTCGCGCTCGGTCCGCAAGCGCAAGATTGCCGCGCCCACAGCCGCCAGGGCCATGGCCGCTCCACCCATGAGCAACGCCCGACGACCCACGGTTCGCTGCCCGGACCCAGCCTCCGCATGGCTGGTCGTCAGTCGGTAGCCAACCCGCGGCACCGTTTCGATGAGGACTTCGCCTTCACTGGTGCGGTCGAGTGCCCGGCGGAGGTTGCCGACCGCGCGGTTAAGGCTGTCATCGCCGACCTGGGCGTTACCCCACAGGCGATTGAACAGCTCGCGGCGCGGCAGCACCTCGCCCTCACGATCAACGAGTTCCAGGAGAAGTCGCATGACAAGCGGTTCGATCACCGCTTCACCGCCGGGTCCGGTGACTCGGCGGCGCGCCGGATCGATCGCGAGGCCGGCTAGCGAAAGAGGAGCATATCCCGACGCGTCCATCCGATTCTCACCTCTGATCGGCAGATGATCGGTCAATCATCATGGCTCAACAGCGGCCTGACGCCAAGTCTTCGCCCGCAGACCGATCCCAGGGTCGGCGAGAAAGGGAGATCAGGACCATGCAGGTGATCACGAGAGCCATTATTGCTGGCGCCATGCTGTCGAGCACGGCGCCGCTGTTTGCGGCGGTGTTGCCCTTCACGGGCACGGTGACGGGAGTAAGCAGCCTGGTGGGCGCGGACGCGAGTTGCGCGCCGCTTACCTTCAGGTCGGTGATCAACCCTTCTAGTACGACGGGCTTCTCCTCACTCGGCAACTTCACCTACGGTACCAGCACCTGCCTCTCTCCGGGCGGAGGCAGTTCCTTTGGCACGTTCACGATCGATTTCGGCGTCGACGCCTTCAATGGCACATTCAACGGAGGATCAACGCCCACCAGCACGCCTGGGATCAGTGACACGGCCTGGCTCTTCACGATCCTGGGCGGCACCGGCAGGTTCGCCGGGGCGTCCGGCACGTTCCAGGGAGCGGGCCTGGCGGACGCCCGGACGCGCCCCACGCAAGTCGCCATCTCCTTCATCGGCAACATCAACGCGCCCGCCGTGCCGGAACCCGGTTCATGGTTGCTGATGCTGCTTGGCTTCGGATGCGTCGGGTTCACACTGCGTCGAGGTGCCGGCAGCATGATGAAGCAGGTCGCCTGACGACTGGGTTCGCCTACGGCACGTTCTCTGTCAGCAGGTCGTAGGTCGCGACCAGTTCTTCCTTCTGGTTGAAGATCTCGACGGCCCAGCGGACGACACCGGTGTCCTCGCTCTTGAGACTCTTGGAGCGGACGGTCAGCTCCACCCGCATCGAATCGCCGGGGTAGAGCGGCGTCAGGAAGCGGAGGTTCTCGAGGCCCGTATTGGCCAGCACGGGACCGGGCGCTGGGTCGACAAAAAGGCCGGCGGCGAAGCTCAGGATCAGATAGCCGTGGGCAACCCGGCCTTCGAAGATCGGTGAAGCCTTGGCGGCTTCCTCGTCCATGTGGGCGTAGAAGGTGTCGCCGGTGAAGTGGGCGAAATGCTCGATGTCCTCGACCGTCACGGTGCGGCTGGCGGTCTTGAGCGTGTCGCCGATGTGCAGTTCGCTCATGCGCTTGCGGAACGGGTGGGCGTCGATGACATGCTTCGGCCCGCCGGGGATGTACTGGTCGGTGATGGCAGCGATCATGGCGGGCGACGACTGGATGGCCGTACGCTGCATGTAGTGGGCAACGCCGCGGATGCCGCCCATCTCCTCGCCGCCGCCGGCACGGCCGGGGCCGCCATGGACCAGCACCGGCAGCGGCGAACCGTGGCCGGTCGAGTCCTTGGCGTTCGTGCGGTCGATGACCAGCATCCGGCCGTGATGAC
The DNA here is from genome assembly GCF_023559245.1 of Sphingomonas sp. KRR8. Lineage (NCBI taxonomy): Bacteria > Pseudomonadati > Pseudomonadota > Alphaproteobacteria > Sphingomonadales > Sphingomonadaceae > Sphingomonas > Sphingomonas sp. KRR8. The sequence continues at coordinate 316,464 of NZ_CP097462.1, forward strand.
TTCCCGCGCCGAGCACGAAGTCACGCGCGGCCTCTGGCGAATGGGTGAAGAGGGACAGGACGAGGCTGCCGCGCCCGCGATTGGCCAGCGCCACGGCGTCGTTGAGGTCGCGGTAAGGCATCACGGTCGCGACCGGGCCGAACGGCTCGACGTCATGGACCGCGTCGCACGACCAGGGATCATCGGCGCGCAGCAGGATCGGCGAGAGGAAGGCGCCGCCATCGGGACCGACGCTGGCGTGGAGATCGCCCGCCACGACCCGCGCGCCTTGGGCGGTGATCGCGCTCACCGCCTCGCGCACGCTGTCGCGCTGGGCACGGCTGACCAGCGCGCCCATGCGGGTGTCCTCGGCACGCGGATCGCCGACCCTGGTGACTGCGAGGCGGTCGCGAATGGCGGCCTCAACCGCGTCGATGTGCGCTGCTGGAGCCATCGCGCGGCGGATGGCGGTGCACTTCTGCCCCGCCTTGACCGTCATCTCGGTCACCACTTCCTGCACGAATAGGTCGAATTCGGGTGTGCCGGGAGCGGCATCCGGGCCGAGGATGGAGGCGTTGAGGCTGTCCTGCTCGGCGATGAATTTAACGCTGTTGCGCTGGATGGCGGGATGGGTTCGAAGCTTGAGCGCAGTCGCCGCCGAGCCGGTAAAGCTCACCACGTCCTGTCCCGACAGATGGTCGAACAGGTCGCCCACGCCGCCGACGATCAGTTGCACCGCGCCGAGCGGCAGGATGTCGGCCTCGATCATCACCCGAAAGGCGGCCTCGCACAGCCAGGCGGTGGCACTGGCTGGCTTCACGATCGCCGGAACTCCGGCGAGGATCGTCGGGGCGAGCTTCTCCAGCATACCCCAGACAGGGAAATTGAAGGCATTGATGTGGACCGCCACGCCCTGCAGCGAGGTGAAGATGTGCTGGCCGACGAACAGCCCGGACTTGCTCAGGGGCTCAAGCTGGCCATCGAGCAGCACGTGCGCGTCCGGCAGCTCGCGCCGGCCCTTCGAGGAAAAGGAGAGGAGCGTGCCGGCGCCGCCCTCGATGTCGATCCAGCCATCCTTGCGGGTGCAGCCGGTGGCGTAGTTGAGCTCGTACAGCTCTTCCTTGCGAGCAAGGACGGCGAGGCCGAGCGCCTTGAGCATCCGGGCGCGCTCGTGGAAGGTCAGGCGGCGCAGGGCGGGGCCGCCGACGTCCCGCGCGAAGGCCGCCATGGCGCCAAAGTCGAGCCCGCCAGAGCCGGTCAGGGCAACGGTGCTGCCGTCCACCGCCGAGGGCAATTCCGTCAGGGTGGCCGTGTCACCGGGGGTCCACTGGCCGCGAGCGTAGTTGAGAAGCTGGGGAGTTTTCATGGCGGCTTTCTAGGCGATGTCCCGCCTCAGGCGAAGAGCAGGCGACACCGGTCCGCTTTGGAGTTTTCGGAAAGCAATCTTTGGGTTCCGGCACCGCATGCCGCCCGCATGACCCACGACTCTCTTTGGCAACGTGAATTGTGGGCGACGGACGGTCCGGGCCGGCCGATGCGCTGGCGTCAAGGTATCCGCTGCAAGCTGAAGGCGCAGGTCTTGCTGCGTCGGTCCAACCGCGACAAGTTCCAGGTCGACGTCGACAACTTCTCGCGGCACGGATGCTGCCTCACCTTTGTAGACGAGCCCATTCTGGATGAACGGGTGTCGATCAAATTTGAAGGACTGGAACTGCTTGGCGCTGCGGTCTGCTGGATTCGTCATCGCCAGGTCGGCCTCGAGTTCGAGAAGCCGTTGCACGAGGCCGTGTTCGGCCACCTGGTCCAGAAGCTGGACGCCCGCTGCCCCGACCGGGGCTAGAGGGGTCTAGCGCCCGGTGAAGACCGCCGGGCGCTTTTCCAGAAAGGCGGCGACGCCCTCACGATAGTCGGCGGTGAAGCCCAGGCGGCGCATCTCGTCGCGCTGCAGGTCGAGCTCTGTCTCGAGGTCGCGGGACCAGCTGGAGCGAACCAGCTGCTTGATCGCGGCGAGCCCTAGCGGTGGCAGGCTGGCGAGCTTGGCGGTGAGCCCATCAACGGTCTCATCGAGCGCCGCGTCCTCGACGCATTTCCAGATCATGCCCCATTCGGCGGCCTGGCTGGCGGACAAGGGTTCGCCGGTGAGCGCAAGACCCAGGGCGCGAGCCTGCCCGACGAGACGCGGCAGGTGCCAGCTCCCGCCGCTGTCGGGAATGAGGCCCAATGCCGAAAAGCTCTGGATGAATTTGGCCGAGCTGGCGGCGATAACCAGGTCGCAGGCCAGCGCGACGTTGGCGCCCGCCCCAGCAGCCACGCCGTTTACGCGGGCGATCACCGGCTGCGGGATGGTGGCCAGGCGCCGGATCAGGGGATTCCAGCTTTCCTCGACCGTCTCGCCAAGGTCGACCTCCTGACCGGGCGCAACTGCGCGGTCGTTGAGGTCCTGGCCCGCGCAGAAGCCGCGGCCGGCTCCGGTGAGGACGATGACCCGCGCCGAGGCCGCCTGGCGCAGCGCGTCGGAAAGTTCGCCATGCATCTGCCGAGTGAAACTGTTCAGCCGGTCGGGCCGGTTGAGGGTGATCCGGGCAACGCCGTCCACCTGCTCGAGGATGATGGTCTGGTAGGTCATGGCGGCGCTCCGAAGATTCGACGTGGCCCTTGGTGCAACCACGCCGGCTCGGAGACAACCATGACCGGCTAACGCTTCAGCCCGGCGAGCATCGTCAGCCGTTCCTCGACGGTGCCGTCACGTTCGGCAAAGCGGAGTGGTTTCACGCGCTCCACCAGGATTTCGGGCGGGGTGGGTTGCTGGGCGAACAGGTTCATCACTTCATAGATGAACTCGCTCAGCGGCATGTAGCCGGGGCGGGTGCTCTGTCCGGGGGTGAGGTCCGTCTGCACGCCCGGGGGTACCAGCTCGATCACCTCGATCTTGCCTTCGAGCAGCTTGCGGAGGGCCAGCGTGTAGCTGTGGATAGCGGCCTTTGTTGCTGAGTAAGTGGCGCTGTCGGGCAGGGGTACCGTCGCAAGGCCGGAGGTCACGTTGATGATCGCTGCGTCAGCTTGCCCCTTCAGGTGATCGATCAGTGCGTCGATCAGCCGAATGGGGCCGAGCAGGTTGGTTGTGACGGTCGCTTCGGCGTCGGACAGGTCACGCCTCGCGGTGATGTCTTCCACCCGCATGATCCCGGCGTTGTTGACCAGCACGTTGAGCTTTGGGTGCTCCGCGAGGAGGCGCTCGACGAAGCTCCTCAGGGCTGCGGGATCGTCCACGTCGACGGCATAAGAGACCATGTTGGACCGGTCGCCGATCGTTTCCCTCAGCGCCTCATCGCGGCGACCGGCGATGATCACGTGGTTGCCGGCGTCGTGCCAGCGGCGGGCGAGTTCGCGGCCGATGCCCGAGCCGCCGCCAGTGACGAGGATGGTGTTGCCGGTGGCCTTCATGCGGCGGTCTCCAAAGGTTGTGCGGTTGGCTTGTTCATGGCTTCGGCGAGCAGGGCGTAGGAACGCTCCCTGGCGTGCGGATCGAAGATCTGAGCGGTGATCATGAGCTCGTCCGCGCCGGTGCGGGCGAGGAAGGCGTCGACCTGGCTCCGAACGGTCTCCTTGCTGCCGATGGCGGAGCAGGTGAGGACCTGTTCCAGCGTCAGGCGGTGCTGCATTGGAAGGCTTTCGAGATAGCCGGCCCGCGGCGGTGGGAGCTGACCCGGGGTGCCGCTGCGCAAAGCCACGAACGCTTGCTGGACCGAAGTGGCGAGCAGCTGCGCCTCCTCGTCCGTGTCGGCGACGAAAGCGTTGAAGCCGAGCATCACATAGGGCTTGTCGAGCTGCTCGGAAGGTTCGAACCGTTCGCGATAGAGCCTGATGGCCGCGTCCATCTGCTGCGGGGCGAAGTGCGACGCGAACGCGTACGGCAGGCCAAGCATGGCGGCGAGTTGGGCGCCGAACAGGCTGGAGCCCAGGATCCACACGGGGACGGTCTGGCCTTCGCCGGGGATGGCGCGGATGCGGCCGTTTTCCCCTTTGAAATAGCCCATCAGCTCCACAACGTCGTTGGGAAACTGGTTCTCGTCCGCATTCAGGTTCCGCCGCAGCGCCCACGCGGTGGCCTGGTCGGTCCCGGGCGCACGTCCAAGCCCAAGGTCGATCCGGCCGGGGTAAAGGGCTTCAAGGGTTCCGAACTGCTCGGCGATGGTCAGCGGCGCGTGGTTGGGCAGCATGATGCCGCCCGCACCGATACGGATCGTGCTGGTCCGCGACCCGACATAAGCGAGCGCGACGGCCGTGGCCGCGCTTGCGATGCCCGGCATGCCGTGATGCTCGGCCATCCAGTATCGATGATAACCAAGCCGTTCCGCATGGGCGGCGAGCGCGCCTGAGCGGCGAAGCGAGTCGCCGGGGGTGGAGCCCTGGGGAACGGGCGAGAGGTCGAGAACGGAGAGAAGCGCCATGACCCCTACATGGGTGGGCTACCGTCCAGTTTGAACCGCGGACCGCCAGGGACTACATGCAAGTTCATGTACACGACCGATCTCTCCAAGTCCGGCGCGGGCTCCAAGGTTCAGCCGATTGGCCCGGCCGAGGACCCGGCGCTGCTCGAAGCATTCGAGGCGCGAGTCGCTGCCGATGAGTTCATCGAACCGAAGGACTGGATGCCGGAGGCCTACCGCCGCACGCTGACCCGGCAGATCAGCCAGCACGCGCACAGCGAGATCGTCGGGATGCTGCCGGAGGGCAACTGGATCACGCGGGCGCCGAGCCTGCGGCGCAAGGCAATTCTGCTGGCCAAGGTGCAGGACGAGGCGGGCCATGGGCTCTACCTCTATTGCGCGGCCGAGACGCTGGGCACCAGCCGCGAGGAGATGATCGAGGCGCTGCACTCGGGCAAGGCCAAGTACAGCACCATCTTCAACTATCCGACACTGACCTGGGCGGATATTGGCGCGATCGGCTGGCTCGTCGACGGCGCGGCCATCATGAACCAGGTGCCGCTGCAGCGGACCAGCTATGGGCCCTACGCCCGGGCGATGGTCCGGGTGTGCAAGGAAGAGAGCTTCCACCAGCGCCAGGGCTACGAGATCATGATGGCGATGGCGAACGGGTCGCCGGCGCAGAAGCGCATGGCGCAGGATGCGCTCAACCGTTGGTGGTGGCCGAGCCTGATGATGTTCGGCCCGCCGGACGACAATTCGCCGAACACCGCGCAGAGCCTGCGCTGGCGGATCAAGCGCGAGACGAATGACGAGCTGCGGCAGAAGTTCGTCGACATCACCGTGCCACAGGCCGAGTATCTTGGGCTGACGGTCCCCGATGCCCACCTCAAGTGGAACGAGGCGAAGGGCGGCTACGACTTCGGCGCGATCGACTGGGAGGAATTCTATTCGGTCGTGCGCGGCGAGGGCCCCGTCGCGAAGGAGCGGATGACCGCTCGGCGCGAGGCGTGGGAGAGCAACGCCTGGGTCCGCGAGGCGGCCGCGGCGCATGAGGCGAAGAAGCGGGCGAAGGCGGCCGCTTGACCTTGCCCGTCGGCCCGGCGAAGGCCCGCTGACGGAGGAATATCATGTCTGACTGGCCGTTGTGGGAAGTGTTCGTCCGCGCCAAGGGCGGCTTGGCGCACCGGCACGTGGGTTCGGTCCACGCGCCTGACAGTGAGCTGGCGCTGCGCCATGCACGCGACACCTATACCCGGCGGCAGGAAGGGGTCAGCCTTTGGGTTGTGCGTTCGACGGACATCGTCGCGAGCGATCCCGACCAGGCAGGTGAGCTGTTCGAGCCGGCGGCGGACAAGGTTTACCGGCACCCGACCTTCTACGACATTCCCGATGTGGTGAAGCACATCTGATGCCGAGCCTACCCCCGATCCGCCCCGAGGAAGAAGCCGCGGCGGCGACCCTGCGCAGCACCGGCAGCTTCGATGCGCCTGCGGACGCGACTGACCCCGTCCGCGCCGGCTATTTCCTCCGGCTTGGCGACGACGCGCTCATCCTCGGCCAGCGGCTCAGCGAATGGTGCGGACATGCACCCAGCGTCGAAGTCGACCTGAGCCTGGCGAACCTGTCGCTCGACTTGATCGGGCAGGCGACGCTGCTGCTGGCCGAAGCTGGCGATGCCGACGAATTGGCGTTCAAGCGCGACGTGCTCGACTTTCGCAACTGCTGGCTAGTCGAGCAGCCAAATGGCGATTTCGCACGGACGATGGTGCGGCAACTGCTGTTCTCGACCTGGCAGCACCTGCTTTACCAGCGGCTGACGGCCAGCAGCGATGCGGCACTGGCGGGGATCGCGGCCAAGGCGGTCAAGGAAGTCGCCTATCACCGCGAACTGGCCGCCGACTGGGTCGTGCGGCTGGGCGACGGAACGGAGGAGAGCGCCAGGCGGACGCGGGAAGCGCTCGACTGGTGCTGGCGCTTCGTGCCGGAGCTGTTCGAGGTCGATGAGGAACTCGAGGCGGCGATTGGCTGCGGGCTGGCGGCCGACCCGCGTTCGTTCGAGGCCGACTATCGCGCCGCCATCGCCAGCGCGCTCGGCGAGGCGGGGTTGCCGGTGCCCGCCGACCAGCGACCGATCCTCGGCGGCCGTCGCGGCCACCATAGCGAGCACCTCGGCCATCTGCTGGCGCTGATGCAATATCTGCCGCGTACCTATCCGGACGCCGTCTGGTGAGCGCGAAGGAGTTCCACTCGCTGCAGGTGGCGGAAGTGGTCGCGGAGACGGATGAGGCCCGCTCGATCCGGTTCGCCGTGCCCCCTGACCTCGAAAGTGTTTTCCGCTTCCGTGCAGGGCAGCATCTGACCCTTCGCGCCGACATCGGCGGCCAAGACGTGCGGCGCAATTACTCGCTCTGCGTCGCGCCGGACGACGGCGCGCTGATGGTGACGGTGAAGCAGATCGCCGGCGGTGCCTTCTCCAACTGGGTGGCGCGTGAGTTGAAGGCCGGTGACCGGCTCGACGTCATGCCGCCGCACGGGTCCTTCACGATCGACTTCGATCCGAGCCGCGCCGCACGTTACGTCGCCTTCGCGGGCGGGTCGGGAATCACGCCAATCATGAGCCTGATCCGAACAGCACTGAAAACCGAGCCAAGGAGCCGCTTCACGCTGTTCTACGGCAACCGCGACGCGAGTTCGGTCATTTTCCTGGAGCAACTGGCGGGGCTCAAGGATCGCTACCTCGGCCGGTTCGACCTTTACCATTTCCTGTCTGAGGAGGAGGGCGACGTAGATCTCCTCAACGGGATGCTCGACCGCGAAACGTGCGAGCAGGCAATCGAGGCGTTTGTCGACTCGCCGGCCGAGGTTGACGCCTGGTTCGTCTGCGGTCCCGGGCCGATGATGGATGCTGCCGAAGCGGCGATGCTCGACCGCGGAGTGGCGCCTGACCGCATTCACATCGAACGTTTCACCGCCGGCCGGCCCTCCGCAGCGCTGGCGGCGGAGATGGCGCAGCTGCAGCAGCAGGCGTCGGGCCTGCAGATGAGTGTCACGATCGACGGTCGCACCCGCAAGGTGGCGTTCGACGGCACCAATATCCTCGACAGTGCGCGGGCCAGCGGGCTGCCGGCGCCCTTCGCCTGCAAGGCGGGCGTGTGCGCCACCTGCCGGGCGCGGGTGACCGCCGGCGAGGTCAGCATGGCGGCACGTTATGGCCTCACCGACGAGGAGATTGACGCAGGCTATGTGCTGACCTGCCAGTCGGTGCCCAAGGGTGACGGCGTGGCGGTGGATTACGACGCTTAAGGACGCTAGAGCCACGGCCATGCTCACCACTGCCGCGCCCAAGGGCATCGCCGATCTCGACCCCGTTGTCAGCGACTCGCTGCTGGCCCTGATCGCGCTGATCGCGGCTGACCCCCGGGACAACAAGATCGATGTCGGGGTCGGTGTCTTCCGCGACGGCGAGGGGCGCACGCCCATCCCGGCCAGCGTCAAGGAAGCGGAGCGGCGGCTGCTCGATGGCCAGGAGACCAAGGCCTATCTGGGCGGCTGGGGTGACCGTGGTTTCACCAAGGCGCTGCGGCCGATCGTGCTGGGAGCTCATGCCGGGGACGAGCGGATCGCGGGAGTCCAGACGCCCGGCGGCTGTGGCGCCTTGTTCCTGGCAACCAAGCTGCTGAAGCTGGCGAAGCCGGACGCGCGGGTGCTGGTGGGAACGCCAACCTGGCCAAATCATCCGCCGGTCATCAAGGGCGCCGGGCTCGAGATCGTCGAATACCGGCACTATGACTTCGCCACTCGGATGGTGGACTTCGCGGCGTTGCGTGAGGCCGCCTCCCGGGCGGCTCCCGGTGACATCCTGTTGCTCCATGGCTGCTGCCACAATCCGACCGGCGGTGATCTGAGCGAAGCCGAGTGGCGCGAAGTTGCAGCGATTGCTCGTGAGCGTCAGCTGACCCCGCTGATCGACCTTGCCTATCAGGGCTTCGGACGCGGGTTCGAAGAGGACGGCTATGGCGTCCAGGTCATGCTCGACGCCTGCGACGAAGTGCTGGTCGCGCAGAGCTGCGACAAGAACTTCGGCGTTTACCGTGACCGGGTCGGCAGCTTCTGGCTCAAGACCCGCGACGCCGCGGCGACTGCCAATGCCATGGCGCATGTGCTGCAGATCGCGCGCGAGGCCTGGTCGATGCCACCCGACCATGGTGCGGCGGCGGCGCGGATCGTGCTGGAGGACGAACATCTTCGGGCGCTGTGGCTGGATGAGGTCGCCGCCATGCGCAACCGGATCAACCAGGTGCGCCGTCGGATCGCCGATAGCGATCAGCGGTTGGGCTATATTGCCAGCGAATTCGGCATGTTCTCGATGCTGCCGCTGACCAAGGCGCAAGTCGTGGCGCTGCGTGACAAGCACGCGATCTACATGGCCGACAGCGGCCGTTTCAACGTGGTCGGCTTTGCGGACCGGGACATCGACCGCTTCTGCGCCGCGGTGATCGAAGCGATGGACTCCGTTCCCGCGCATGGCTGACGCGGACGCGCATTTTACCGGCACCGAGGTGGACTGGCGGGAGGTGGCGCGGCTGGTGCTGACCAGCCGCGAGATGGACCGGATCGAGGAAGAGGAACTCGTTCCAGCCCGCAAGGTGCTCTATCAGTTCAGCGCTCGCGGCCATGACATGGCGCAGGTGCTGCTGGGGCTGCGCTTACGCGATGGCGATGCTGCCTGCGGCTATTACCGCAGCCGGCCGCTGCTGCTCGCGCTCGGGGTGCCGCTGGCCGACGCGCTTGGCTCCGGCATGGGCCGCGAGGGCGGTTATTCTGGCGGACGCGATATCGGTGTCGTGTTCAACTATCCCAATCCCGGCGGCGCGCACGCCTTGCCGATGAGCGGCGGAGTGGGCGCGCAATATACGCCGGCCGCCGGATGGGCGCAGGCGATCCGCTACAAGGCCGAAGTGCTGAAGGAGCGGCAAGCGGATAACATCGCACTGGTGCTCGGCGGCGACGCGAGTTGCGCGACGGGGGGTTTCTGGTCGGCGCTGACGATCGCCACGACCCAGCGGCTGCCGTTGCTGATGTATGTCGAGGACAATGGCTACGGCATCTCGGTGCCGTCGACCTACCAGACGCCGGGGCAGGACATCGCTGCCAACCTGGCGAGCTTTCGCGGGCTGACGATCTTCAACGGCGATGGCACCGACCCGGTTGAGGCAGCCCGGCTGATCGACGCTGCCGTGAGCCATGTGCGGCAGAAGCAGGCGCCGGCGCTGCTGCGACTGACCGTGCCGCGGCTGGAAGGGCACAGCTACCAGGATACGCAGACCTACAAGAGCGAGGAAGTGGTCGCCGCCGAATGGGCCCGCGATCCGCTGCCGAAGCTTAAAGCGCACTGCGCCGCCCGGCAGATCGGCGACAGCGACTGGGCCGAGCTGGAGCAAAGGGTCGCGTGGGAAGTCGGTCAGGCACGCGAAGACGCCGAAGCGCGCGGCGTGCTGCCGGTGGACCAGGTGGCCGACAACGTCTTTTACTCAGGGAAGCCCTCGCGGGTTGGGGGCGGGGCGGGCCTGAGCCTTGACGGCACGCATGACGAGCCGCGGCCGGACGGGCAGCGGATCAACATGGTAACGGCCATCCGCCGCGTGCTGGAGCAGGAGCTGAGCGCTAACCCGAAGATGGCCGTGTTCGGCGAGGATGTCGGGCCCAAAGGCGGCGTCCATGCGGTGACGCTGGGGCTGCAGGAACGGTTCGGTGTGGCGCGGGTGTTCGACACCAGCCTCAACGAGGAGGGTATCGTCGGGCGCGCGGCGGGGATGGCAATGGCCGGGCTGCTGCCAGTGCCGGAGATCCAGTTCCGCAAATATGCCGAGCCGGCGACCGAGCAGATCAACGACATCGGCACCATGCGCTGGCGGACCGACAATCATTTCGCCGCTCCGATGGTGCTGCGGGTGCCGGGCGGCTTCTTCAAGTGCGGCGACCCCTGGCACAGTCAGACCAACGAAGTGCAGTTCGTGCATAATCCCGGCTGGCTGGTGGCGGTGCCAAGCAATGCCGAGGATGCGGTCGGACTGCTGCGGATGGCGTTGCGCGGGCACGATCCGGTGCTGTTCTTCGAACATCGCGCGATGCTGGATGACAGCTGGGCGCGGCGGCCGTGGCCGGGGGACGGATTCGTTCTTCCATTCGGACGCGCCAAGAAGACCCGTGAGGGCGACAAGATCACCATCGTTACCTGGGGCGCAATGGTGCCCCGTTGCGAGGCGGCCGCGGAGGGCGTCAGCGCGGATGTGATCGACCTGCGCACGCTGATGCCCTGGGATCGTACCGCGGTGCTGGAAAGCGTTCGCCGCACCCGCCGTTGCCTGATCGTGCATGAGGATCTGCGCACCGGTGGCTTCGGCGCGGAAATCGCGGCCGTGGTGGCGGATGAGGCGTTCCTCGACCTCGACGCGCCGGTCGCTCGCGTGACCATGCCCGATATTCCGAGCCCGCATCATCCCAGCCTGCTGGAAGCGGCCGTGCCGAGCGTCGAGCGCATCCGGGCCGAGATCGACCGGCTGGTGGGGTTCTGAGCGCCGTGATCGAGGTCCGCGTCCCCGATGAGCAGGAGGGCACCAAGGCGGTGGTTCGCGCCTGGCTGAAACAGGTGGGGGAGACCGTCCGTGTCAATGACCCGCTGGTCGAGCTCGAAACCGACAAGGTTACGCAGGAAGTGCCTTCGCCGGCGGCAGGGGTGCTGAGCGAGATCTTGCTTGATACGGACGCGGAGGCCGTGCCGGGGGCGCTGCTGGGGATCATCAGCGATGCCCCGGCTCAGACCGGGGACCAGGCCGCAGCGCCGGCGGTGCGTCGGTCCGAAGAAAAGAGCGCAGCTGACGGCGCTTCTGGACCCCGGCCTGAGCGGGGGTACGAAGATCAAGAAACCCGTTTTTCCCCGTCGGTGCGCCGGGCCCTCCTGCAGCATGACCTCGACCCCGCACGGATCGAGGGCACCGGCCGCGCTGGCCGGATCACGCGCGAGGATGTCGACCGGGCGGTGGCGCAGGCGACCGTCAGCCACGTGGACGCTGGTGCAAAGGTTATGGCCCAGCCGCGCATTGCCGAGGCGAACTGGAGCGACATTCCGCACGACCGGATGCGCCGCACCATCGCCGAGAACATGGTTCGTGCGGTCAGCGAGGCGCCGCATGTGACGGCGCTGTTCGAGGCCGATTTCGGCGCCATTGCGGCCCACAAGGCGGCACTGGCGCAGGACGGGGTGAAGCTCAGCTACACCGCTTACCTGCTCAAGGCCGCCGCCGAAGCGATGGCGGTCGCGCCAGCGATCAACGGGCGATGGGCCGAGGACCGGATCGCGATTGCACCGAACGTCGACATTGGCGTCGGCACCGCCCTTGGTGAGAAGGGTCTTGTGGTGCCGGTGGTGCGCGATTGCGGTCGCCTCAGCGTTCAAGAGATTGGTGCGAGGTTGGACGAGCTTACCCGCAAGGCGCGCGAAGGCAGGCTGGAGCGCTCGGACGTCAGCGGGGGCAGCTTCACCATTTCCAATCATGGCGTGTCGGGCTCGCTGCTCGCCGCGCCGATCATCTTGCACCAGGGGCAGGCCGCGATCCTTGGCGTCGGCAAGCTGCAGAAGCGGGTGGTTGTTCGTGAGGTGGATGGCGCCGACGCGATCGCCATCCGACCGATGGCCTACGTCACGCTCACCATCGATCACCGGGTGGTGGACGGGCACCAGACCAACGCCTGGCTCACCCGCTTCGTCGAGCTGATCGAGGGTTGGCCCGCTCCGTAGGCGTAACAACAGGAACGCCCCTCTTTCCGGCCCGTTGGCGTGGCAGGACAGGAGAGTCGTTCCATGGCAGACGGCAG